>JAMCSQ010000050.1 GCA_023378805.1 Candidatus Parvarchaeota archaeon | reverse complement strand
AGATTGTCGTTATGCGATAACCGAATCTAGGTTCAGTGAGTAGGGTTAAGTCGCCACAAGGTAGCCGTATGGGAACATGCGGCTGGATCACCTCCTTTAATTAAAAATCAGAGCGAGGTCATATTTATGTGCATTAACATCATCTGCATACTTTTGATTATATAATTTTATTGAGGGGGGAGTTTATGATAGATTTACCTAAAGAAACTTTAGAATTTTTTGATAATGATGAATTAAGAGCTAGGATTTTTTATGAGAAGTATTCTCTTTCTGATCTTGAAGGAAATAGAATAGAAAAAACTCCTTTAGAGATGTGGAAAAGGATTTCAAGAGAATTAGCAAGCGTAGAAAAAGAAGATATAAAAAAAGAAATAGAAAAAAATTTTTACTGGTTGTTAGAAGATTTTAAGTTTGTCCCAGGAGGAAGAATTTTATTTGGAGCCGGTTCAAATCATAAAGCTACATTACTTAATTGCTATTATCTTCCAATCAAAAAGGATTCATTAGAGGGCATTTATGATACGGCTAAAGAAATGGCCAGAACTTATTCATATGGTGGAGGGGTAGGAATAGATATTTCGATTTTAAGACCCAAGGGAGCAGCAGTAAACAATGCCGCAAGGTTTTCAACCGGTTCTGCTTCTTTTATGGAACTTTATTCCGTTACTACCGGGATAATAGGCCAGACTGGCAGAAGAGGAGCATTGATGATAACCTTGGATGTTACACATCCCGATATAGAAGATTTTGTAACCATTAAAAAGGATAAGAAAAGCGTTAGGTATGCAAACATAAGTGTAAAAGTATATGATGAGTTTATGAAGGCCGTTGAAGATGATAAACCGTTTACTCTGTACTTTAAAAATGATAAAGTAGAATTTAAAAGAGAAATAAAAGCGAGGGATATTTGGAATAAAATAATAGACACCGCTGTTAATACCGGTGACCCTGGGATAATGTTTTGGGATAGGATGAAAAGCGAATCACCCACAGAATACGATGATAGGATGGCAATAAAGGGAACAAATCCGTGCAGCGAACAGCCTTTGGAAAATTATGGTGCATGCGATTTAGGGGCGATTAATCTTGATTATTTTGTAAAAAATCAATTTACGGACAAAGCAGAAGTAGACTGGGAAAATTTAGATAAAACAGTGCGTTATGGAGTACGCTTCCTTGACAATGTACTGGATTACAGTTATAATAGACATGCTTTGAAGGAGCAGGCAGATGAAACCGTTTATGCAAGAAGAATAGGTTTAGGTATAATGGGCCTTGCAAATATGCTCATAAGCATGAATCTTAAATATGACAGTGACAAGGCAATAGAGTTCGTTGACTATTTAATGACAAGAATAAAGGAAACAGCATATGATGAAAGTTCAAACATTGCAAAAGAAAAAGGATCATTTCCTGGATTTGTTGCGGAAAAACATCTTCAAAGGAACTTTGTAAAGAGGCTGGATAAAAATCTTTTGAATAAGATAGCAAAGACCGGGCTAAGAAATGCATGCATACTCACAGTTGCTCCAACAGGATCTATCTCTTCTATGGCAGGTGTAAGTGGTGGAATCGAGCCTATCTTTGCTTTAAGTTATACCCGTAGGTCAGAATCTTTATCAGAGGAAAAATTTGAGGTTCTTGATCCATTTGTGAAAAGATACCTAGAAAAGTTTGGTATAAAAGACAAGAAAGACCTTCCTGAAACATTTGTTACTGCTCATAAAATTGATCCTTTCTTTAGGGTAAAGATGCAAGCAGCTATACAGAAACATATTGATTCATCTATCTCATCAACCGTAAATTTATCTGCAGATACGGATGCCGACACTGTTGACAAAGTGTACAGATACGCATGGAAACTCGGCTGCAAATCAATAACAGTTTATAGAGAAGGATCCAAAGAAGATATATTGAAAGCAACTGACGAGAAACCGCTGGAAGAGGAACACGAAGAAAAATTGATCGAAGAGGAAAGGCCTTTTGTATTAAGCGGAACAACTATAAGAATACCCACTTCTCAGGGTAAAATGTACCTTACTGTAAACAAGGATGAAACCGGAAAGATAAAAGAAGTTTTTATAGATATGGGTAGATCTGGCGAGACTGAAAAGAGTTTTACAGAGGCCCTTGGCAGGTTGATAAGTATATATCTCCAGTCAGGAGGGAATGTAACCCGGGTTATACGTACTTTAAAAGGGATAAAAGGCGGTAACTCAATTTGGTTCAATGGCATACAGATATTCTCGATTCCGGATGGGATAGCAAAGGCAATAGAGCTTGCACTAAAGAACAGAGATCTAGAAAAGGAAAATGAAACCCTGCATGGAGTTTTGAAAAATGATGACAGTTTAGAGAATGAGAAAGCTACAGTGTGCCCAGAATGTCACCAAAAAACACTTATATTTGAGAACGGCTGTTTTATCTGTAAGAATTGCGGATATACTAAGTGTGAATGATGGATAAGTCAACGCTATACATTTATCAAAGGTGAGCGGAAAACCCACAAGTTAATAAATTGCAGGATAAAGCGAAAAAAGTGGAAAACATAAATAGCAGAAGTGGTATTTAGAGTGCCACAATTCTTCAACTTCACTACACTAGATAGGGATATAAACGCAGCAATAAACATAAGGAATTTCGGTCTTAAGTAAATAGGACTGAATCAAATACCATCGGACAGAGGGGAATTTAAGCCTGTTGAGAATCCTCTGACAGCGGAACTTGCTAAGCTGAATATTCAAGCAAGGTCTACGAGCCATGATCCAAAGAATCAGGAACTATACGCTATGAAGAAGTTAAAACTTTTAATAGGAGCTGGAAGCCCATGAATGAATTCATGGGAGGATGTCACGTATAGAAAACTATTAAAATAAAAAGAGGTTATTTAAATGATGGAAATAAAGGTTTTGGAAAAAAGTGAATCGTCTATAAAATTCAGGGTACAGGGAGGCACTCAGTCTGTTCTTAATCTTATTAAGGAAGAAGCGGATTCATTTGATGAAGTCAGTTTTGCAGGGTTTGTGATGGAACATCCTCTGGAAAAATCTTCTATTTTTGTCATGAAAACCGAAGGAAAAGACGCAGAAAAGACGCTTAAAAAGATAATTGAAAAGACAGAATCGGATTTAAAGGAAGCGAAGAAGGAATTAAATTCCTTATTCAAGTAAAAAATGAAAAAGCAAGAGAACGAATCCTTTGCAAAGAAATTAGTTACTGGCAATAGTCCATATTCAATTATTTTTTACATAGTGGTTTTTTATGTTCTGTTTGTATACGTAGCTTTGCCTTCTGTGTATGCTTTTACTCCTATAAGTTATGTAAGTGCAGTTGTATCCGGCAGCATGGTGCATCAGCAGCCAGAAATAAATTCAACTTATTATGGCTGGCTTGAATCGCACGGCTATAACATGTCAGCTGTTAAGAGCTGGCCGTTTCCTAATGGCATAAATATAGGCTCATTGGCCATAGCGTACAAAGTTCCTCCCTCTCAGATAAAAGTTGGAGATGTTATAATCTATCATATAAATTATGAAGGATTAGACGAAGATATTATACATAGAGTCGTAAACGAAACAGAATTAAATGGCACATATTATTATACTACAAAAGGAGACGCGAATCCTTTCTCGCTTCCATTTGAGTATAATATACCGTATAGTCATGTGGTTGGAAAAGTCGAATATATTGTTCCATATCTTGGTTATCCAAAATACCTGATTTATTCTCTTTCACAGGACATATAATTCAATAAGTATTTATCTTGATATAGGTTAAAGATTGATTATGAAAAAAGTTATAATACTAACAGGGATGCCAGGCAGCGGAAAATCAACTGCTGCACTTGAATTTCAAAAACTAAAAGTGCCTGTAATAGGTATGGGCGATGCAGTAAGAAAAGAAATGAGAAGAAGAGGAATAGAGATAAATAACAGATCAATAAGGCTTTTCTCAAAAAGGATGACTAAAGAACATGGAAACAAATATGTTATTGACCTAGTTAAAAAGGAATTGTTTGAAGTATTTAAAACTGCAAACATTGCAGTGCTTGATGGTTCAAGAAGAATGTCAGAGGTTGAAGAAGTGAAAAAAGAAGGATATAAACCTATAATCCTTGGGATAATAGCAGATAAGCAGGTAAGGTTCAAAAGGATAGTCAAACGGAAAAATGAAAGCGATTTTTCATCTTATAGCGAATTTGAATGGCGTGAGAAGCTTGAATTGAGCTATGGAATCGCGGAGGTTATCGCTTCAGCTGATTACTACATAGACAATATGGGCAGCAAGGAAAAGTTCCTTGAAGACATAAAGAAGTTTCTTTCTAAAGTCAAAGCTCTAAAATGAATCTGTCAGATAGTTCCAATAGGCCGTAGTTTGATTTCACATTACCGTTATTTATATCAAGTGTTATTCTTTTCCCTCCCAAATTTAGTTCCTTTCTTGCTTTTATTTCGTTTCTTTTATTTATCGCTATCTCACCGTTTGGAATATCCGGTTCTACTCCCATAATATATCTTTCTATTATAAATGGTATCAACCCTATTGACCATGCCTGTGAAGGGCATCCCTTAGGACTGCCATCCGGCTGGAAAATTTCGTTTATTCTGGAAGAGCATTGCGCATTGTCATTTTTATCTTTAAGTATTGAAAGCAGTGTTTTGCCAAGCTCATTTTTTTCATTTTCGAAGGCCACAGCCGCAAACATTTCAGTAAGAAGAGGCCAGATAGCGCCATTTTGATAGCCGCTGAAATCAAATGTTCTATCATTTTTTGATACCGATAAAATGCCATACTCTGATAATAGATTATCTTCTATGTTTTTTATTATCTTTTCCTTTTTTTCCGAATCAACAACATTAAAGTACAATGCGAATATCTGGTTTGCACTGTTTATATCTTTGTCTTTTTGATCCATTAAATGGTCTTCTTTGAACATACTGTTAAGATTTTTTTTCAATGTATCCGCTATTTCCTTTGCATTTTGGTCCTTAAACATTGAATAAACTGCAATCATAGCTTTTGCCCATATAGCTTGTATTTCAACTGAAAATTCTCTAGAAATAGAATCCATCCATGTTTCATTGCCTTTGTCATGTATAAATCCGTTTTCCATCCAGCTACTGCATGTTTTCATTATGGTTTCCTTTTTGTCCGCAATTAAATCAATTAATGAGCGGTCTGCAGTGTACTTGAAATATTCATATAAATCTATTATAAAAAGGCCGAGTACATCCTTTGGGTACAAACTGCCATCCATTGTATTAGGTAACCCTCTTTCATCTATTTTGTATGCTACCTTTAACAAAATCTCTCTTACAAATGAAAAGTTGCCCATGGAAAGAAACGAAGGCAAAACAATCAGTGCATCCCTCAGCCAGAATTCGTTGAAATAAGGAAAACCCGCATAAAATTCCTTTTCATTGAAGTTTGTGTATGAGTAAATGCTGTCTATAGAATCCATTACAAGTTCCTTGTCAACTATATCTACATCGAACTTTTTGCTTTCACTTTTAATTATCTCACCATATTCTTCTGCGTATTTTATCTTGTTCTTTATAAGTTTATAAATGGAATCAAAATCCATTTCTTTACTGGAAAAAAGAATATCATAAGTTTCATTTGCTTTTATTTTATATGTAATGTTTCCAGGCACATATTTATTTTGTACTTCTCCTTTATCCAAGTAATGAGTAAGCCCCATTTTCAATGCATATAACCCTGGAGAGTGCACTCCATAGTATTCCTCTCTTTCAAATTTTCCGTTTGGAAAGCAGACATATGCCGCTTTGCCATTTAATTCTGCTTTTATCCTGTTTTTCATTTCTGTTAGATCATATCGTTTTCCTTTTTCATAATTTTCATCTCTTTTTCTTATGTTTATTCCAACCTCACATGTTATAGCAGAATCAAAGCTAGGAGTTATGGAAACTAAAATAGAGTCGTCGTAGCATTTAACTTCTTCCATTACTTTTCCTTTTGAAGTTTCGAATAGAAGTGTGGAAAACTGTGAATTGTAAAATAAAAACTTTTTGAAGTTAGTTTCTGACAGGAATTCATCATCAAGCTTGAAAGCAAAGTAATCAAAGTATTTCTGGCCACCTTTCCATATTCCACACCACTTAGAACCGAACTCACTATTATTAAATCGAAAGAGAAACATCCCGTTTTTGGACATTACATGAACAATAGGTTCCATGTTTATTTGTGTTTTTAGTAAAATTTATCCTTTTCAAAGAGGTAAGACTGTAATAAAATATTATAAATCTTAAAATAAAAAGGGTTTCAACACTATTTATGGGAGTATTTGTAGGAACATCGGATGGAGGTATAGCTGGAATGATGAAAATACGGTTGCATGGTGAAAAACATGGTATAACTACAGATATTCTAGAAAATAGCTTGTCAATGTACTAGAAGTGTTGAAAAATTAAGGCCTAAATCGTTATACGTATTTTTTAACAATAATAATATGTTTTATAAAGTGTGAGCGGGAAGACCCACGCTCTTTAGAGGTGGAATGAAAGCGAACTAGAAGAATGGAAAACATAAATAGCAGAAAAGGCAGAATAACAATATGCTGATAGCATACAAATTCAGGTTG
>JAMCSQ010000049.1 GCA_023378805.1 Candidatus Parvarchaeota archaeon | reverse complement strand
TGCCTGCAAATTCAGTGCTAACTATAGAAGCTGAATTGGCTTTGCCTACTTCAACCGTTCTGTTTAATAATGTTAATAATGGCGAAGCTCCAACGCTTTCAAGTAGTTATGGAGAATATGATGACGGTGCTAACGTATTCAATTTTTATGATAACTTTTCTGGCACCTCGTTAAATAAAAGCAAATTTAACGTTTCTTCTCTTTCGTACAGTGTTGATAATGGATTAACATTGGATGTACCCGGCTCAGGTTTCGGTTTTCTATATTCTATACCGTCGTTTTCTGCAGGTTCCGTATTTGATTTCTATGGTAAACCAACATTTAACAATGGTGCGAATGGATTTGATTTTGGAGCAGGAGACTGTATAAATTGTAACCCTATAGGAGACAGTTGGATGATTGGTGCAAATGAATTAGTATCGGGGTATTACCTATATTTAAACAACACAAAAACCCCGACCAACTACGTACAAGCTTATGGCGTTTGGACAGTTGGGTTAGAAAGCAGCGGAACAACGGCATTTTCTGAGTATAATTATAGTGATGAATACACAGTTACAAATAGTACATTTTTACCGCATCCTATTAGTTACCAATTACTCATACACACTGGTACTTCAGGAAATACTTTCTTACAGTGGTTTGATGAGAGATCCGCACCTCCAAATGGAGTTATGCCATCTGTTATTTTTGGTGGTACAGTTTAAAATTAATAGCTTACTACAAAATAAATTAATTAATTTAACGCGCAAGAAGGTATGACTTATTTTCCATAAAACATATTATATATAGTGTTGCTTTTGTGGGTAGATATGTTACTGATTTCGTTCCCGTGCCTTCCCTAGGAAAGGATCTTCTTAATTAGATAAAAGGGTGCAATGTCCCATCTTGCTTTATTGTATCTGGATTTTCCTTTATGTTTTTTATAATCCTTTTCATTGTTTTTTCCCTTCTTTTAGAAAGCCAATAATAACCCTCATCATTTGTTCCTATTGTAATCAATATAAATATTCTTCCAGCGGAGAATCTTCCTACTCTGCCCCTGCGCTGAATGTTTCTTATTGCACTGGGTATTGTTTCATAGAATACTGCAAGATCAACTCCTTTTATAGACATGCCTTCTTCGCTAACGCTTGTTGAAACAAGTACATTGTAAATCCCTGATTCAAAATCCTGTACTATATTGACCTGCTCTTTCTGTGACAGCCCTCCCTTCCCCTGCCCTATAAATTTTATAGGCCTTATCCCCGGTATCTTAGATATGCTGTTGTATATTACATCTACTGTATCCCTGTACTGTGCGAACACTATGGCCTTTTTTGATTCGTTGAAATAATTTGTGAATATAATTTGAAGCTGTTTAAGCTTAGGATGTTCTATCCCATTTTCTAGCAATTCTGTAGTTCTTTCTTTGATTTCAAGGAACCTTTTGTTTGAAGAAAGATCTTTATCGGTCTTTGCCTTACCAGTTTGTATCTTTTCTAGGAAATTCAAAAACGCGGCAAGGCTCTGTGTTGACAATAAGTTATAAGCATGATAAAGCTTCAAAATCTTCGAAGTTAGTATTATCCCTCTAATAAGATAATACGTTCTTTTTCCACTGAACATCTGCCTTTGAAGGCTTTTCTGGAGCAACAGGATGGTAACTTTGTTTATTCTAGTTTTCTGCACGTTTTTCAACAGGCCTATCTCTTGTAGTTCACTTATCGATTCGCTTATCAGCAACTTTAGCTTGTTGGCAAGCTCGAGCATTTCCTGCGGAAGATTTACTTTTATCTCTTCTATGTATTTTTTTTGTATATAAGGTATAACATCGGGATCATCGTCGGATCTTATTTCGACATTACTTATCTGCAGATTGCCGCATATCAGCTTTATCTTTTCCCTATCGGATGCAGGGGAAGCAGTAAGTCCAAGTATAAGTGGATGAATTGACTGCTCAGAATATGCTTTTGCTATCTTGACATAAGAGTAATTTCCTATTGTATGGTGGGCCTCGTCAACTATAAGCAAGCTGAAATTTGAGAAGTCTATGATATTTTTTGCCAGGTCATTCTCTATGGTCTGTGGCGTTGCGAATATTAACTGTGATTCTTCATAGATTTTTATTCTTTTGCTGCTAGATACTGAACCACTTACTATGCCAGGATTTACTGCAAGCAATGAAGAAAAAGTTTTGTAATGCTGATTTGCGAGCGGCTTTGTAGGTGCCAAGAAAAGAACCTTTGAAGACGGGTATTTTATTATCCTGGAATCAACAAGCATAGCGCTTATTATTGTTTTTCCAAGACCCGTAGGCAATACGACAAGAGTGTTACCTGTTTTTGCCGTTTCGAATATCTTATTCTGGTATTCTCTGTCTTCTATCTTTTCCTTGAAGAGGGTCATTTACACGCTCTCTGCTTTTCCGCTCTTTATAAGTATCTGCGCTACATCCTTGTCTATTTCTATTACATTTGGAAAACTGAAAGGGCCGTAGGATTTGTCGTTTCTCCAAACAAACTTAGGGATATCAGAAAGTATCTTTATAACAACCTTCTCACTTTCACTGTCATTGCTTTCAACCCTCTGCAGTTTCTTTGGCTCTATAGACTTAACCTCTGTTATTACCCCTGATTTATACTGCTTTGAAAGTGTTAGCAGGTTGTCAAAAAAGATTATCTCTTTAGAAAGCATATTTGTCTTTGCTTGCTCACTATCAACATCTAATATTGCCATCCCTGCAATTTTAATCATCCTTAAATTTATTATCTGCTCCAATGTCGATATTGCATTTTTTATCTGTGTGGATATCTCCTCTAATTTTTTTTCATCGTTCATTTTCTTCGCTTCTTCCAAGGAATTTTTGTTTATGGCTATATACTCCTTCATTTCTTCAAATAAATCATCATTGAATTTTGTCAGTGTCCGGTTGTCTTCCTGCTCCTGTCTTCTTATCCTGAGAAATTCACTGTAAGTAATCATAATCCCTAATAGCTGCCAAAAGTATAAAAATGTTAATATGCGTTCTTAAAGCCTGCCATTATTGATGAACTTATCCCCGAAAAAAAGCCAGATATGTCCTTAGAAAGCGCTGCCGGACCTACCAAAAATAAATAGACTAAAAGCAGTGTTATCCCCAATATAACGGCTATAACATAAAACCAGACTGATTCCATGTTATATGTTTGGAACTGCCGGTATAAGTTTATGTATTGTGCTTGGTGAGAACAAGAATAAATAGAATATTATTATCAATATAAGAACTATCAGCGTTATTATTATCAGAAGAATGTAACTTTCAACTCCTTTATTATTCATAACTACTCACATTTAAACTATTTGACTTTGATATAAAAGCCTTAAAAAGGTCTGTAAACTTATATGGCGTAAAAATCTCCAAAAAGATTACTATCAAAAGTATGCCTATTATTATTAGGATTATATACAGAAAAACGCCGCTTACAACGCCGTTATCATTCATATTCCCTTGCCGTAAAGCCAACTGAATGAAAAAACGCTTGTCATGTCCTTTGCAATTGTTGAACCTGCTCCTGTAAATATTAAACCTATTATGATTCCTGCGAACAAAACTATTATTGCCAGAATTATAGCTATTATTTCCGTTATTGGCATCTGTCCCTTACTGTTCATAATCAATTCACCGAAAAAGGAGGTTTCCAGTTCAACAGACTGCCCCTCCTCTTTAATTCATCATATATATAGGTTGTCTCTTTATTTGAAACAAACAGCCCTACTTCAATTGCATCTTTAATGCTTGCTGAGGAAAAGCGTTTTGCATTGACAAGCATCTCATATATCTCTGCCTGCTCTTCCGAAAATTTGGTCTTGTGTTTTTCAACAGATGAGATTGCTGAAAATGACTTTGAAATCCCCGCAAAGTCATCCTTGAATGCCCTGTAAATATCCATGAAGGCATATTCTTTCTGGGGCTTTTTCTCTTTGTTCTTCTTTTCTTCCTCGTCCGCCTCCTTAACGTACTTATCCAGGTCTTCTTTTATTACATTAAGAGAATTAAAAACTACTTGATCTACGGATGCAAAGACTGTTTTCTGTATTTTCGCAGCCTGTGCCCCTTTGTAAAGATAAAATTCTTCTGGTGTAAAGCAGTAAGGGTAACCACGAAAATATAAAGTACCTTCATAGGGCGGCTGTATCTGCTCTTTACTCGGTTTTTCCTTAAAGTCCATCTGTATTTTAATTGCTGCGATAACAAGAGGCCCGTATTTTTTAAGTCTATTATATATAAATGATCTGTTATGCTCTTCATAGCCCCTCGAAATCAAATTTCCGGCTATGCTTTTTGGTTCCGCCTTTATAATTATTTCTGGCCCCTTACTTTTGAATAACCTCGCATATTCTACATCATACTCTCCTGCATATACAGGCCTATAAGCAATGACTGTTACTTTGAAAACTTCATTCTCGAAAATATCCGGTTTTCCCGACCCTCTAAGGTATGCGTCTGCCTTTTTAGCTGTATCTAAGCCCATCCTTGAAAGCAGCGAAAGATCTGTAGAGCACCAGTCAACATAAAGATTAAACGAACCCATCTGGCTTTTAAGGTACTGGAGCAGCAGGCTCTTTCTATTCTTAAGATCATTACCATTTATTTCCTTCCACTTCTCATACTCTATATATCTATTTTTTAGGATATTTTTATACTGCTCATTTCTTTCTATATTCTGGATGTCTTTTAGGCTTTTAACCTGATAAAAAACAGACATTATGTCTATAAAACCTGGACCGCCCTGACCCTGTGTAGGTGATCTTGAAAGCGATGAAAGACTCGCGCCTCCCTTCCTGGAATCAACATTGTCAAGAAATACCCTTTTAAGCGCAAGTTCGGCCGCTTCCGCCTTCTCCTTGTCATTGTCCTTTAATTCCCGATACAAATAAAGATTTCTGTCAAGCTCCTTGAGTTCATAGATTATTGCTATAATTGACTTTAAAACAGTATTTATGTTTCCAAGGAGTTGCATTACTCTATCCTGCAGATTTTTCCTTTTTTCGAAAACCATATTCATCAAGCCTGAAACAGCAGAAGGATCTATTGTTTCTGCCGTTTTAAGGCTTCTATACCCAAGAGCAGCGAACATCTGTGTCACTGAATAGTATTCTGGCTGAAAGTGATATCTTTTTAATATGTCCCTGGTGAATTGATAGCCTGAAGGATTACCTATAAACCCTGGATTAGGTATTTCTTCACTAGATGAATATCTGAAGTCTATCTCCCCTCTGTAATGGGACTCTGTGCCTGAAGCCCTGGCTTCAAGCTCATTTATCCAGTCATTTACAGTAGCAAGATTAGTTTGTGGTCCTTTTAATTTCTTTGTTATTGCGCTTACTTCTCGTATGTTCATAAGTCTTATTAGATACTGCTAATTTAAATATTGTTACATGAATTGACTTTAAAAAGTAAAAACTATTATTATAAATAACTAAAAAGGTAATAAAACATAAAATTTAGCAAAGGCTTATAAATAATCAGATTCATAAACACATAAATGGAGGTAATATGCATCAAACTGAGAACATAAATCCAATAGAAGCGACTTTAAATAAGCTTTTTTCAACAATAGACGCACTATCGTCAAAAATAGATGAGCTGAATGAAAGAGTAGATTATATGGGGTCGTTTATAGGTCTAGAGATCGGAGAAGGTGAGAATGCTGAGTCAGTAGAGCCTCCTGGACAACTTGCAGGTCTATCTTTTGATGTTTTGAATAAAGTACTCCCTTCAAAAGATGCAAATTCTATAAGAGCATATTTTCTGAGGGTTTTAAGCCTTTTTAGAAGATATATAAAATCGATTGTTGTATTCGGAAGTTCAAAGACGAAAACTGGTATGACAAATACTTCTGACATAGACGTTGCATTTATAGTAGATGACACTGATATACAAAAATTTACCCTTGAACAGCTGAGAGACAGATTGTTCGCAAAGATGGCTGAGATAGCAAGGGATTTTTCAGATAAAATACACGCACAGGCATATCCTTTATCCGAGTTCTGGGCTTCGATAATAAAACCAAACCCGGTTATACTTACTTTATTAAGGGACGGAGTAGCAGTTTATGATACGGGTTTCTTTGTTCCAATACAGATGCTTTACAAGACTGGAAATATAATACCTACAGTAGAATCAATAAATGCAAATGTGGAGAACGCAGAAGGATTGTTAATGCTTGCTGAAAATGTATTAACCACAAAACTAAGCTTAGACCTTTATAATTCGGTAGTAGCAGCTGGTCAGGCTTTGCTTATGGAATACGGTTACCTACCACCTGTACCAAAGCAGGTTGCAAAGGAGCTTGAAGATATAGCAGTTGCAAAGGAGAAAGTACTTACACATCAAGACATAGAAAAAGTAGATGAGATAGTAAAATGGTTCAAGAGAATAGACCATGGTGAGGTAAAGGAGATAACTGGTGAGGATTTCGACAAAAAGCTTAAAGACAGTAAATACATTGTAGAAAAGATAACGTCCATAATAGAAAAACTTAGAGAAAAGAAGGGAGAAACAAAACCGATAATAGACAAGGATTTATTAAAGCAAACGGACAAAGAAATAAAGGATAAATACATGCAAAAGGAGGAATGATATGGCAAAACTATTATCTTATAGGAGAGGAAGAAAGACGCAGAAGGTAAATCAGGCAATAGCCAGCATAGACAAAGTAAACAACAGAGAAGAAGCCAAAAAATTCATCGGCAAAAAAGTTGAGATTGCATTCTCTAAGTCATCAATAAAGGGTGTGATAGTAAAAGCCCATGGAGGAAGAGGAAAAGTAATAATAAGGTTCAGAAGAGGATTACCCGGCCAGGCAATGAATCAAGATATAAAACTTTCTTAATCATTCTAAACCATTATTCAAAAAGTCAGAGAAGCTGCTTGCAATCCTAAAGCCTTTTGGAGATAACACTGTTTTATCTTTAAATCTTGATATACTAAATTCAGGCTGTTTTAAAAAGGAAGATAGTTGGCTTGTAGTATAATAAGAGAAAACATCTAATTCCTTTGAAAGCCTTGTAAGGTAATCCGATAGTTTTAGAATGGAATCCTCTGGAAAATCCAAAGTACCCCTATTTAAGGCAGAAAGCATTTTTATTACGTGTTTTTTGCTGTATAAAGGCCCAAGCCATAGCTTTCCCATCCTATGCGTCTTGGATCCGCAGTAACTGCATTTAGCTTCTTCTTTTATCTGTCTGGAAGGGCACTTGCTGCACTGATATGCATATCCTATCCTTTCTTTTACATTAGAAGCAATTGACTTAAGATATATCCTCAAAAAATTACCTTCAAAATTGAACAGTAATGGAAGAAGTTTAATTGAATGAACTGCCGCTTCTTCTATTACCTTTTTTATAAGTATCCGTATACTTAGCTCATTACTATAGGCCGTCTTAAGTGAAACCGATCCATATTTGCGCATGCAGGCCTTCTGTGCACTGCCCATAAGCGCCGCTGTATCGGTTGCGCTCACCGCAAGTATACCCTCTTTCTTTAACAGCTTAAGTGCAGAATTAAGATAAAAAACCGGAGAACCGAATGGATCTATATCTATATAATCATATTTTTTGCTGGTTTCAAAGGATGCTGAATCGAAGCCAGTTACTTTTTTATCAATTTTTAAAAGTTTTCCTCTGTTTGCCTGTAGGTTTTTTTCAACGATTTCCTTAGATTTTATATCGTTGAAAGCAAATACTGAAAACTTTCCTGTTTCGATACAGAGCCTTAAACCACGAACTCCGCTTCCTGAAAACAACTCTAAACCTGATGAATTTTTATGCATTAAAGAACTAACAAGAAGAACGTTTAGATCTCTGTCAAACTTTCTCTTTGGATTAAAGAACACCTCTGCTTTTTTTAGCTGCTTATCTTCTGCAAAGAACTTTACTTTGCCTTCTTTAAAAAAATCCATATAATAAAAAGGCATACAAGTGTTTAATAAGATTTTTATATGCTGATTTAATCGTCTATCTTAAATCTTTCTTTAAGGTTTAAAACCTTATAAAGTTCCTTGTACCTGTTTCTTATTGTTACTTCTGTTATACCTGCGGCCTTTGCAGCATCTCTCTGTGTCTTCTTTTCTTTGTTTATGAGAGTCGCAACGTAAAGCACTGCAGCCGCTATACCCATCGGGCCCTTACCACTCGTAAGCCCTTTGTCCTCTGCTTCTTTAAGTAGTTTTACCGCATCAGAAACGGTTTTATTCGAAACCCCTAACTCTGAAGCAAATTTATAGATGTAATCGCTTGGTGATGTGGGCAATATTTTTATTCCTAATTCTCTACAAAGCAATCTGTATGCCTTTCCAACTTCTTTTCTTTCTACCTCAAAAGTATCTGATATTTCATCTAATGTTATCGGTCTGTTATGCTTTCTTGCTGCAGCATAAAGAGCTCCGGCAATTACGCTTTCCATTGATCTACCTCTTACTAATCTTCTTGTTATTGCCTCTCGATACATTTTCGCTGCTTCTTCCTGTATTATATTTGAAACGTGCAAACGATTGCTAGCATGCCTTAGTTCTGTAAGTGCAAACTTTAAATTTCTTTCATATGCAGTAGATATTCTTGGCTGCCATTTCCTTAATTTATAGAAAGTTCTTCTATTAGCATTTGACAGCTTTATGGA
>JAMCSQ010000048.1 GCA_023378805.1 Candidatus Parvarchaeota archaeon | reverse complement strand
GTTTGTTGTTAGTTCCGGATGTTTTATTTTAGAATTCTTTTCGTCTCTTACCTTTGTTATTAGTTGATCCTCTTCCATCTCGGTTAATATCCGAGAAACAAGTGTTTGATTAGTAACCAGCCTGTCTGCAATTTTTGATATACTTAATTTTTTGTCCTGATGCACTGCTATAAACAGGAAAATCTTCTTTTCCAAATCGCTGAGAACTTTGTAGTTTGTTGCGGTTTTTACGCCGACATTCGCGCTTAGCATGTAATACATCAAGCGATTTTGGTATATATAACTTACCATACTCGAATTAGTAAAGTTTATAAATTAATGGAGATTATACAATAATATGAATCAAGAAAATTATATCAGAAATTCGGAAATTAAAGGAAACGTATATAATGAAAACATAGATAATATTATTTTTCCTAAAAACCGTGGTCCTTCGATGTTGTGTAAGGAAGTTAAGGTGGATAATAGTGGCAGAATTGTTGCAGGACATTGTCTTATAATACTACCTGAAAGAGAATTTAATGCTCCCATAAAACATAATTTTGCGCATTATCAAGAAGCACCAGGCTTTGACTATGATTTTAAAGATTTGTCTGAGGATAGAGAATGGACTTTACCAGAGATAGCATTGATGGAGTAAAAGCAACGTTAATAATATTCTTATTCATTGTTATAGCCTCTGCTATCGGTGCTTCAGTAACCAGCTTTGAAATATTGTTATTGGGGATAGGTATAGTTTCTTTTATTGGAATTATCAGTTACATTCTATACATTTTTAACGACAATAATATAGGATTTAGAGATTAACAAAAAATTTTATATGAAAATGGATTTAAAAGGTATAATTTATGCTATTATTATACTATTTTTAGTTATAATGCTAACACTTGTATCTTCACCAATTTTGCACTCTAGCATAAATAATGCCATCGTACAATCAAATCATTATGGATTTACAATAGATGCTGAAGTTTTGGGGTTTTTCTTATTAATAGTAGACTTACATGGTTTGTTAGCTATAATCATAGAAATAATAGTGACCTTTGGTTTAATCTATAAATTTATTTCTAATAAACATTTTAAACTATAAAATACAAGATAATAGAATGCCTGTATTAAATTGGATAGGAAAGGAAGCCGTCGTAAATCATGATAAAGAAGTTCCTTTCAGGTTATTAAAAAAGATAAAATCAGCTTCAGTCGGGGAAAACTCTCAAAACTTAATAATACATGGGGACAATTTAGAGGCGTTGAAAACTTTAATGTCGTATTATGCTGGAAAGATAAAATGCATTTACATAGATCCGCCCTACAATACGGGCAATGAAGGCTGGGTTTATAACGATAAAGTGAACTCTCCAAAAATCAAAAAATGGCTAGGTAAGGTGGTCGGTCCCGAATCGGAGGATTTGTCTAGACATGATAAATGGCTCTGTATGATGTATCCGAGATTGAAATTGCTTAGAGATTTATTGAGCGACGATGGCGTTATCTTTGTTAGTATTGATGATAATGAACAAGGGAATCTAAGATTAGTCCTAGATGAAATTTTTGGTGAAGATAATTTTATTGCGAACGTAGCAGTTTATTCAAATCCACGAGGACGTCAATCAACAAATAATGTGGCACTTACTCATGAGTATGTTATAATCTACGCAAAAAGCTCAGAATTGAAACTTGGTGGAGAACAGCTTACCGAAGAAAAGATAAAGGAATATAACAAGGAAGATGAAAAAGGGCGGTACAGAGAAATTGGTTTGCGATTGCGGGGTGGAAGAGCAACAGCAGAAATGTCTCCAACATTACATTTCCCTTTATTCGTAAATCCCAACACCTTAGAAATAGTTACTGAAGAAAAATCTGATTATGTTAAAGTGGTACCAAAATTTGAGAATGGGGTACTTGGAACATGGCGGTGGAGCAAAAAAAAGATAAATAATGAAAAAGAGTATTTGATAGCAAGGCTGGTTAAAGAAAAAAATGGTAATCAACGATGGGATATATTTGAAAAGGATTATCTCAGCTCTGAAAAAACTCTAAAGGTTAAGTCATTGTGGGCGGATAAGGAAATTAACTACGATAATGGTGCACGAGAGATAAGTGAACTTTTTGGCAAAAAGGTATTCCAATACTCAAAGCCCATTGGGCTAATTACAAAGATATTGAAAATTGGTGCAAATAATAATTCTTTGATTTTAGATTCTTTTGCTGGCTCTGGTACTACTGGGCAAGCTGTTTTAGACCTGAATAAAGAAGATGGTGGTAACCGCAAGTTTATTTTGGTTGAATTAGAAGACAAGGTCGCAAGGGATATAACTGCTGAAAGAGTAAAAAGAGCCATTAAAAAATATAATTATAAAGACGGTTTTGAGTTTTGCGAGTTGGATAAGCCTTTATTCGATCAAGGGGGACAGATAGATAAAGATTGCACATTTGAACAACTGGCTACTTATATTTATTTCACTGAAACTAAAACAAACATAAACAAAAACACAATCTCAAAAGAGTTTATTGGGTTCAAATGTGCAATCTTTATCTATCTTTTATTTAATAGCATAGGAAAAAATATCTTAGACAGAGAATTTATTAAAAAGATAAAAAACAATGGGAAAACCAAAATTATCTATGCTGATAAATGCCTTGTTGACGAAAGAATCCTAGAAAAAAATAAAATTTTATTTAAACAAATACCATATGAGGTAAAGATTTACTGATGGAATTAAAAAGATACCAACAAATAAGCTTGGATAAACTTGATGAATTTCTTACAAGCACGTCCAGCTATAAACCAAACATTGCATTTATTAGCATAACCAATCAACCATACAAAACTCAGTTTTTTGGGGAAGATGTGCCGTTTATCTGCATAAAGATACCTACAGGTGGCGGCAAAACTTTTGTAGCTTCGCATTCTATCTGTGAGATTTACGATAATTTCCTAAAAGAAAAACTTGGACACGGTATTATAATGTGGTTTGTACCTTCAGATGCGATACAATCCCAAACTTTGAAGAAATTAAAAGACAGAAATGATCCGCACAGAGCGGTTTTAGACGATGCATTTGATAATAAAGTAATGGTTTTCTCTAATGAAGAGGCGCTTAGAATTAGGAAGAGCGATGTTGATGACAATATTTGTATAATTATCTCAACTTTAGATGCTTTTAGAAAGGAAAAGAAGGTACAAAATAATTATAAAGTTTATCAAGAAAATGGCGCGTTAATAGATTATTTCCAGGATATAGAAAACTCTAAAGTGTTAGAAAAAGATGAATCCGGTATAATAAATTCATTAGCAAACGTAATAAGGCTTAATAACCCATTAATTATATTAGACGAAGGGCATAGAGCAAAAACCTCTCTGTCTTTTGAAATTCTGAAAGATCTTAACCCTAGTTTTGTTATAGAGTATACTGCTACCCCCAGACCAGAGAGCAATGTCCTTGTTGAAGTTCACTCCTCAGAATTAAAGGACGAGAATATGATTAAACTTCCGCTAGTCTTGCAAAGCAGCGTACAATGGCAGGAATCGCTGGAGCAGGGTATAATAAAAAGAGAGGCGCTCGAAAACGCTGCAAAAAAGGAGAGAGGTACACGGATAAGACCGATAGCACTGATACAAGCTGAGCAAGAAAAGGAAGATGATAAAAAGATTACAGTAGGTAGGATAAAAGAGTTTCTATTAAAAGAAACAAGGGGCAGAATAAAAGAAGAGGAAATCGCTATAAAAACCTCGAAAGAAAATGAGTTAGAAGGTGTAGACTTATTTGATAAAGATTGTAAAATAAGATACATAATCACGGTG
>JAMCSQ010000047.1 GCA_023378805.1 Candidatus Parvarchaeota archaeon | reverse complement strand
ATAGGAGCTGGAAGCCCATGAATTCATTCATGGGAGGATGTCACAATACGAGTAGAGAATAGCATGTGTTTTAATGGAACAGCCTGTCAGCAGCGATGAAATAAACATAGAAGAAGAGCAGGGATTGGTGGCTTCAAATAGCGTGTACGGTTTCCTCCGTTCAGGCTCAAAGTTCTTTGTTTCCTTTCTTATCAGCGTTCTTTTAGTAAGGTTCCTAGGGCCCACAAACTACGGTTATTATACAGTAGTCGTTCTCTATTGGGGCTTTGCTTCAACTATTGCCGGCTTGGGTGTAAATTCAGCAGTTCAGTATGCAATATCAAAATATCGTGCACAAAATTCTGGTTCCAGATTAATATGGGTCATTAAGCATTATTTTATCCTTGTAGTAATTTCATCTCTTATTGCGTCTATAGTCTTATTTTCTCTTTCCGGCGTAATTGCCTCTATATACCATTCAGCAGAAGTAGGCTATCTCATAAAGATACTTGCTTTCGGACTTGTTTTCTATTCTCTTTCTGGTAATTTCACAGAACCTTCATTTATAGGTTTCCAGAAGATGAACAACAGTTTTATTACAGGAGTATTATATGATTTTCTACGTTTAATGCAGCTGGTAGTAATATACCTAGGATTTGGTTTGATAGGCGCAATTAAATTTTATGATGTAGTTTATCTTGTAACCGCAACTGTAGGCCTTTTTCTTTTATACCGCTCCATAAACGGCTTTCCAAAGTCAGCAAGGCCGGAAAAGGAAGATTTAACCCATTTCTACAGCTATAGGAATTTTTCATATATAATGGCAATAATCTCACTGTCTTATGGGCCAGTTATAGCGTTGTTTCTTGGAGCAGTCTCTCCTAACATCTCATCAGTAAGTTTTTACAGAGTAGGTTTGATAATGGCAGGTATGCTTGGCCTGCCAGCTGCCGCTGTAGGATCTGCTTTCTTTGCATCAATAACCAAGTTTTTCGAAAGAAAGCAGTTTGAAGGGTTTTACAGGGTTCAACATAGCCTTATAAAATATTCTTTCCTGCTTACTTTTCCACTTGTTACAGCTTCCATAATATCTGCGCCAAAATTAATTTCATACCTCTACAAATCTACCTTTATAGGCGCCGAAACTCCATTTATAATTCTCCTTATACCTGTTCTTATATCCAGCATATTTGGGCCGATTACACAGGTTTTAAGTGCAACAGGTAAGCAGAAATATGCAATGTACTCGGTGATAACAGGAGCGGTAGTCGGAATAGCCCTTACCGTTATACTAGTCCCGCTTTTATATTCTGTAGGCGCGGCGATTGCATACCTTGCTGTTACCTTATCTACTTTAGTAGTAAATTTGATTCTAGTTTCAAAGTATATAAAAATAAAGTTACCATACAAAGAGCTGTTAAAAGCGATCGTATCCGTTTTATTAATGGGTCTTTTCCTTTACCTTCTTCTAAAGCTTGTTACAAGGTTGGCATATCTGCCGCTGCTTTTGATCGCCGCACTCGTTTTCTATGTTTTAATGCTATACGTTACAAGAACCGTGAGTAATAAGGAAATTAGATTTATAATCAAGCTCCTTAAAGCGGATAAGTTTGTTAAGACTTTCTATAAAAAGTATTAAACTTAGCAAGTATTTCTAGTATTATGAAACTTAACGTTAAAGCAGTTGATCTTGAATTTGACGAAAAAGAAAGAAAGCTGTTTGCTGATGGCAAGGAAGTAACTTTTTCAGTTCGCAAAGTCGGTGAAATGAAAGAGGTATTATTCAATAAGGAATTTATAAATAGCAAAAACAAGACGGATATAATATATAGGATGTATAGAGCAGCAGGGGTTGTAAAGAATGCAACAGTTTTCTCAGCACACAGCATAAGATATGATGTTACTGTGATTGAAAATTATGATTTAGGAGGGGAGTTTACAAAGACCCTTGGACATTATCATCCATTAGTTGAAAAAGGACTGGCTTACCCAGAGCTGTATGAAATAATAAGCGGCGAAGCGGTGTATCTTTTGCAGAAAAAGAACGAAGATGGCAGCTTTGATCTAGAGCTTATACACGCAAAAGCAGGGGATAAAATCATAATGCCGCCAAATTACGGTCATTTCTCAATCAATGTCGGAAAAGGCCTTCTAATTGAGGCAAATTTAGTTAATTCTACGTTTGATTCTGATTATAAGTCAGTACAGGCTATGGGCGGCGGTGCTCTCTTTCTTTTAAGGAATGGAAATATAGTTTTAAACAAAAATTACAAAGAAACGACACTTAAACACAGTGAAGCAGAGAAACTGCCTTTCCTTGATTATTCAAAGAGCATATATGATGAGTATATAGCCCACCCAGAACATTTTATTTTCTTAAATAAACCAGAATTTCTGCTTTGGAAGCACGATTCTTGGGATATCGAATCGCAGGATTTCTAATTCGAAAGGTTTAATAATCAGTAGTAATTTCTCTATATATTTGAATTATGGTCGAAGAGAATGAACTTAAAAGAATCGAGCAGGAAGCTTCCAAAGAGGAAAGAAAGATAGAGCAAGAAATCAAGAAAGAGGAAGTCCAGGTAAAAAAAGAAGAAGCAGAGTTAAAAAAAGAAGAAGAAAAGATAGACTTACTGAAAAAAGAATCGGAAAAACTAGAGCAGGTAAAAGAAAAGGCCTCTAAGAAAAAAGTAAGTGAAGTAGAGATAGAACTGAATTTATCGGCTTTTAAGGTTTTTTTCAATACGGCTTACAATATCCTAATAAAGAAAAGGGTCTTATTTTATATACTTCTTATACTTGCAGTGACAGTAGGCTTCGGTAGTTTTATACCGGGAGGCTGGTCTATACATACCGCAAGCGTTCCGGCTTTGCTAAATCCTCTGCAGTCAAATTCTCCATTAATAGGAAATAATTATCTTGGAATGGGCGGCTCCCTTTCCGGGCTGGACCCGTATACATTCTACATACAAATGCAGAACATACTTAAAACCGGCAATGTTCCGGCAGTAAATCATTTGGAGTACTTGCCTTTGGGTTTGCCTTCCAGAACAGATGAGCTTATGGTATCCTTTTTCGGTGCCTATTCTGCAAGGCTTGTTGATCCAATAGTAAAGGGCGCAGTTCCCATGACCTCCTTTATGTTTTTGCCTGCATTCTTTGCTATCTTTTCGTCTCTGCTTCTTTTCCTTATAGCACTGGAATTATTTGGGGATTACTGGATAGCTAGCATAAGCGCGTTTATCTTACCTGCTTTTCTTACTTTCCTAAGCCGCTCTACTGCAGGATTTTCACAGAAAACTTCTCTTGGATTTATGTTTATTTTGCTGACGATTTTCTTCTTGTCGAAATCCCTAAAATCAAAAAGGACAAGGAGTAAAATGGTTTACGGGCTGGCTACAGGAATAGCCACTGGACTAGCTGCGGCAGCAAGCGGATATAGCAATTATCCAATACTTGTAATACCAATAATATACATAATGATTGTTTTGCTTGGATATGCTAAAAAGGGAGATATGCTTGCTTACATATTGTTTGCAATATGGGTTCCGATAAAAGTAAGTTTTGTTACGTTTACTTTCTCAGATGTTATACATAGCGCCCTTTATTATCCAATGCTTTTCTCTTACGTATTAGTACTCTTTAAACTGATAGTATACGATAGATACAAGCATAAACTTAAAATACCGCTTATAAACAATGGATTTTCAATTGCGGTATATAGCATAATTATTTCATTAGTAGTAGTGGCGCTTACAGGCCTGGACACCTTAAAGCATGCTTTTTCAAGGGTAGAGTCTGAATTTATACATCCTTTAGGGGTAGGCATTGTGAATCCCGTAAGCCAGACTATCGCAGAGTATGCTCCTTTAAATTTGACGCAGAGAGTACAGGACTTCAATTTTCTTATAGGATCATTTGGCATAAATTTCCTTTTATTCTGTGCAGGTGCAGTATTCCTTCTTTACATTGTACTGAAAAGATTTAAGCACTGGTATATTCCTTTCTTATTAAGCGTTCCGTTTGTACTAATGCTTAATGGAGGAACATTCAGCCATAATTCAACTTCATATTCATTTTTGTTTATATTTATAGCTCTTGATTTTATACCATTGGGTTATTTATTCCTTCATAAAAATGAAATGGAATCAAAAAGTGTTCTAAGTCTTGTATTATTCCTTACGTTAATTTCACTGATAATGCTTATTGTTATGTGGAATATGGATTCATCTGTAAATAACTACAAATATGGCGCTGTAGCCCTTGTAGTTATATTCATACTAGAATTTGCATTTGACAAGCAAGAGGATGTTAACATGCTTTCTCTGCTCGCTATAATACCATTATTTTTCTTTGTGGCCACAGTTATACTTTCAAATGTTGAAAGTAGGTTATTGGAGCCTACCGAATTGGCAGCAGCGATAATAATACCCTTCGCAATAGTTTATTTCTTCAGAGGATCAATAAACATTACAAACAGGCTCTTTAAAAATTCTCCGAAGAATATAGTGATTGTTTCTGCGATTATAGTAATAATAGCAATCGCTTTCGTTGCTGCGGATTTACATTCTAGTCTTTCTCTGTCATATCAAACTGCGCAGTCGAGTGGAAGCGGGCTTTTACTTTGGGGACCTACTTTGCAGTGGGTAAGCCAGAATACTCCTGTTAACACTTCAATAATTTCTTGGTGGGATTATGGTTACTGGGAAGAAGCAATAGCCAATAGGACAGCTGTAGCCGATGGAAGTAACGCTTATGGGTATCAGTCAATGATAGCGAAGTACTTCTTTGAAGCAACCTCTCCATATGTTTATTCAACCTACCTTCATTACATACATCAGCCTACTTACGCTGTAATAAGCGGCAGTGAGGTAGAAAAATTCTCTGCTATCTCAACCATTGCATTAGAACCTACATCATTTACTCCGATGACGGAAACTAATGCAACTATAAACAGTCAAAATATAGGGAATAAAAGTTACAAGTATCTACTTGACTTTGGAGACGTAAATGGACAGATAGCTCCCATATACTCAAATGCAACAATACCTGGTTTACCTGGCAATGCCAATAACGATCTTTTGGTAGAAGTTCTAATACCTTTGAATGCAAGTAGTAATGGCGTAATAACAAGTATGGGGAATCCGTATGGTATAATATATAATGAACTTACCGCACAGTTCTCAAACCCACTGCCTTTGGATTACAACTGCGTTTACAGTGTAGGCTGTAAAGAAGTTGCAAATAATGGTATACCCGGTGGTATGATGCTTTTAAACGCTACAAATTCAGTTGATCTTCACATAGGAGGCATACCTCAAGCACCAGGAGGGTATGAAGTGCTGCCGATAACGATGTCACAGTTTGGCAACAGCCCTAGTTTGCTGTATATGCCTAATGAAACTATAAATACATTGTTTGATAAGCTTTATCTTCTCAATGAAAGTATACCCGGTTTCAAGTTACTTTACACGGATAACTTGCCGGTAAACTCTTTACTGAGCATAGAAAACCAGGTACTTACTAATGTAAATGTTTATCAAATAAATTATACTGAGCTAAGCAAATACATGCTTACTGGAGAATGTTCAATTTCGCCTTCGGCCCAGAACTACTGTGACAATTTAAGTTATCTACCTGCAGTATTCGCAAACTACAGTAAACTTATAAGTAATACCCATATTAATCAATCATGAGAGTTATAGTTTCTGGATTGACTGCTTCAGGTAAATCGAGTGTTGCTACAGCCCTTGCTCTTAACTTTGGAATTGAATATTTTTCAGCTAGTTCTAAATTAAAGAGTTTGCTTCCAAAGAAGGATTTCATGGTTTGGGAATCAAAAAAAGGGATAGAAGCGGTAAAATTCAGGTTAAAGAATCCTCAGTATGATAAAAGACTAGATTCATTTATTCTTTCATTTTTTAAGACAAAAAAGGATATAGTGCTTGATAGTTGGGTGGCCCCGTGGAAGATAAATGACCGGGAAACAATAAAAATATACATAAAGGCAGATGAAAAGGTTAGAGCAAAAAGAGTAAGTATAAGGGATAAAATAAGTTTTAGCGATGCGATGAAATTTATGAAACAGAAGGACCTGCTCACAAAAAATATCTATAAAAAAATATATGGAATAGCGATAGACGAAGACTTTACTCCATTTAATTTGGTTATTGATTCGTCAAGTATAGATTTAGAAAGTGTTGTACAGCTTTGCTCTGATTATATAATGCACCATAAAAAGATAAATAAATGAAAATAGGCGCTCAATTCTAAATAGATAGTATTAACTTTCGTTTATTTGAAAGCGAATTAGATAGTAACATAAACAGCAAAGTTTTAATCTTTAAATCTATAATTAAATAAAATGAAACTGCCTTTGGAGGATTTCAAGCATGAAATATTTTCCTTGAGAGAGGAAGAAACCGATAGCAGATACGGCAAAGCCCCAAAGGATAGAAGCATAAAGGAAAGGATAAACTACGGTTTTATACTTCTGGATAAACCAGCAGGTATAAGGTCTAAGACCGCAGCCTACATAGCAAAGAACATTATGGCAGGATTAGGTGCCAAGAAGATGGGTTACTCAGGGACTTTAGAAGATTGAAGAAATCCCAATGTAACAGGTCTCTTGCCACTAGCTATAAACAACGCTACGAAGGTTCTCCCAGTGCTTCTTTTCGGAGGAAAGGAATACATCGCTCTGATGCATCTGCATAGTGAAGTCGATGAGCAATTACTTAGAGATACGTTTAAAAAGTTTATAGGAAAAATAATGCAATTACCTCCGGTTAGGTCTCATGTTAAACGGCAGTATAGACAGAGAGAAATATATTATTCTGAGATATTGGAAATAGATGGAAAGAATGTTCTTTTTAGAGTGGGTGTAGAATCTGGAACGTACATAAGAAAGCTTATACACGATATGGGTGAAGAGTTAACCGTCGGCGCGCACATGACTGAGCTAAGAAGGACAAAGGTTTCAACGCTGTCAGAAAAAGACAACTTAGTTACATTGCAGGATTTAGAAGATGCAGTTTATTTTTATGAAAAAGAAAACGATGACAGGCTTTTAAATAAATGCATTGGCAGTATAGAATCAGCAGTAGACTTTTTACCAAAGGTTTTTATTTCCGATACGGCAGTGGACCCAATTTGTCATGGCTCCCCACTTGCTGTTCCTGGCATAGTTAAATTTACGGGTTTTGATAAAGATAAAGTTATAGCAATAATGACGCTAAAAGGAGAGCTTATAGCACTTGGTAAGTCTGTATTGTCAGCAGAAGAAATAAAAGCCGTTAAAAAAGGTGTAGCCGTTAAAACAGATAGTGTAGTTATGAATTTAGGAACTTATCCTATGTACAAGAAAATTAACTAATATAACCCGTAGATTAAGCAATATAACCTTAAATTTATATTTAACAGAGATTAAAGTAATTTTAAAGGGGCGGTGGTCTAGCTTGGTAAGACTCTAGTTTCGGGTGCTAGAAATCCTGGGTTCAAATCCCAGCCACCCCAATTTTGCATTAAATTAAAAGAAATTAAAAATATAATATCTATTATGTTTGTTTTGTATAAATTCTTACAACTAATATTTATTTGTTTAATTCTGCCACTAAGTATTACGAAGAAGAGAAGTAGCAATTATCGATATAATTATAGTTGACAATATAACTATAGAATAAGCCAAATCTGTTATGACTCCAATTTCAAATGCCACAGTTGCGATTGCTATTCCAACTGCTCCTCTCCCGTTTATTATAGCGCTAATTTTTATTTTCCATTGCTTCCTCTTTATTTTCATGATTTTTCCAGAAGAGAAGTAATTTAATATGATTGAAAAGGCTATAACAGAAACGGATATAATGATTATTGCGGGTATATAGCTCCCAAGAGAATGGAATGAAGAAACCTCAATTCCGGCTATCCCAAAGAAAATAGGTATAAAGAAACCATCATTCATCCGTTTTATTGTTCTTCTAACTTTTCTAAATAAAGTTTTACCTATTAAACCTTCATGTATAATTAAACCAGCAAAGAAAACCCCTATTATATAATTTACGCCTATTAATTGTGATACGCCCCCTGTTAGCAAGCCTATAACAATTATCATTGCATAACCAAAATGCTCACTTTTTAATATTTTTTTAGATTTTGTTAATTGTTTTCTTAGTTTTTCACTTCCCTTATTCAGAATTTTATCCACGTTTAAGAATATCATAAGAAAGACTATAAAATAGATAACTAGCAATATCGCATTTAATGCGTTTTTGTAGGCCATTCCCAAGAACAAAAATGCAATTACATCAGTTATTACTACTGAACCTATGATGGTTATCCCTTTAGAATCTCTTGCAAGCTTGTATCTCATAATCAGAACAGATATTATTGATATGGAGGGTACTGCTATTGCTAGTGAAACTATAAAGTCCTGCCTTAATCCAAAGTGTAGTAAAAAAACTGAAAGTAGAACAGACAGAATTAAAGGCAGAATAAAACTAGTAATAGACATCTTAAGGGATGGTTTAAGGTACTTTATAACCGATTCAGTTTTCATTTCTATACCTAATAAAAATATTATGAAGAAAAGCGAAAGCGAAGATAATGCCTGTAATTCTAAGTTATTTTGTATTAAATTAAAGACAAAAGGGCCAATGATTAAACCAGCTATAAGGTAGCCGACAACCGATGGAAATTTAAGCTGCTCAAAAAGTTCTCCCAAGATTATTGATGCCGAAAGTACTATCAAAATCTCTATTATTATATTTAATGCCATGTTTTTAAATTGGTTTAAACATATAAGACTATTTTTATACTATAAATAGATTACCAGATAGTAAGCGTTTTATTATAAGCTTATTTTAAACTATTATGCAGAGGTAGCGAAGCGGTCAAACGTGTAAGGCTAAGGACCTTATGGCTTAGGCCTTCGAGGGTTCAAATCCCTCCCTCTGCATTGGCGTTTAAAAAAGTATAAATACTAAGGAGCTTTATAGAATAGAATTATGTCAATAACAGGAAACGGTTTGCACAAACGTTCGAGAAAAAGACTTAAATTGGATATAAAAGAAAGAGGAAAAGTCGATATAAAAAAGGCTTTGCAGTCTTTTGAGATAGGAGACAAAATAATAGTGGACCCTGATTCAAGAGTACAAAGAAACTTACCTCAAAGGAGCTTTTTCGGTTCGGTTGGCAGAATAGTGAATAAAAAGGGGAAAGCGTATACTATAGAGGTAAAACAGCAGGGCAAAAGCCTTAAAAGAATAGACCTTTTACCAATTCATATGAAAAGACTTTGAATATGGAATACCAAATAATTGATGAAAAATTTTTAAGTGAAGCTGAGGTAAAGCAAAAATATGTAGATTTTGTAGATAAAGGCTCTGAAATGGGCAAAAAACTACTTGATCATATACAGAAGAACCTAAAAATAGACAATTTTGACAGCGTATTTGAAGAACTTTCCGCTTTAAATCTTAGCATAAGAGAGGATTACCTAAGGATGATAATTGATGTTTCTCCCTCGTCTATTGATCAAATACGAGCAATTATCTCACCTTTAAAGTTGAATGTGAAAGAAGAGGATCTAAAATCTATTCTAACAGTGCTAAAAAAGCATTTATAACTTTGAAATAACCCTTAATACTATGGGAAAAGACGAATATGCTTATGTTTTAGAGTACCTCCCTTTCGGCCTGCAGGATTCAAAGGATAGGAAGGCCACTGCAATAGTTCTTACTGATTCACTTGGCCTTTTACTAGTGGCCCTTAAAAAAGACGCGAAGGTAGATCCTGGAATGAAGGTTTACATAGGCGAAAATAAAAGGGATGAAGTTCACCACATAATAGAGAGAATAACTCCTGATAAGCTGAATGGAAATGGCATTGAGATGCTCACAGGTAAGGTACATGAGATCGTAAGCCAAAATGAGGCAAATTATATAGCTATAATAAATAGGTTGGGGCCCATAAATGTAAGGTTGCATTCTTTGTCGCTTATACCTGGAGCAGGGAAAAAAATGGTTCAGAAGATTATAGAAGAAAGAAATAAGGGAGAATTCAAATCTTACAATGATTTTGATGAAAGGGTGGGCTTTACTTCGGGCATAACAAAAAGCATAGAAGCAAGAATTAAGGAGGAGCTCGAAAATAAGGATAAGTATAAAATATTCACTTGAGGGGTTGTAGTCTAACCAGGCAGAATAGGCGGCTCCAGCTTGTCTGGAAAAATGACGTTAAGGATGATTAAGAAGAAACCGCTTGACCCAGGTTCAAATCCTGGCAACCCCAGGTTTCATTTTAATTTATTAATACTACATTTAAAAGCTAACATTAAAAAACGTTCATTGAGAGGCGTTTAAACATTTAAATATAAGTTGGATTCTTTAAATAATTTTTAGCAGTTGCTAGATTATTTGCGTAGAAACTGCAAATGGAAGAAAAGGCATTGACTAACAATGTAATGATGATAAGGCCGCATAATTTTGGCTTCAATGAGCAAACAGCAAGAACAAATAAATTCCAGAAAAAAACTCATTCTCCAGTTAATTTGCAGGCGTTAAATGAATTTAACAACGCCGTAGAAACGCTTAGGATGAACGGTATAAATGTGTTTGTTTTTGATGATTTAGAGGGAATAGACACTCCAGATTCAATATTTCCTAATAATTGGATATCCTTTCATTCCGATGGAACAGTCGTTGTTTACCCGATGCTTGCATTAAATAGGAGAAATGAAAGACGACCGGACATAATCCAGAATCTTTCCATGTTTTACGGCTTTTCTTGCTCCCGAGTCATAGATCTTACATATTATGAAAACGACAATAAATTCCTTGAAGGTACTGGCGGCCTGGTTCTTGACCGTGCAAACAAGATAGCTTATTCCTGTATCTCTGAAAGAACGAATGAAGAAGTATTAAATAAGTTTTGCAATGAACTTAAGTACAAACCTGTAAAATTTCATGCTTTTGATGAAGCAGGTTTTCCGATATACCACACAAATGTAATGATGGCTTTGGGAGAGAAATTTGCCATGGTCTGCTTGAATTCAATAAAAGATGAAGATGAAAAAAAGGCTATTGTTTCATCCATTAATAGATCTGGTAAAATTTTAATTGAGTTAACCTTTAAACAGATGCTTGATTTTGCAGGAAATGCGTTGGAATTATTGGATTCGAGAGGAAACAAGAAGCTGGTAATATCGAAGAAGGCGTTAAGCTCCTTGTCAAATTGGCAGAAAGAGAAGCTGGAGAAATATTGCAGTGTAATAAGCATAGACGTCAGTACAATAGAAGAATGTGGAGGAGGCAGTATAAGGTGCATGCTTGCAGAAATATTCTTGCCACAGAAAAAAGAAATAAAAACGACCGCACTGAATCCATTTAAAAATAGTAGATTAAAGTTTGGATAAATATTTTTATTTAGTTAAGACTTCTTTTATTTTTGTTTTGCAGCTTGTTAAAGTGTGAATTGACTTTTATAAAACAAGTATATAACAAATATTGAGATTACGATAGGAACAATTATGAAGAACTTATTTTGTTTTAAATGATTAGCGGATATTTTCCAATCATAAAGACAAGAACAAGGAAATGTTAATATAGAACAGAAAAACTGCGTAGATTCGTAAATATTTAAATAGAATAAATCGTAAAATATCGGATGCAGTATAAATGGACAGTTCTAGCAAATACAACAATGGGCGGTTTAATGGCTTCTATAAATGCCACAATAATACTTATATCTCTTCCTTCAATATTTCGTGGTTTAAACGTTAATCCAATAGCACCTGGTAATTTTACATTGCTTCTTTGGGTTCTTTTAGGTTATATGGTTGTAACGGCTTCTCTTCTTGTTACTTTTGGCAGATTGTCTGATGACTATGGAAGGAAAAAATTTTATACAATAGGATTTGCAATCTTTGCTGCGGCTTCTATAGCTCTTTCTTTTACACCATATAACTCTGGCACAAACGGCGTTTTGTTCATAATAATTTTTAGATTGGTTCAAGGAGTCGGCGGTGGATTCATAATGGTTAACAGCACGGCTCTGCTTACCGATGCGTTTCCTGACAATGAAAGAGGAAAGGCACTTGGAACTAATCAAGTTGCTTTCCTTGCAGGATCATTTATAGGGTTAGTAGCTGGTGGTTTATTGGCCCCATTTGACTTTCACTTGATATTTATAGTCAACATTCCTTTCGCAGTTTTAGGCGCTTTTTGGTCTTATTACAAATTGAAGGAGGAAAAGACCGGTGGAAAGAAAAAAGGACTGGATTGGAAAGGCAACCTTGCTCTTTCAGTAGGTTTAATCCTCGTAGCGTTAGGCTTTACATATGCTCTTACTCCATATAAAACGAATCCACTGGGCTGGGTAAACCCGTGGGTAATCGCAAGTCTCATTATAGGTGTTTTTCTTATAATACTGTTTATCCCAATAGAAAGGAAAATTAAAAACCCCTTATTTAAGTTGTCTTTATTCAGAAACGTACAGTTTCTTTTTAGTTCTCTTGCGTTGTTTTTAAGCGCTCTTGCAAGAGGCGCAGTGATGTTTTTGGTTATAATCTGGCTACAGGGAGTTTATCTTCCATTGCATAATTTTACGATCGCCCAGACGCCATTTTGGGCAGGGATATACATGATACCCTTAATGGTAGGTTTTATAGCCCTGGGGCCGATAAGCGGTGTTTTAACGGATAAATTCGGTGCAAGAATATTCAGTACAATCGGTCTTTTGATAACAGCAGTAGGGCTGTTTCTTTTAACTACTTTTTCTGCTAGTTTTTCTTATGTTCCATTTGCAATAGTGCTGTTTGTTATAGGCGCAGGAAATGGAATGTTTGCTGCCCCAAACACAAAGAGAGCAATGGATGCACTTCCTTGGAAAGATAGGGGAGTTGGGAATGGCATAAGAACAACCTTTGCAAATATAGGCCAAATGATAAGCATGGCAATATTCTTCACAATAACTATAACTGTATTCTCATACGCATTGCCTTCTATAATTTCTACGCAATTGACAACATTAAACGTTCCATCAGCTCTATCCTCACAGTTCGCTGCAATACCTGCTTCTTCTTTCCTTTTTTCGGCGTTTCTTGGAATTAATCCAGTATCCACATTTTTATCTCAAGTGCCATCTTCATTAACTTCGCTTATACCAAATTCATCACTAAGAATTATGAATGAAAGTAGTTTTATTCCAAAATTGATTGCATCTCCGTTTATGCAGGGATTAAGAGCGGCATTATATATAGGCATAATTATATTGATAGCAGCAGCAATACTATCTGCATTCACAAAGCATGGATTGGCAACTGGCGCAGAAAAAGTAAGATAATTAATTATTACTTTTTGAAAAAAGATTACTTATTTTATATTTATATTATTAATCATCCCTTTCTCTAATGTGTAATTTTCACTGTAAATTCTATTGTCGTTTGAATATGCATCTATAATATAATTTCCTGCTTCCATTGTAAACTTACCTTTTCCATTTCTTAAACTTTCGTTAAATGCATGACCATCCCTGCTCAATGAAATTATAATATTATTAAAAGAGCTATTTACGTAAAGTATTCCTATATTGGAGGAATTTGTAGACCATAAGTTTCCTAGATAAATGTTTTTCCCGTTGTTTATATTAGCATATAGCAAACCATTATTATAAAACGAAGGGGATACAATTGCATTATTTATTCCTTCTTCAGTGTCACAACCAAAATTATATGCATCTTGTACATTCTGAAAGTTATTTTCATTCCAATAACTTAGTGTAAATTTAGCGGATCCACTTATAAGCGTTGTATTGGAACCGTCACCGGGTCCGCCGATTATTATCCCTGCATCATAAAAGTTGTAGCTTGGAGTGTAATTGAAACCACTTATAAGAATGGAATAGTTTTTTATGTTTTCATGTATGAGTAAGTTTACTTTATCGTATTCTATCCATCCATATCCATCATTGTATGAAAAGATTATCTGTGGTATACCTTCTTTTGAAATGCTAGAATTTGTCCTTAGGTAAACAGTTTGATTGTCATTTAAAGTTATATTATCTCCAGTTTGATTCACAGCTTGGTAAGAATAATAAGTATAATTTTTAATAGAAGGGGAAACAGTGCCATTGCCTTTTATGAACTGATTATTCAAGCTTGTATTTATTCCGGAGTTATTCCATACATTATCTATGAATCTTATCTGTCCAGTTTTTGTATCCATAAGAATAACATTCTGTGCAAAATAAACTCGCGTTTGATTTTCATATTCCAACATAACATTTAAATTTAGCTGTATAGATGCGTTGTAATCACCGCTTAAATTTGTTAGTAAGTTGTTTAAAGTTATACTGCTTTGTATTGAATTTGTAGATATGTTATATACATTGCCATAGCTACTAACTCCATAATCAACTATACCCATCGGTGCTGGTTCAGAATATTTACATGAATAAAGGTTGACTCCACTGCTTATACCCAAGGTTGTAAATTGATAATTGCTGTATGGATAAAGCATTGCGACTGCTATAATAAGTATAGCAGATACCCATCCAAAAAGCATCAGCATCTCTGACTTTTGATCATCCATACATTCATGAGCAGCTGGAAATTTAAGTACCTTTATATTATAAGAGGAGCTTCTAAAATTTACGAGTTTTTTGCTAAAAATCGACAATTTAAAATAGTAACCTTTATATAGGATATTTGATTACTTATGAATACTTAAAATGATTAGAAAATTTACAATTTAATCATAAAAAAGTATAAATATTGGGCGGGATTATTTAAAATATGATGAAGTATAGAATTTTATCTAGAAAAAAGAGTGAAAATGGTCAGATTATAGGACTGGCTGTCAATTATATCTCCCCTTCAATGGTAAAAATCCTATTGAATAAACAGTTAAAAGTAAATTCTATAGTACAGGTTGACAATGATATCATATATTATAGAAAGAAATATATTGGGAAAGTATTAGAAAGCAGAGATGTTAGCGAATTGATTATAAATACAGATTATTCTATTAAGTACACGGGGGGTTATTCCGTAGATGGCAGGCGCATTTTCCTTGACAAAAATTTTCCAAAATTAATTGTAGTACGCAATAAACTTGTTGATACAGTAGAAAGTATAGCTAAGCATCATGAAGTTACGGAAAAGTGGCTTGTTGACTTTGGTCATTCCTACGCATATTCTCATAGACTGGCAACTTCCGTAGAAAAGGATTTTATAAGGTTTTTAAGAGTTAAGTGGGAAGCGTATGACAAAGAAGTTGCAAAGTACCTTCGTGAAAACTATAATAGAAGACTTGAAAATACTCCGTTAGATTTGGATCTTCTGCCTTACATTGAATCAAAAGACTCGAAGGCGCTTAAAGAAATAAAAGAAAGTATGAATACCACAATATTAAGTATAGTGCAGTATGAAATATGAAAAATCTTTTATAAATGCATTTCCTAGAAACTAGATGGAAGAATGTGTGTTCTGTAAAATAGCTAAGAAAGGAATAAGGGCGAGTGTGGTTTTCGAGAACGAAAATTTCATTGCATTTTTAGATAAAAGTCCAATATTCAAAGGACATACTTTGCTGATACCCAAAAAGCACATTGAAACGTTGTTTGATTTTTCTGAAGATTATTTAAAGGGGATTGCCGTTGAAACTAAAAGAATAGCAGAAGGCGTAAAAAATGGAACAGGCTGTGATGGCATGCTGCTTATAAATAACAATATCATAAGCCAAAGCGTGCCGCATTTTCACGTTCATATAATACCTAGAGAAAAAGGTAAACCTTTAAGAGGTTTTATGTGGCCTAGGACAAAGTATAATGATGAAACTGAAGAAGAGGAATTTAGAGAGAAGATAGCAAAGGCTGTAGAAATGTTTAAATAAGATAGTATTGTAATGGTTAGTATGCAAGCTAAGCAGGCCATTATAATTTCGACTGTTTTCATTTTCCTATTAATATTCGCATTGAGTGCTGTTCACGCAGTAGGTTATGGATATTCAAAGGTTACGTTAACGCAGTACTCAGTAAATATCTCACAGGGCAATTCTGCAGATATAGGATTCACAATTTCATTGTTCAATGGAAGTTATTGGGGAACCTCGCTTGCTGAAAGTCCTCTTAGTAGTTATATAACCTTTACACCTAGTGCTTCAAACCAAGATCCAACATACAGCGGAACCTTAGGCATAGCTGTTGCAAAGGGGGCACCTATAGGGACATATAAATTCAATATTTCTGCGGTTGGTGATGATCCTTCTGTTTCACCTGTGCAGTTAACTATTAACGTTATTAATTCCACAAAAAGCACAGCTCCAAGTGTAACTCCTCCAATTGTTAGTACCCCTAAACCCACAAATTACTTTGATTATGTAGGCAGCATATTTTTAGTTGTAATAATAGTTCTTTTAGGTTTAGGTCTTTCAATGAAAAGAAAGTTTGTAAAAGCTGCAAACTACGCTATGCTTGGATCAATTATTTTAAGCTTGGCAGCTGCCGTTTATCTTTTAGCTTATGACAGTATATTGAGAATTTCTGGTATGCTGCATTACGATATTCTGATAGTGTTCTTTATTCTGACTATAATATTAGCATATCTAGTTTACGGCAATAAGAAAATGCGTAGAACTGCTTTACTTATTTTAGGTAGCTTGTCCGCATTGTTTGTACTTGCAATGTTTCTTGATGCAATATTAGGCTTGCCTTTAACACAGGTCTCAGGTTCAATGTCTTACGGCTTTAATTATCTTTTTGGATTTGGAGCGGCTAATACCAGTTCTTCATACGGAACATCGTTTGCATTCTCATTGTTACTTTTATCAGTAACTGCAACTTCTATTCTTAGCCTGTTTTCATTCTTCTTTGAAAACAAGAAAAGGTAACCCGCTTTTATTTTTATTGATAACTTAACCTTTATATCCTTGTCATTGTCTCATTTTTAAACAATGCCGTTTTTTTTATCAAAATATTTGATATCGTGCCGTTTTAGCGGTTTTAAAGTGCAAAAAGTATTTAAATTAGAATGTGCAAATAAAGTAATTATCTGTATATCCCGGATACGCAGGAGTGCTGCATCGCAGTGCTGTGATTGCATCTTTTCATATGCAGATAATATTCGATGCTTTAAAAAGCAAATGAAGAATAGTGAGTGCGTGAATTTCATATTTATGCATGATGATGTTAATGCACCAATTCCAGTTGATCCTGCTGGAGGTCACTGCTATTGGGATTCGAATGAGACATGCAAGTTCATCTACTAGGTAATAGTAGATTGCGTACGGCTGAGGCAACACATAGATAACGTAACGTTAGGAGGAGGATATCCTCGGGAAACTGAGGTTAATACTCCATAGCAATAATTTCTGAAACGATTTTATTGTGAAATGGTTATTTCTAATACCGGAATAATCCGCCTAACGATCGGTCTATGCCTGATTAGACTGTTGGTGAGGTAACGGCTCACCAAATCTCAGATCAGTAGGGGCCATGGAAGTGGTTTCCCCCAGAAGGGTACTGAGACAAGGACCCTAGCACTACGGTGTGCAGCAGTCCCGAAAACTCCACAATGCGCGAAAGCGTGATGAGGGAATCCCAAGTGTTCTTTCCGTTTCGGAAGGAACTTTTGCCACGTTTTGAAATGGCGTGGCGAATAAGGGCTGGGCAAGCGGGTGCCAGCAGCCGCGGTAATACCTGCGGCCCGAGTTGTGACCATTATTATTGAGTCTAAAGCGTTCGTAGCTGGTTTGGATAGTTTGTGCTTAAATCTTTTCGTTTAACGGAAAGGCATGGTATAAATACTTCTAGACTAGAGGCCGGGAGGGGAGATGGGAACTTTTCGGGTAGGAGTAAAATCCTTTAATCCGAAAAAGACCACCAATAGCGAAGGCACATCTCCAGAACGGACCTGACGGTGAGGGACGAAGGCTAGGAGAACAAACCGGATTAGATACCCGGGTAGCCCTAGCAGTAAACGCTGCTTACTATACGTTGCATTTCCTTGAGGAAATGCAGTGTGACAGCGAAGGCGTTAAGTAAGCCACTTGGGGAGTATAATCGCAAGGTCGAAACTTAAAGGAATTGGCGGGGGAGCACAAAAACGGGTGAAGTTTGCGGTTCAATTGGATTCAACTCCGGGAATCTTACCAGAAGCGACAGCAATATGAAGGTCAGCCTGAAGAGCTTACCAAATGCGCTGAAAGGTGTTGCATGGCCATCATCAGTTAGTATCTTGAGACGTCCCGTTAAGTCGGGTAACTAACAAGACCCTCTTCTATATTTGCTAACATGCAATCCGTTGTGAATGAGCAAAATATAGAGACTGCTTTCGAAAGAAAGAGGAAGGTGAGGGCGACGGTAGGTCAGTACGACCCTAATCCTCTGGGCTACACGCGAATTGCAATGGTAAAGGCAATAGGACGCCACTCCGAAAGGAGGAGCTAATCCCCGAATCTTTACCCTAGTTCGAATCGAGGTCTGTAACTCGGCCTCGTGAAGGCGGAATCCGTAGTAACCGCGTTTCAACAAAGCGCGGTGAATACTTTCCTGCTCCTTGCACACACTGCCCGTCAAACCAAACAAGTTGGATTTAGATGAGATTGTCGTTATGCGATAACCGAATCTAGGTTCAGTGAGTAGGGTTAAGTCGCCACAAGGTAGCCGTATGGGAACATGCGGCTGGATCACCTCCTTTAATTAAAAATCAGAGCGAGGTCATATTTA
>JAMCSQ010000046.1 GCA_023378805.1 Candidatus Parvarchaeota archaeon | reverse complement strand
TATGAGGTTAGAGTCTCAACTTTTCAATAATCTTGCCGCGGTTGGATTTGGAAACATAGTGGTCGCAGAAACGAAAGAACATTTACAAAGATTAGTGAAAGAAGAGCATCGTGGTTTGATAGTAACAATAATACACAAATTTGAAGGGATGCCCCCAAAGATTTGCATGAATAAAAACATTTATGTTCTAATCGATGAAGCACATAGAAGTACACAAGGTAAGTTTGGGAATTACATGATGGGCGCGATACCGAATGCGACTTACATTGGATTCACTGGCACTCCGGTCATGAGAACCTTTAAAGGCACAAACACTTTCACGATATTCGGAAGAGACGATAAAAACGGATATCTTGATAAGTACGGAATAAAGGAGTCTATAGAAGACGGGACTACGGTCCCATTAAAATATTCAATCGCATCAAATAAATTACTCGTAAAAAGAGGCGTCCTAGAGAAAGAATTTCTAAGTCTAAAGGAAGCTGAAGGAGTTTCTGACGTAGAAGAACTGAATTCAGTACTACGCAAACAGGTAACTCTTTGTAATATGCTGAAGAATGAGGTTAGAGTTAAGAAAATCGCGGAATTTGTGGCAAATCACTTTAAAAGCAATGTAGAACCATTAGGATACAAAGCTTTTCTGGTTACAGTCGATAGAGAAGCCTGCGTAATGTACAAAAAGGCGTTGGACAAGTTTCTGCCAAAGGATTATTCAGAAGTAATAATGAGTTCATTTTACGAAGACGCTGTAGAGATGAAGGCTTTTCACAAGACTGAAGAAGAGGAAAAAGTCGTAAGAAAGAAGTTCCAGAACCCGGTGGATAAACCAAAGATTCTAATTGTTACAGACAAACTACTCACAGGTTTTGATGCACCAATTCTTTATTGCATGTATTTAGACAAACCAATGAGGGATCATGTTCTTTTGCAAGCTATAGCTAGAATAAACAGGCCCTATGAGGAAAATGGGCATAAGAAAATTTGTGGTCTAGTAATCGATTTCATAGGTCTATTTGGTAATCTTAAAAGTGCTTTGGCGTTTGATTCAAAGGATGTAAATGATATAGAAGCCGTTGTACAGGATTTGGAGATATTGAAATTAAGATATTCAAAACTTATGTCAACAGTAAAACTGGCTTATCTAAAACCTATAAATGCATATTCTAGGGACAAGGCAGTAGAATATATCCTTAAAATATTCGCGGATGAGAAAGAGAGACAGAAGTTTTTTGAAATATACGAAGAGTTAAAAGACATATACGAGATTTTATCGCCAGACGACTTTCTCAGAGATTATTTAGACGACCAAGAGAATTTGGCCAGGATTTACCGCATATTAAAAGAGGCCTTTGGCACCGGCTTTTCTCCAGACAAAGATTTTGGACGGAAAACTGCCAACCTGGTTAGAAGGCAGACTACCAGTACAAAATTACCGGAAAAATTAAGTACTTATGACATAAATGAACACACTTTACAAACTTTAGCCAGTATAAAGGCCTCAGAAGAAGAAAAAGTGTATAATCTTTTAGTAAGTGTTAGAGCCTTTGTCTTGGACAATATCGCTAGTGCGCCGTATTTATTATCTATTGGAGAAAGAGCACAACAAATAGCTAAAGCCCACAATGATAATTTGCTTAGCACGAAAGATTCTCTAACAAAAATGAAAGATCTTGTGACAGAAATTAATTCAGCTAAACACTCACAAAATGAACGAGGGTTTAATACGCAGGCTTTCACAGTATATTGGATCTTAAAACAGAAGACAATAAACAAATCAGAAGACGTGGCGGTCTTATTCAATAAATTAAGTGTGGGCTTCCCGCACTGGCAGACAAATCCTAAGCAAGAAAGGATTATAAAGAGAGAATTAATAAAAGAATTATTGTCAAGGAATATTGAACCTGGTGAGGCCGCATCAATTATAAAAGAAATAGTCAATACATTGAAGTTAGGCAGATAATGGATAAGGACGAATTTATCAAAGAGGTAACAGAGTTAAGCCAGAAGGTTGGCGCTAGTTTTAAAGAGATTCAAATCAGGACGATGAAGAATAAATGGGGTAGTTGCTCTCATTCTGGAAGAGTCACGTTTAATTCTAGAATTTTGTCCGAATCTGATGAAAGAAGAAAGTACATTATTCTACATGAATTGCTCCATCTAAAATACAGCAAACATGATAAATTATTCGCTTCTCTTCTAAAAGCGCACATGGCTGAAGAATGAGCAATATCTATGCAAACACAGGAATTCAATCAAAATTTAACTGAATTGGAAAGTAGGATAAAAAGTATAAGCAAAGAATTTGGGTGGAATTTAGAGAATGAAAATGTAGAGACGCATGAACTTATTTTTAAAACAAGACCTTCATGGCTATCATGGGGGGAATCAGTAAAAATAAACCTGACTCAAGACAAAAATAAAGTCGGTTCTGTGATTGTCTCTGTAGAGTCAAATCCTGAGGCTCAAATATTCGATTGGGGTAAAAGTAGAAGAAATGAAGAACTTTTGATAAACAAACTAAAGGGGGTGGAGCAATAAAATGAAGTTATATATAAAGTGCGATAGCTGTGACCAAAAAATTTATCTCTCCACGCAAGCTAGACATAAGTCGGAATTGCCAGAAAAATTTAAACTTAGCTGTCCAAACAACGTTTGTAAAAAAGAGCATGAATACAAACGTGAAGATGTAATTGCTGAACCCAGTAATGGAACTGGTGCAGGAGGCGCAGTAGTTGGTGGTCTATTAGGTTTAGTAGGGGGCCCATTGGGACTTATTATCGGTGCGATTATAGGGGGCGTGATTGGTGCAAGTACGGACCAGTCTGATTCAGAAGCCGCTAATAAGTTTAATAGTGGAGGATAAATGGTCAATAAAACTTTTTTTGTTGGAGTTATGATTATTGTTATGGTGATAGCCATACTACTAATAGCTACCCACCTGGGAGATTACTTAATTCTTATAGTCTTTGCTAATCTTTCGACTTTAAGTAATGTCTTTGTTGCGGTTATAATTATATTAGTTATCTTTAATTACATTTTATTAGCAATAACAAAAACTAGAAGCTCTTACCATCCCGCAGGTAATTTAGGATTTCACGAAATATTTGGACCACTGGGAGATATACTAAACTTTTCATTTTTCGGTTTTTTAAATTACGAAATTTTTATTACGTCTACTAGCGTAATCGCTTCTTTTTATCAAGGAAAACTTACTGGAATAATTCCTACTGAACCACTTTATACTCTATTACTTGTAATGCTAGGATTATTAGGTTTTTCAGGTTACACAATATACATAATGGTAATGGAAATTTTGAACTCGCAAGCTTTAAACAGCAAAAAAGAAGCAATAATTATTCCAGTTAAATAACTATTTTGATTACAGCAGCCATAGGCATTTATTTACCAATATACCTCAAATTCTTTGTTTTCTTTAACAAATACTTTCTATACTCATATGCACTAAAGGCGTCTATTATTCTATTGAGTCTTCTTGATCCGATATGATTATGGTAGTATCTAGCGACAAGTTCCGCAATCGCCCCTTGCTCTCTCCCAGGTGCTACAAACACAAATTTCCTTCTGTATACTACAAGTTTTATCGGCAGGTAACCCGTCATATATCTACACACAGGTATCTCGTTCCTTCTAGCGAAATAGAAACCATCCAGAAGTAACTTACCTAAGATCTTAAGCATTCTCTTGCCAAAGATCACATTTCCATCTCGCTTTATTCTTTTCGTGCGGTTCCAGACAAATTTGTACGAGACGCCGAGAATAGCAGCAGTAGATTCTCTGCCCAAGCCACTTCTGACCATAGCGATAGCCTTCTTGCCGATTTCTGGATCAAACCGTCTGCGAGCCGATACCTTTGGAGTGTACTTACCTACCGTAGTCGGAGACACACGCAACTTTTTTGATATGTCAGTCTTGGATATGCCCATCATAAACAGGTCTTTTATATTTTCTATAGTCTCCTTGCTAAGCGCTTTTGAAGCGTTTATGTCATAAAGATGCTCTTTTACCCACTGATAAGATACGCTCAGTTCCTTGGATATCAACAGTTTACTTATCCCTTCACTAGCGAGTTTTCTTGCTCGTTCTACCATTTCTTGAGGATAATGATTAGATCTTTTCAATGGGATGTCCAAGCAAAGATTGTAGACATAGTTCGAACTGAAGCCTAATCTTCTTGCGGCTTCCGTTCTGGAAAGCCCGCTTTTCACCAATTCTCTCGCTTCCGCCTTCACTTCGTTACTATATTTTTGCATAACTTCATCGACAAGAAGTAGTGGTTACGCTAGATTTAAGGCGAATCGGTCATTAGCGTTTTTCAAAAAGAACGAAACAGAAATCAAAGTGGTCGGCTTTCACAGAATGCTTTTAATCACTTGCTGCTTTAGGTTTATAGAGTTCATTGGCGTTTTTGCACATTGAGCTCTACTGTTTTTATTTATACCTACAATTATTTTGCAGTAATAATTATATATTTTGCTGGCTTCCGCTTGGCAATGTTCCGTTTCCCATACAGGGATAATATGTATTTCCATTGTAAACTATATTACTTACGTAATTATAGCTAACAATGCCTAGTTTTTTATATTATATCTTCTTCCGCAACTACCACAAAATCCCCTATGGAGATAACTGCACTGTATGGGATCTCTTCAAAGCCATTTTCATCTTTCTCGAACTGAAACGTATTAGCATAGGAGGTAGGATTCTTGACAGACAAATAAACTAGTTCTCCTGTTCTTACTTCATATATAAGATCCTGTACTATACCTATCTTCTTTCCGCTCTTTCCTACAATGGTTTTACCGACTATTGTTCTTGCATCTATTTTTTCTCCTTTAGTTACACCTGCCATAATCAACCTCCTGATAGTTTTACTAATATTTTTATATTAATACATAATTAAATAATTCTTAACTTAAAAAGCTTTTACATTATTAAAGAATATAAAGTATCTATCATTTTCAATATAGCCACTTTCTACCGGATTTAAGCTGCTTAAATCTATATTCGATGACTTTAAAACCGAGATTATTAAACGGCCGTTTTCAGCAGTTAAATCGAACAGCTTTTTGATTGTACTTTTACGGTCTGTTTCTTCTATATCCTGCAGAACGGTTATGCAGAACACAATATCAAACTTCCTATCAGAAACAAAATCCTGTATCCTTTTCTTTACAACTGAAACGTTCTTAAATCCTTTTTTAACAATCATATTAGCCATATCTGACGGCTCAATTGCGGTTATTTCATTTTTCGGAAGCATCGATTCGAGTATGCCTGTGCCTGCACCCGCATCTAATAGTCTATCACTGTCTTTTACCTTTATTTTTGACAAAATAAACTGTATCTTGTTTTCTTGCTCCCTTAAATAAAGACTTTCATAGCTTTCACCTATAGAATTGTAATAAATTATGGAATCCATCTTAGTAGGATTTTGCAAAGTATGCATTTACCTTTGAATCATTTCCGCAAAATATACATTTCTTACTGATTAGTTCTTCATTTTCCAAAGGAATAAGTCTGGAAGTAGCTCCAGTTTCATTTTTTATTTTTTCTTCACATTCTGGAGTACCGCACCATGAAGCTTTTGCTACATATAAGCTGTCTTTAACTTCTTTTACAAACCTTTCTTTTGAATCTTCTTCTTTTATCCTTTTTTTACTGTCTTCTCTGGCATTTTCAAGCATTTTTTCGTGTATTTCTTCAAGTTTTTCTTTTAATTTTTCTATTTCATCGAATGCGAGAGAGGACTGTTCATTGTTTATTCTTGTTTTCAAAGATATATTTTTTGAGTCCAATTCCCTTTTACCAACCTGTATTTTCAATGGTACACCTTTTAAATCATATTCATTAAGCTTCCAGCCTGGAGAGTATTCCTCCCTGCTGTCAAGAAGTACTCTTATATTCATTTCTTTTAGCTTGGATTCTATCTGCTTGCAATATTTAATAATAGCGGCTCTTTCCTCTTTGATAATAGGGATAATAACACACTGATAAGGCGCAATGTGAGGAGAAAGAACTAACCCTTTATTATCTCCGTGTACCAATAACATTACACCTATCGAACGCATTGAAATACCCCACGAAGTTTGAAAAGGGTACTGTAATTCATTCTTTTCATCCAAAAACTTTATATCAAAAGGCTTTGAAAAATTCTGACCTAGATTATGCGAAGTCGCTGCCTGCGACATAAAATTATTCGGCAGAATCGCTTCTACTGTATAGGTAGTAACTGCGCCTGCAAACTTTTCACTCTCACTTTTTCTACCAGCTAATACCGGGACTGCAAGCATCTCTTCAAGGAACTGCTTGTAAAAATTCAAGATATCTCTTGCGTTTTTGTCAGCCTCCTCGTTAGTTCTAAAGACACAGTGGCCCTCTTGCCATAAGTTTTCTCTTCCTCTTAAAAGTAGTCTTGTCTCCTTGGTTTCCCACCTGACCATTGTATTCCACTGATTTATAAGTAATGGCAGGTCCCTGTAACTTTTTATCCACTTAGAGTAGCTGTCATACATTATAGTTTCAGAGGTTGGCCTTATAGCAAGCTTTTCATCAAGTTTGGTATCTCCTCCCATTGTTACCCATGCTACCTCCGGATTAAAACCGGCTATGTGCTCCTTTTCTTTTGACAGTATACTTTCCGGTATCAACAATGGAAAATATGCGTTTTTTACGCCTACTGACTTAAACTTGCTGTCTAAGTAGCTTACACTTCTCTCCCACATTTCATAGCCATAAGGACGATAAACTGCGAAGCCCTTTACTGCTGAAAAATCAAGCATTTCTGATTTAATGACGACTTGATTATACCATGAGATTAGATCGCTTTCTTTCTTTATGTCTATCCCTTCAGCCATTAGTTTTTAATGGTGTTTTAATTAATAAATCTTACCGCCTTTACTAATAAAAATTGTAGTTGCAAAGAAAGTATAAAAACAAGCAGTTATTACTTTTATTGATATGTCAAAATACGAATTTGAAGAAATAGAGAAGAAATGGAGAAACATATACGAAGAAAAGAAGCTTTATGAAGCCGATGCTGACGAAAATAGAGAAAAATTCTTTGTAACCGTTCCGGTTATGTATCCGGATGGAAGGCTGCACACTGGGCATATGTATACATGGACAAGAGCAGACATATTCGCAAGATTCCAGAGAATGAAAGGAAAGAACGTTCTGTTTCCACAGGGTTTTCATATGACCGGCGGACCGATGGCAGGAATGTCTCTGCGTCTGAAAAATTTGGATGAAAAAGCAATAAAAATAATGAAAGATCAGGGGGCAACCGAAGAAGACATAAAAAAATTTGCAGGCAACCCACTAGAACTAGGTTTGTTCTTTGGAAAAACGTACAAAAGCGACTTTAATTTAGTAGGGGCCTCGATAGATTGGAGAAGAAATTTTATATTGTCATACACTGAACAATACTCTAAATTCGTAGAATGGCAATTTCGTAAACTAAGAGAACTGGGATACATAACGCAGGGAAACCATCCCGTAATATGGTGTCCAAAAGAAAATACGTCGCTAGGGGATCACGATAGAGCTGAAGGAGAAGGAGAAAGTTCACTTGAATTCACAATAATAAAATTTAAAGCCGATAATTTAATACTGCCGGCAGCTACTTTAAGGCCTGAAACAATATATGGAGTAAGCAACCTTTGGGTAAATGAGAAAGGAGAATACAGGAAAGTAAGATTTTCCAATGGTGAAGAATGGATTGTTTCTAAAGAATTCACTGAAAAATTACCATTTCAAAAGAACGTAGCAGAGAAAATAGAAGACTTTAATATTTCAGAGCTTACTGGAAAAAATGCCTTAAACCCAATAAATAATGAAGAGGTTCCGATTCTAAATGCAGAGTTCGTGAAAACGGCTGTGAATACTGGGATAGTAATGAGTGTGCCAATGCATGCTCCTTTCGATTATTTTTATTACAACAAGAAAAAAACAGAAATAAAACTAAATGAGCCACGCAAGGTAATAGACGTGAAAACGAACCCTAATTTGATGGAAGAAGCGATTAAACGCTTTGGAACGGCAGATGAGAAAGAGCTTGAAAACGCAACTAAATATGTGTATAAAACTGAATTTAACTATGGTATATTAAATGAAAATAATGGGCCATTAAGCGGAAAGCCAGCGAAAGAAGCGAAGGAATACGCAATTGAACTGATAAAGGAAAAAAACGCTTATGATAATTTCTATGAAACATCCGGTGAAGTTATATGCAGATGCGGTGCAAAGGGACTCATAAAACTCGTTGAAAACCAGTGGTTTATAAGATATTCCGATAAGCAGCTTAAGGAAAAGACCATAGACTGGATCCAAAAAATGGATGTAAGGCCTGAAGAAGCAAAGGCACAGATAATAAACGCGGTTTATAACATGGAGGATAAAGCTGCAACTAGAAACGGTGGATTAGGTACTCCTTTGCCATGGGACAAGAGCTGGCTTATAGAGCCGCTTAGTGACTCTACAATCTACATGGCTTATTACACCTTTGCGCACATAATAAAAGAAATGAAACCAGAAGATATAACTGACGACATATTTGATTACATACTTTTAGACAAA
>JAMCSQ010000045.1 GCA_023378805.1 Candidatus Parvarchaeota archaeon | reverse complement strand
GGCAGGATGTGAAAATGCAGGTGTTTTATGCTTTGTCCGGCATTTTCTCCCATCTGAAGCAGAAAATCAAAGTCATTTGCGTTTGCATATTTTAATGCAACGAATGTGGCTTTATTTGAAAAGGAAATGAAATCTTTCCTTTCGTTTTCATCCAGTTCAAGAAGGCTTTCAACGTGTCTTTTTGGGATTACTAAGCAGTGGCCTTTAACTACCGGTCTAATGTTATATACTGCTATGAAATGTTTATCTTCGTAGAATTTTTCAAATTTTAGGGCGGTTTCACTGCAGAATACACATTCCATGTTAGGTTTTATTCATTTTTAATATTTATATATAAGTAATTTATAATTTATTATATGAATAAAATTATACCTGCAATTGCCGTCGTAATTGTCGTTTTGGTAATAGCAGTAGTTTTGGTTTACCATCCAAGTGTAGTTCCAAAGATAACAAGCAGCACGAGTACTACCTCAGTTCCAATAGCGATGACTGATCCCGCAGAAGTTCCTGCAAACACGACTAGCTTGTACATTTCTTATTCATCTTTTAAAATATTATACTTCACTGCAAATGGCTCTGCTAATTTTGAAAATGTAAGCTCTTCAGGCAGCATAAATCTTCTCTCTTTGATTAATACTTCGCAGGTCTTAGCTTCTGCTAACCTTCCTGTAAATTCAAGTATTAAATCGATACAGTTTACAGTGGTTTCTGCCAATATAACAATAAATGGAACTACTTACTCCGTAAAGGTCCCAAGTTCAATAGTAACAGCAAATGTTCCTGCAAACTTCAATAAGATAAACAGTTCATCTAGCCTGATTTTAGATTTTATCCCTTCAGTAATAACAGTCTACGCTGCGAATTCAACTCAATACTTGCTTGTTCCCTCGCTTTTAGCGCTTTCTTCCACGGGCTTAACAAATAGGGCAGTAGGCTCAACAGAGCACATGCCTGCAAATATTAACAGGGTATTGTTGCTTGAAAGGCCGAATATAACAATAACAGGCGCAAGCCTGCAGCAGATAGGTAATAATACAAGGATATCCGTTACTGTAAAGGACAATTCAAATGAAAGTGTAATTCTTCAGCATTTGCGGCTTAAATTGGTCAACGGCTTTAGGCTTTCAGTGTTAAACTTCAGTGCAAATATATCAGGAAATGCAATACAAAACGTAAATAGGTATAAGGCAGAGCTTCAAAACCAGGTTTCAGCGATTAAATCTGAAATGCCCTCAATAGTCGGGAATTTAAATAAATCACTGTTTTCAAATCTTAGCGGTGTAGATTCCGGCTTGGGGATAGGCGGGCGTAGCTCTATAGCTACTAAGCTCTCAAGAAAAAGAAGTGCAGAATTACAGTTTAATACTACTGAAGTGCAGATGAATCAGAACTTTATAGCAAATCAAAACAGGATTAACATTCTAAACAGGATAATGGCCGGAAGATCAATAAACTTCTTTGTTTCTTATAATTCCACGCTTTTTCTTCCTTTTTCGGGATTTACACTGTTTAATCTTCCAGTAAACATAACTTTAGCAAATGTACAGGTTATAAACGGCACAAATGTAACCGTTAATTATAGTTATTCTGGTTTTTCAAACAAAGTAAAAGAAAACAGCAACTTTTCTCTCCCTGCTAACTTTGGTTACAATTTACCAGCAGGCGGGTCTGTAACGCTTACTTTTTCAGGAGAGATAAATCTTGGTAATGGTTTATTGTCGCTGCAACTTATTCCTGGAACTCAGTATGATCTTTATCTTCAGGGAACTAACGGGGCAATGGCTTCCTATACTGTAAACGCAACAAGTTAATCCTAATTTTTATTGAACTTTAAGAAAATTTTTTTAGGTATTTTTATATAAGTGGCGGCAATCCCTTCCTATCCCTTATTTGTTTTACAACATTAGGGTAGATATCTCTAGGTAGTTTTCTAAATGTTTCCCCTGCCAAAGACCATGAACCTCTCCCTTCAGTAGCGGATCTGAGCTCATTTGTGAAGTTGAAAGTAGACGAAACGGGCATTTCTGCCGTTATAACTGCCTTGTTTCCTTCTTCTTTTACGTTGTCAATTACACTTCTTTTCGACTGTATCAATGCGCTTACATTGCTGAGGTTTGCCATCGGCAAATCAACTCTTATTATCTGTATTGGTTCCAAAAGTATTGGGTTAGCCTGCAAAACGGCATCCTTTACTGCGTCCCTTACTGCCGGTATAACCTGTGCAGGACCGCGATGAATAGCATCTTCATGCAAAATCATATCGGTTAATACTATTTTTACTCCACGTACTTCTTCTCTTGCCTGTGGTCCTTCTTTCATAACTTCATTGAAAGATTCTATGCACATCTCTATTACCTCACCTATGTGTATTATTCCTCTTGTTCCATCTACAAGCATGTTATCTCCGTATATGGCCGCTATTTTCTTAGCTTCTTCTCTTTCCATGCCTGCTTTTATAAGCAAGTTTATATTTTCAGGAGTAAATGTCTTTATCTTTCCAGTCGGCATGCCTTCATCGTTCAATGCTTCTATAACCTCCTGCGATAAAGGCTCAGCATATAGGTAGAAACGGTTGTGCTTGTTTGGCGATTTGCCTTCAACGATAGGACTTTTAGTGGAAATGCTTTCTTTGTAAACTACTATAGGCTGTGAACTTACTATATCTATACCATATGTTCTCCTAAGTTTGTCTTCAACTATTTCAAGATGGAGTGTACCTAAACCTGCAATTAAATTTTCACCGGTTTCGTGGTTTATCGACACTTTTAAAGCAATATCATATATTTCCTGTTCCCTTAATGCCTGTATCAGTTTAGGCAAATCTTTAGGGTTCTTAGGCTCTATGGCTTTTACAACTACCGGCTGAAGGGAATGCTTTATTGGTTCAAATGGAGTAGTGTCCTGCTTTTCAGCGGAGCTTAGTGTTTCACCTGAGATTATGTTCTTAAGGCCGGCCATTCCTATTTGATTGCCGGCAAGTGCGCTTTCTACCTGGAATCTTTGCGGGCCCTTCCATATATATATCTGCTGGACTTTGTTGATTTGCTTGTTGTTTACCAGATAAACGTCCTGCCCCCTGATAATCTTTCCGGAAAATATTCTTCCTACGGCTATTTCGCCTGCCTGCGGGTCTATCTCTATGTTAGTAACTGAAATCATTAAAGGCCCATTTGGATCGCAGGCTATCAATGATTTGCCAACTTCACTGTCCAATTCGCCATGCCATACTATTGGTATCCTATACTTCTGCGCTTCTACAGGGTTAGGAAGGTGCTCTATGACCATATCTAGCAGTACTTTGTGAACAGGAGTTTTCCTGGAAAGTTCCTTTATTTTTTCCTTGTCATTTGAAGTGTAAGTCTCATATACATCCTTGAATGACAAACCAGTATCTTTCATTCTTTTAAATGACAATGCCCAATTATCTCTCGATGCACCGAATGCAACGGTATTATCCTGTACTGCAACCTGCCACTTTCCTTTAACGTCATCCGGCGCCAAGTCATTTATGAAGGAATTGATCTGCGTTATAAGTTTAATCAAATGCTTCTGCATTTCTTCGGGTGAGAAACGCATTTCTGTTATAAGTCTGTCAATTTTATTGATATATAGTATAGGTTTTACTTTGTCCCTTAAAGCCTGTTTTAAGACCATTTCGGTCTGTGGCATTACCCCTTCAACTGAGTCCATTACTACTATTGCACCATCTATTGCCCTTATAGCACGGGTAACATGTCCTCCAAAATCTACGTGTCCGGGAGTATCTATAAGGTTGATAAGGTATTCATCGTTTTCGTTTCTCTCATAAACCATGTTAACGTTTGAAGATTTAACGGTCATCTGTCTTTCCTGCTCTACTTTTTCAGAATCCAAATAAAGCTGTTTACCGGCTTTTTCTTCAGAAAGCATTCCGCAGCCTGCAAGCAAAGTATCACATGTGGTAGTTTTACCATGATCTACGTGCGCTATGACACCTATATTCCTAATTCTGTCTTGCTGATTCATCAGCCGCATCACTTTATCCGTCAATGATTCTTTTTCAGGCATTAAAAGTTCACCTTTGGTTTTATCGTTATTTTTAGATTTTGTAACTTATACTATTTATACTTGCCGTTTTGCAGATTAAAGCTTTGGAAAGTATTTTTGTTTTGTGGGTTTTGCAGAATTTAGGCCTTTATTAGGCAAAAATGAAAGTAAATAACCTTAGAAAAAGATAAGATGTAAATTTTAATGGAAAAAATAAAAACTAAAAAATAAAAAAACTCTTTATAAAAAAGGATCAGAAGAATTAAACCGTTTTAACGGCTGAATTGGCGGTAATATTTATTTTATTAAAGAGATCTTACCTCTTCTTTTTTCCTTTTTTAGCTGCTTTTTTCTTTGTTGCCATGTCCATAAAATTCACTCATCATATAAATAATTTTTTGGATTTTTTAATCTGTTTAATACACCAATATCTGATACCCTTGGCTTGCAAATCCGCTGATACCCATGAAATGTTCATGGTTTCCAACAAAACAAGAGGTTTCAAGATTTAAGGCTGCAAGAGCGCCTCCTAAATTAAGTTCATCTGCGCAATAACCGCAAATAGAGTAGGGGATCTTAAGGTCATCTTTTAATTCTTTCATCAGCGCTTTTATCTTCTCATTGTTGGTCAGAAATGCCTGAAGTCCAAAGCTTGCAAACCACAATGCTATGGTGTTACCTGCCTGTTTAAATTCGACAGCATTTGAAAGCGCATTGAAAACACGGAATGCGCCTTCTTCATCTTTAT
>JAMCSQ010000044.1 GCA_023378805.1 Candidatus Parvarchaeota archaeon | reverse complement strand
ATAACTCACAAGACAGTTTGGGTGTAGCAAGTTCTACAACTGGTGTTTCTAATGGGCTTTTCTTTGTAGGGGCTTGGGATTTCAATATTGGCAGTGGTAGTCCTGTAAATTTTATGGTAGGTGATACAAATACAGGAGTATTAGCTCCAACTTCAAATAGTGTGTATACCGCAAACATCCTTTCAACAACAGAACTGACAGGTCAAATAAATTATGGAAAAACATATTCTTACACGAGTAGCACTGCAGAATCTTTATCCTATTTAGAGTTTGATTTCTTCTCAGGGTCAGGCGGGACTATAACAGATACGATTTATTGGACAAGAGCAAATGCCTACCCCCCAAATGGAATAATGCCTACCGTAACCATAAGCAACTATACCGTTATTAGATCAATATTCAGTTTTTCAACGCACCCTGGAAACTTTACTGCTAAAGCCAATACCTCCTTGGCTTGCAATCCTCAGACAAAGACAGTAGAAGCAGGCTCTACGTATGTCTTTTCTAATTGGAACTGTACCACTACCTTTAATCAAAGTATTTTGCCTAAAGCCAGTAATTGGTGGGTTGATTACAGAGGAATAAACAAGAGTAACAAAACAGGGGATGCAATAAAAATAAATTCTAATTCCTCTGGTTCGGGAATTTATGTTTATTCTGCAGGATCAAATCTAAGCTGTTCATCAAATAATGTTGCAGACGCAGGAGCCTATAATAACCTGTCAAATTGGCTTTGTGTCAAGGAATTTGTGGAGCAGGGGCTTCCAACTAATACTAATTGGGCTGTAAAATACGGCAATAAGATAAATTATTCAAGCTCAAATTTGATAAAAATTACAAATAATTTTGGTAATTACAGTTATAGTATCAATAATATACCCTTCCCAAATAGAATTTACGTTCCAAATTCTTCTTCAGGTTATACAATTTCGTTTGGTAAATTAATGATAAATTTCTCGAAACATAGTATATTTACTCCTCAGAGCATTTACAAGTACACCGTGTTAAATATCACCAACTCCCAAATTTCTGCTACCCCCCAGCCGTTCCAGCAGATGATTAATTTGACTATAAACTCCTCAAATGGTAAATATATCAATCAGACTGGGCGTTATGCCTTCCAAAACGTGGAGTTCTTTGATACATTAAATGGCAGTGTAATAGACAGCTGGCTTGAGAATTATACTTCAAAGTATGCCATATTCTGGATAAAATTACCGAATGGCATACCTGCAAATGCTACTCTAACTGACATAGCGATAGGTTTTGCTTCCAATATCACTGACTTATTCAACAATAAGACAACAGGAGAAGCTCCGCAATTATCACCAACGTATGCAGAATACGATGACGGAGCTAATGTATTCAACTTTTATAGTGATTTTAAAGGAACGAAATTAAACACAACCAAATGGGCATCTGGAACAAGTAATGGAATAATTACAGTAGATAATGGACTTACTGAAACAATACCGTACAATGCCGTAACGGGCAGCTACACATATATTTCCACTTCAGCATATCAGATTACCAGTCCCGTAGTTGTTGAAAGTTATGCTAATTTAAGCGGCTTTGATACCGCTAATTTTAGAATGGTCCCCGTAGCTTTAACTCAATATAATAATCAATCTTGGCATGCAGATAATTCGCCAAATGAAAATGGTGGTGGCTGGGTAGGTAATTCATTTCAAGTTAACGGAGTTGACGCGGAAACTACTTCTTCAAGCTCCTATAATGGCTTTGTTGACTCTAATTACATCCCTTCAAATAACAATTACAATATTTTTGGTGTTATTTATCCAGATAATGGTAGTTTTTCCGTTTCTTATAATTCTCTTTCACCTTATGCTTCAACAATAGACTTAGTCCCAACTACTCCATTATACATTACCATATCAAATTGGTTAAATCCATCACAAACCTCTTTTTCAACAACATACCCTATTAATGTTGAATGGCTTAGAATTCGTGCCTACCCACCAAACGGAGTAATGCCTTCGGTTAAGCTTAATGCGCTGATTACAAAACCTATAAATCTGTTTATAAATGGCTTTTCAAACAACAACATTACAGCAACCTACGGTAAAGATAGTAATTTTACAGTGGAATCATATGACCATTACGTGAAACTGTGGGAAACAATTAATAGTTCAGTAAAATCCTTAACTGGCTTTTCTAAGAATATTTCAACGGATTCCGGTATCTTGGCTGCGGGCAAGATAAAAGTAACTGGTGGATCAAATTCAACAGATATTGGGAATATCTCCTATTATGAGACTATAAACAAAGCAAATTCTTACCTTAATTTGACATCAATTCCAAAGGAAAATTATACATCCAATGGAACAAATCTTATAATAAATGCATCTACTTTTACAATCAATAATCAATTATCTGCAAATTTATACATAAATGGCGTTTTAAATCAGACAATAACATCAAATGCTCTAGTAAATTTAGGCAGCTACTCTGGTAACTATACGATAGTTCTGAATAGTAGCGGAAATAAGAATTATACAGCCGATTCAATAACTATAAAAAGAACGATATATCCAAGCTTGGCTTCGTTTTTGGAGTATTATATACCTATAAACATAAAAAATATGCAGCATAATGCAACTTCACAGCCATTCCAGCAGATGGTTAATTTCTCTTATTCTGCATACAAAAAGTATGTAAATCTCAGCAGTGGCCATGATTTCCAGAACTTAGAATTCATAAATATGACAAATGATAAGGTAATAGATAGCTGGCTTGAGAATTATACTTCAAAGTATGCCATATTCTGGATAAAATTACCGAATGGCATACCTGCAAATGCTACTCTAACTAACATAGCGATAGGTTTTGCTTCCAATACCACTGACTTATTCAACAATAAGACAACAGGAGAAGCTCCGCAGCTATCACCAACATATGCAGAATACGATGACGGGATTAACGTATTCAATTATTATGAGAATTTCGCAGGGACAAGCCTGCCAACAGGATGGACAGGATCAGGCTATACAGTAAATAACGGAGTGACAGTAGAACCCAACTACGGCATATCTTCAAATTTAAAGCTACAGTCCTCTACAGATTTCATCATGGATTCTTTTACAGACTTGTATGGAAGCGGAACACTGTATGGAAATATAGGTTTAGCTATTTCAACTTCTTCAGGAAGCGAAGCATTTGGTCCAGGTTGGAATAATGGAGGTATTGGATTCTCAAGGATAGGAAATAACAATAATAATGGTAATGGGCCGTACTTTAACCCCGAACCTTCTTCCGGAACGTATTATGTATATTCTGAGTACTGGGTAGATTCTACTTCAGTTCCTATCTTATATTCATATTCGAATGAAATTACTGGAGGTATAGACTCAGCATATTTAGGTACAACTTTATCCCCAGAAATAAGTCCAGATAATAATGCTTACATCACAACTAAGTGGCTTAGAATTCGTGCCTACCCGCCAAATGGAATAATGCCTACCGTAGAAATCCCAAGTCTAAGCTTGTATCTAAATGGCGTAGTTAATGCAAATAACAGCATAATAAACAGCAGCCAATCTAATTTCACAGCGGTTGCATCTTCAAACAACTATTACGTTTCCATATATGTCAATGGAACAGAGGTAGCACCTCTTACAAAAGGAAAGGCAACTTACCTGAAAACACTATCAGCAGGATTATACAAAGTCACGGCTCATTCCAACTCATCAGGAATACTTAACGTAACCTATTATGAAAGAGTACTCTCTTCAACGGTTTCATTTTCAGATTTCCAGGAATACCAGGAACTTAACATATCAAACACGCAGTCATCAGCAACTCCAAGTCCATTCCAGCAGATGGTTAATGTTTCTTCAACAGACGGCAGCTGGACATACATCAATACCAGTCAAACGGCTGCTTTCGGTCAAAACGTAGAATTCTTCTATGCGAATGGAACAGTAATACCCAGTTGGCTAGAGAATTATACATCAACAAATGCAATCTGGTGGGTAAAAGTCGGCAGCATTCCCGCAAATTCAAAAATAACGATTTATATGGGGTTAGTTAATAAAACTAAAAACCTGTTTAATGCAGTAAACGACGGTGAAGCACCGCAATTATCCTCAACATATACAGAATACGATGACGGTGCTAATATATTCAATAACTATTGGAACTTTAATGGAACAAGTCTGCCAAGTGGATGGGTAAATGCAAATAACGGTTATGGAAGTGTGACAGTTAACAATGGGATAACGGTGGCTTCCGGAGCATTAGCTGACATTAGTATTCCTGCAACTTCTAATATAATAGAAGGGTATGTTGATCCAACTGGGGCAACTGGCACAAGTAAATTTGATGAAGTTGCCGTTTCTTGGGGAATAGATGGAACCAGTTACAATCCTTATACCTATAATTCTGGATTTAATTGGTATTCTCCTGGTGAACCTATCAATACCTATAATGTCTATGGAATGGCAAACAATGGTTCAAAAGCGTGGTGGTATTTCAATTTTAATCAAGTTCAGATGGTTGATACGACGATCAGCGAACCAACCCTGATAGGTATCGGAGGCGGAGGTAGTGCCGGAGGAACTATATCTGCTTACTGGGTTTTAATTAGAGATTTCCCTCCAAACGGAGTAATGCCTTCCATTACTTTTGGTAGTGTTTCTTAACTATACTATAATCGGCTTCTGCAGTTAGGATTTGCTTTTTGAGACGAGTTTTTGGAAAATTACTTTACCATATTTTTAGTGTATTGCCCAGATTAATACGTTAAAAAGTAAATGTTTTTAATGAATGAGGCATTTAAGTAATTATGGCGGTATTATCGCATGATGAAATAATAAAGCTTCTGGATTCTAAGAAGTTAAGGATAGATCCATTAGATAGGAAGCAGATAGGCCCGGGATCCGTTGATCTCAGATTAGGCTATATTTTCAGAGTTTTCAAAAAAGTAAATAGAATAGTTGTAGTGGATGATTATACCGATTACAAAGAACTGACAGAAGAAATAAAGATAAAGAAAGGTGAAAGTTTTCTTATCCAGCCAGGAGAATTAGTTCATGCAATAACAATAGAAAAAGTCTCGCTTCCACAAAATATATCTGCTAGGATAGACGGTAGATCAAGATTTGCAAGATTAGGACTGCTAACACACATAAGCAGCGGTTTTATGCAGCCCGGTACTTCGGGAAAGATAGTATTAGAAATGGCTAACCTATCTCCAATAGCATTGGTTATAAAGCCAAATACCAAAATCTGTCAGATAGTATTTGAAGAATTAAAGGGAAAGGCAAAATACTCCGGTAAATTTACAAATCAGAACAGACCTTAATAAGTACAAATAAATGATACCTGCGCATTTTCCGATGCTTTAAACTCTTGAAGCAAGGGAATTGTTTCTAAGTATTATAGCGATAAGTATCAATAAGTACAAAACCGCTGCACCTACTAAAACTATACTTGACATATTTTAACCCCCTACTCTATAATAGAACATAACTTACATAAATACTTTTTGCTTTTTTCTCTCTTTTATATGATGAAATTATATATTTTAGATTATTCACTGTATTACCAAGTGAAAATAAATATTTAGTTAACCCCATTTTTTGGACATAGTTCTTTTATAGGACATATCTCACATTTCGGTTTTATGGATTGGCAGATTTGATGGCCATGTTCCTTAAGCACATAAGCAAAATTCTTCCAATAATTTTTATTAACAATGCCTTTAAGGTCATTTTCTATTTCATCAGGTTTTTTACTTTTACTTAATCCCATTCTATAAGAAAGTTTTATTACCCATGTGTCTACCGGTATGCCTTCTATTATGTTGAACGCATTTATAAGAATTGTATTTGCTGTTTTTCTTCCAACGCCAGGCAATGAAAGCAACTCATCTATTTTATTAGGCACATCCCCCTTGTACTTTTCTTTTATTATACGACAGCAGCTTATTATATGTTTTACCTTGTTTTCTGCAAAGCTAACTCTCTTCACATATTTTATTAGCTCATAGGGATCAGCTTCTGCAAACTCTTCTACTGTTTTGTACCTTCTGAAAAGTTCTGGAGTTAATTCATTTACCACCGTATCCTTTGTCTGTGCAGATAATATCGCAGCAACTAAAAGTTGCAGAGGCCCCTTAAAATTAAGGTAATAACCCGCATTTTTGTATTTGTTTTCAAGTGTCTCTATAACTATTTCAGCTTTTTTCTGCTCAAGTAAAACGAAACCTGACATATAATCCTTATATATATGTTTTTCTTTATATCTATATGGAAGTTAAAGAAGGGGATATATTCCCTGATTTCAGGCTTAAAGCAGACGATGGAAAAGAAGTTTCTTTGTCCGATTTAAAGGGCAAAAAAAGCGTAGTATATTTTTATCCAAAAGATGATACTCCAGGATGTACAAAAGAGGCATGCAGCTTCCGTGATAATATCAATTCATTTAAATCTTTAGGGATTCCTGTGTTCGGAATAAGCATTGACAGTATAGAATCTCATAAAAAATTTAAAAGTAAATACTCCATACCATTTACCTTATTAAGTGATTCCGATAAAAAGATTGTTATGAAACTTGGAATAAAATCTATGTTAGGCGTTGCTTCTAGAGTGACATTTATATTAGATGAGAATTGCAAAATCCTGAAGATATACCCAAAAGTCTCTCCAGATAAGCATGCAGAAGAGATATTAGCATTTCTTAAAATTGAATAGATAAAATTATAAATATGCTTAATTAATAGATGTATCATGCTAAACACCGCCTACACAGTAATATTCGCTGTACTTTTTATCGGAGGAGTTGTGAGCTCAGTATTTTCAAGTGTAACTTTTTTCGCTATTTTTAAACATAGAAAAGATAAGGCGCCATTGACTTCTTTCTTTCTAAATAAAGATTCAGCTACAAAAGAGTTAAACATGTTTATTTATCCCTCATTTATGCTTTTTTTAACAGGGTTGTTTACCTTCCTTCAGAAGATACTTAATAGTTATCCTTCATTGTACAGCATTGATAAGGTTTTCTTTTATACAGCGTATCTGTTTGGGATAATCGCGTTGTTTATCGTCGTATACATATCTTTCCGCTGGTTCAAGCTTTTTAGGAGGTTTTTATGAGTATCGATTTTATATATGGAGTTATTCTATTGATTTTGGGAACATTAATGCTAATGTTTATATTAATCCTAAGGAAAAAACTCAATAGGAATCCAACTTTGTTTTTATCCTCGTTTTACATTAAAAAATACAAACAATATGCATTTGTATTCTTCTTTCTGACTACTTTGGTTTTAGTAGTAAACTACGGAATAACTACGTTTGTTTCGCTAAGTAATCCAATGACTCTTATATGGGAATACGGTAATATCATATTGTTTACTACTCTTACTTTATTCTTCTTTTTTATGTCTCTATCCTAAAAGTCATTGAAAACTTTGGTCTCATTTTCACTCGACGGATTGCTTCTGTCGGCACTGAAAACTCTGTAGCTTTTAGGCTTCATCATCGAAACAATGTAATCAAATGAAAGCGAAGGGTTACTTTCATTCCCGCAGGAATATATATCAACTGTAGCGTACCTGCTTTCAGGCCAAGTGTGCAATGATATGTGGCTTTCAACTATTAACGCTATTATAGATACTCCTCCAAGATCCGGGGAATTCATTGTGTTGAACTGTCTTTCCATTATATCAATTATGTGAAGATTTCCTGCCTTTGCCGCAGCTATTACCGATTCTTTAAGATATTCAAGGTTTTTTAGAATGGAATCCTCTACATCATACAGATTGCCGAAAACGTGTTTTCCTACTACAGGGAGGAGGTTACTTTCAAATAAACCCAATTTTTTACTGGTTTTTCTCATTGTTTATTATTGAAGAATTCTATTTAAATAATTATCTATTTAAATCAGCTAAATTTAAATTAAACAAAATATTTTTATACTTACAATATTTAATTAAGCTTATACGCTATGGCCTTATATGAAGATTTTCATTTTTATTGGGTACTGTTTGAAGTGATAAATGGTTTGATTATTTCCATTCTGAGCACAATAAACATCTATGTGCTCTACAAACACAGGCAGGATAAAGCCCCAATAGTTAGATGGGCATTAAATGAGAAAGATTCAAAGAAAAATTTCTCGGTTCTCCTATTCGCTTCTATTTTATTTGTTGTGGTCTTTGTGGTTTATTCATTTGGTTCAGTTATGAGCAATCAATACATCAAGATAGTTGCAGAGCTTTTAGGAACGGTTACTTATCTTCTTATCAGTTATGTAATAATCGGATGGTCTAAATCTTTTTGGGGGTATCTATGAGCAACGGAGTTTATGAAGCGATTTCGATTGCATTTATCGGTGTGATTATAGTTGTATCTGTAATAAGATTTACGAGGGCTTTTTATAAAAACCCCTTAAAAGCCGTTCAGTTGATAAGGCTTAACAAGAATTCAATCAGCGTATTTATACTATTTCTCTCAATGAACTTTATATTTTTAGCTGGTTATTTGTTGCAGTTATTTAATTTTTTAGACAATTCTGATTTATTAAGTATATTAGTGTACGCTTTAGGCACTTCATTTTTCTTTTTTGCTCTTGCGCATATTATATCAAATAGATATAAGCCAGATTAATCTTATTTTGAGATGGGAAAGTTTTTATAAGATTAATCTCCTTTTAAAAGACATGTTTAGAAAAAATATAAATAAAGCGTTTAAAGAGATGGATACATTAAGGAAAAATCTTGATTTAATTCTTGAGGATTTGAAAAAAGAAGATCCTGAGAATATATTAGAATTTCCATATATTGACATATCTAATTACTTTAAGAATATAAAAATTGATCTCGTAAGAGATAGGAAGGAAGATTCAAGGTTCCCCGGAAAATCAAGTGATTATATAATAACAAGCGGAGGCGCATCCGATTACAATAGCGGTGTTATGCATGACAGCATTCCTTTGTTTTACATGTCAGGGATCTACGTAACAAGATATAATACTTATGAGAAAGAGTACTTCGGCGTAAAAATGAACAGAAAAGTCATACCCGCTGCATATATTAAACATTTACATTCTGGTGATTACAAAGTATACTTGAATTATGGTGTTATAAAAGATCTAGATAAAGAATCATTTAAAAAAATTGTAGCGGCAACTAGTATTAGGTTATCCGATTATAAGAGTCCTTCTTAGTTTAGTTAACTGTTAAAAGTAGTTAATTATTTATACTAGAACTTGTCATTAATTCACAATTAAAAAGTAATTAAATTAAAATATGCAAAAGGACTTATTAGATATCGAAAAATTACTTAAATTATATATTACAAGAATGATTATTTTTATAAAGGAGATTGCAGGAAAGTAAAGATCACGTCATAGTGAAAAAGAATTAAAGGAGTGTTTAGAATGGTACAAAATCAAAAAAATGGAAGTTTAGAAGAGCTTCTATTTGATTGCAGTTTAACGTTATTTGGCAGGCCAAATCTGGATGTTTTTTCAAAAGCTAATGATTTTAAGGGTGATTTGATAAAAGATTCATTGATTTATTCTTCAAGCTATAAAATTTTAAATCCCCTGACTGTCGCGATTGGCGTTAATTTTTACACCGTTTCAAACAAATACGAATTAAAAAATAAGATTAGTAATCTTGCATGTAAGTACTCCTTTGGCTTAACATATAGAATATGTGAAGTTAAAGAGTAAATTTAGGCCATTATCTATTAATTACTGCTTTTTGTAAACGTTCTGGAATTTAACAAACCTTTCATTTAGTTTTTTCCAGTCTAAATTATTGAAAAATGGCTCTAGATACTTAGCTTTGTCTGGCCCATAGTCAACGTAAAAGGCATGTTCGTAAACGTCCAAAGCTATTATAGGTATTGAACCCCATACTGCTCCATCATTGTGTACATCTGCCAAAAAGGTTCTAAGCTTGTTATCAGTTGGGTCTATTGCAAGTATTGCCCATCCCCTAGCCGCCTTTGCGGTTGCCATCATATCTAGCTTAAAATTTTCAAAATTCCCAAAGTCTTCATTTATTTTTTTTATAAGAGGCATATCCTCTGAGTATTTCCCATCTCCACCAAACATTTCAAAATATAGTTCATGAAGCAACTGCCCACTGGCATTAAATGTCTCCTCTTTTTTTAATGATCTAAACTCACTATAATTTGCATTTGCATTGGCTTTATCGACTGTTTTTAGCTTGCCGTGTACTTCATTTCTCTTTTTGACGTAGCCAGCATAATGAACATCGTGATGAAAGCTTATCTGTTTTTCAGAAAATCCTTCCAGAGATTTATAATTTAATTTCTGTACATCATACTGATCATCGTAGTTTGCCATAAAATCACCTAATCGATATAACGCAGTTATAGTATATAAAATTTTTTATGTAGTTGTAGAAAAGTATTTAAATATTAAATATATCTTTAATAGATATCGTAAAACGATATTGTAAGGTATAAAATATGAAAAACAAAGAAGATAATTTTAATGAAATAAATTTTGGGTTCAATATAGACCCAAATATAGTACATAAAATTGCACATTCCATGCATGGTATAAGCCGTGGGTTTGGGATAAAGTATTGGATATTAATGCTTGTTTCAAAGGAGAAAATGACTGGTGCACAGATGATAGATAAAATCTATGAAATGAGTTTTGGCTTTTGGAGGCCTTCGCCAGGCAGTATTTATTCGATATTAAAATACCTATCTGAAAGCGGTTTTGTAAAAGTAGAACAAAAAGACAATAAAAAATATTATTTGATCACTGATAGAGGAAAAGAGTACCTAGACAGCTCATGGTTCCCCTGGAGGTCTGCTTCTTCATTCATGAATAAGGATGAAAGCACAAGCATAGACGAAACAATAGAGACTCTAGATAACTTATCTGAGTTTATATTTGAAAAGGAAAAGCTTCTCAGTAAGGAAAACAAGAAAACACTGGAAAAAATAGATAGTAGGCTGCACAGTATACTAAAGTGATATGGATGAAATAACTGTTGACGTGAGAAACCTTAGCAAACAATACGGCAATTTTAAGGCCGTAGATAACATATCCTTTGCTGTTAAGAAAGGAGAAATATTCGGCCTGCTTGGTCCAAATGGAGCAGGAAAAACTACTACTATAAAGCTGCTTACTACTTTAAGTCCCCCAACAAGCGGAAATGCATCTGTAGCAGGTTATGACATAATCAAGCAGCAAAAAGAAGTTAAAAGAAACATAGGGTGGGTCTCTGCAGAAATAATACTCGATGATGATTTGAATGCATGGGAAAATCTGGGTTTGCAAGCTGCTTTGCAGGGGATAACAAATTGGGAAGAAAATGCCGATAATCTTTTGAGATACTTTGAATTGACAGAATTTAAATACAAAAACGTGGGCAAGTTTTCTACCGGAATGAGAAAGAAACTGGAGATAGCTATGGCCTTGCTGAATTCTCCAGAAGTAATATTTATGGATGAACCTACGATAGGTTTAGATGTAGGAACCAGAAAGATGCTTTGGGATCTTATACTTATCATAAAAAATGAGTATAAGGTGACTGTATTTCTTACAACGCACTATATGGAAGAAGCGGACCAGTTATGTGACAGGATTGCAATAATATCACGCGGTAAAATAATAGCTTTGGGGTCACCAACCGAATTAAAGCAGAAGGCAGGGGGGTATGCAGTAAGCCTGGAAGTTAACAATGGTTTTGATATTTCATCATTAAAGAATTTTCATATATTAGAAAAAAATAAAAACAAAATCTTGATAGAAATAAGCTCAAAGGATAACATGCTTGATGTACTCAGGTCAATAAATCTGGAAAATCTTAAATCAATAAACCTTATAACTCCAAGTCTAGACAGCGTATTCTTAAAGTTAACCGGCTCAACTATAAAGGAAACTGAGGAATCAGTAGATTACCGCAAGTTTTATTCAATGGTACGGAGGAACATGCAATGATACAGGAAACCTGGGCCTTATTTATCAGGGAAGTTAAGAAAACCTTTAGGAACAAGGCAGTTGTAGCTATGATGATAGTACAACCTATAATGTGGCTGGTTTTTTTCGGTAGCAGTTTTTCGCACGTTCCATCGAGTTTTTTATCCAGTTTTTTCCACACCACAAATTATATAGCTTTTTTGCTCCCGGGTGAGCTTGCAGCTTCTATGATATTTGTAGGCATGTTTAGTTCAATGAGTATGATACAAGACAAAAGGTTCGGATTTTTGAAGAGGATACTTGTTACAAAAGCACCAAAGGAATCTATCTTCTTCGGAAAAGTTTTTGGGGCGTCTACAAGGGGTTTGCTGTCTATCCCGATAATGATGCTTGTAAGTCTTGCCTTCGGTGTTGTCTTTCACTTGAATATATTGAGCTTAGTAGTCTGGATCTTGGGTCTGCTTCTTTTAGGTGTAGGCATGGCATCAATATATTCAATAATAACAATGCGTTCTAATGACTGGCAGACTCCCGGAGTCGTTTCTAATCTCATAAATCTGCCGCTTATGTTTTCAAGCACTGCACTTTTCCCTTCCACCATATTTCCTGGATGGATGAGAGATATAAGCTCAGTAAATCCCTTATCATTCGCTGCTGGATTAGGCAGGTCATTTGTGCTGAATACCCCTACAAACTTTCTGTTCCTTCTGTATCTGGTTATATTCTGTTTTCTATTTTTGGGGATAGGAGCATTTTTATCTAGGAAATGGCTTAAAGCAGAATAATCATGGAATATTCTATAATCGCAGATAAACTGACGAAGAAATTCGGAGAGTTTACTGCTGATAATGCAATTAGTTTAAAAGTAAAAAAAGGAGAGATATTCGGCATTCTTGGTCCAAATGGAGCTGGAAAAACTACTTTGATAAGCATGCTTACTACATTGATAAAGCCTACAAGCGGATATGCATCTGTACTTGGGTATGATGTAATAAAAGACGCATTAGAAGTTAGAAAGTCTATAGGAGTTATAACGGAAAAGGTTACTATGTATCCACCGCTTACTGCAGAAGAGAATTTAATGTTTTTTGGAAGATTATACGGAATAAACAGGAAAGAGCTCGAGGAAAGGATAACAGTTGGTTTGGAAGAGTTTGCGCTGTCAAAATTCAGAAAAAGGCCCGTAGGCACATTTTCTTTAGGTATGAAGAGGAGATTAGACCTTGTTAGGGTTCTGCTGAACGAGCCAAAAGTATTCTTTTTGGATGAGCCAACTGTTGGTCTAGACCCAATAACCGTTTCGTTTATAAAGAAAAAAATAAAGGACATAAACAGAAAAGGGAGTACTATAATACTTACAACACATATAATGCAGGATGCAGACGAACTTTCTGACAGAATTGCACTGATAGATCATGGTAATTTAATGGCCTGTGATACCCCTAAGAATCTTAAGAAAAAACTAGGGAAAAATGCGACTTTGGAAAACGTTTTTATACATTATGCAGGTAAAGAATTAAGAGATGAAACTGAAAAGATGAGTCTAGCTCCAAGGAGGGGTATGTGATGGTATTCAAAGCCTTAAATGATGCTTTTATAATTGCCAAAAGGGATTTGATTGAACTTTACAGAACACCTTTTAGGCTTGTCATGATGTTTGTTTTCCCTGTTCTTATAATAATGCTATTTGGTTTTATGTTTCCTTCTACTTCTAGCTTCAACGGCATTCATATAGGTATAGTAAACAACGATAGCGGATTTACTTTTAACAGCCATACAATATACTTAAGCAATTCCTTCATTTCACTTGTAAAGTACAACTCAAGCATTACTTTTAGTAACTATTCTTCGATGGCTTTAGCCGAATCAGCTTTAAGAAGCGGTGCCATAGACTCTATTCTCTATTTTCCCGCAAATTTCACAAGCGTAAGCCTTTCTGGTCAACCAACGCAATTAAAACTGGTAACAAACCCAACCTCTCCAACATTGGAGGAATATATAAATGCTAAAGTATCCGTAGCATCAACTGTACTTTCTGCAGAAATAGTCAATGGAACTGTTTCTAAATTGAATTCTGAGCTGGTAGGTTTACCGAAAATAAACCCAGAATTTGTAATTTCGCCTCTCGTAGTAAGTTCTGTACCCATACTTTCTGGCAATTATTTTGATTTTATAGGCCCGGGGCTAATAATGCTTCTTAGCATGATGGCGGGATTAACCGCATTAGGTTCAGCGTTAAGTAGAGAAAAAGAAGACGGGACTATAACTGCTGTAATGCTTTCACCTATAAGAACAGGTTCTTTTTTAACCGGAAAGATGCTTTCACAGCTGGTAAGGAGTTTAATACAGTCTGCGGTAGTAGTTATTCTTGTAATTCTTTTATTTCACATGAGCTTCAATGGAAACATTTTACTTACTGCTGCCATACTTATACTTGGAATATTTGGTTTCCTTGGCTTAGGGCTTTTAGTAACTGCACTGACTAAAGACCAGGAAACTTCTCAGCTATTGTTAAACCTTGTTTTCTTTCCTATGCTGTTTTTAAGCGGAGTGCTTTATCCCTTGCAGGAATTACCTTCAGTTATAGCAGATATAGCGAAATTCCTCCCGTTGACTTACGGTGTTGAAGCTTTCAGACAGGTGGTCGTTTTTAATGCGCCATTTACTTCGGTATGGTCATCAATGCTTATACTGTTCTTATTCGGCGCAGTATCACTTGCAATCGCAGTTCCAGTATTCCTTATAAAGAAAGGTAGTGGTAATTAGGATGGTATAAAAGTATAAAATGAGGTATTTAAATAAATGGGTAATAAGATAAAAGAGCTTATAAAAAATAAAGATCTCCTTCTTTTAGATGGCGATGGAACATTATATCTTTGGGATACTCCTTTTTCATCCTCTTCCGCATTTTTAAGTAAATTGATTCAAATGGGCAAAAAGTTCATAATTCTAAGCAATAACGATTCAGAAAGCAAGGAAAAAAGGTTAAGGGCTCTAGGTAAAATATTAAAGATTAATTTAAAAGAAGAACAGTTACTACTCCCAAATGATTTGGTAGAAGATTTTTTAATTAAAAAGAAAATCAAAAGATTTGATGGAGTAATATCAAATGATTTCCTAAGAGAACTTTTGTTAAAGGGATTTATATTTGATAAGGAAAATCCTGAGATAGTAATAGTCGGATTTGATGTAAATCTCACTTATGAAAAATTAAGAAGAAACATAGCTCATCTAAATAAAGGAGCCAAGTTTCTACTGACACATAACGACCCTTTATGCCCTTATAAGAGAGGAAAAGAAATACCAGATGCCGGTTTGATAATAACGCTTATAACACAGGCCGTAAAAAGGGAACCTGATTACACATTCGGAAAACCATTCAAGTCCACCATAGATTATATTGCAAAAAAATATAAAATTAAAAGGAACAGGATACTGATAGTAGGGGACAGAATAAACACAGATATAAAAATGGCCAATGAGAATGGTATAGACTCTATCTGGATAATGAATGCTAAAAGCGAAAAAAACGAAAAGCCATACACTCCAACCGAAAAAGCCTCTTCTATTGACGCTATCTATTATCAAATAAAATACTTATAATTGTAGTCTAATAGATTATTCTTTGTTATTAGTATCTTCCTTATCTATTTGTCAATGCCAAATAGTTTATTAACGTGTAAATATTACTGATGTTATGAGCGAGAATAGGCCGGATAATTACTCCCCTGGGAAGTGTAATATAGGTCCTAAAGAGATAAGGAAAAGATACATTGGAGGGCTTGCAGGTTTCGTTGTTTTTGTAATTCTTGCAATCTTTCTTTCAATTTTTAAAGTAAATTATCTATTTTTTATTTTATTAGCGTTTCCTTTATTTTTGGGTTTTATAGGTTTTTACCAGGGGTATAAGAGGTTCTGCGTTGCAAATGCTATTAACGGAGTATATTTAATTTCCCATACTAAAAAAGGTTCAGTAAAGAATAAAGCATTGCATCTTGTTGACTTGAAGGAGGCAGGAGTTTTAATTACTTATTCACTTATCTCTACTGCAGTCCTTACAACAATCATGATTTTAATTGCTTACTACGGAGTTATATGATGTTATACATAAAAACAGCAGATGAGGTGATTTTTGGACTGCTGAGCATACTTGGCATTTTCGCAGTTTATTATGGTATGATAATTTTAAGAGCATTGATAAAGCACATAAAAGACCGAGCACCTCTGTCAAGTTATCTTTTGAATCCAGAAAAAACAAGAACTCCTTATTTTGTATTTGCAGGTTTATTTGCCTTTCTTACAGGATTGATGGCTTTTTCAGATTTTCTTGACGGAGGATTTAATCCAACAACAGTTCTGCAGTATTCCACGTCCTTTTTGGGTTTTATTTTTGCGGTAATTACGGCAGTTTTTATTATCTTGGACATGCATTTTTGGTATACAAGGTTTAAACGATTTATATGACAGGAAATGAGATATTTGGTGTTGTGGGCATTATCTCAGGAACAGTGATTTTAGTATCTACTCTCGGCTTTGTTTATTTTATGTTATCTTCCTACAGATATGGATCTAGAGAAGAAGCAAACAGGTTTTTTGGTACGTACATGTTTAATAACCCAAAGAGGTACATACTTGCATTTCTGTTTCTTGTAATTACCGGAAGCTCTCTGGCTATCGGCTTCATATCTGCTTTCGTAGCCAGTTTTTTTATCAATCCTATAAGTATTTGGGAGTTTTTAAGTGATGTTGCAATTTTATCGCTTGCTTGTTTCTTTGTAACATTTACAAGCATAGACCATCCAAAATCCTTTCTAAGGTATGTAGCGTTTCTTAAAACAAAGAAGAAAAAGAAGTAGTTTTATTTTTTTAATTGCATTTGGATAGCGTTAAATTCTTTAAAATACTCAAATTAAAATGAGAATGCCACTAGTCTATGGACACAGGGGAGCTGCAATAGAAGCCCCAGAAAATACGCTGCCATCATTTAAACTTGCTAAAAAACTAGGGGTTTATGGTGTAGAAATGGACCTTCATACAAGCAAAGATGGCGAATTAATTGTAATGCACGATGAAACATTAGATAGAACTACTAATGGTAGTGGTTTGATTCATTTGCATACTATCGAAGAGATTAAAAGGCTTGATGCCGGTTTTAAGTTTGGTAAGAGATGGAAAGGAACGAGAGTATCTACATTACGGGAAGTATTTGAGGGACTGGGAAGAATAAATTATTATCTGGAAATAAAACAAAGTTCAAAGATTTATCCTGGCATAGAGGAAAAAATGTTGAATTTAATAAGTGAGTTTAATCTAAAAAATAACGTTCAAATAATATCCTTTGACTTTGATTCTTTAGAAATTGTTAGGGAATTGGACAAAACAATTATAACTGGTTTACTTTACACGGGTAAATCCTCTTGGTTTATTGACATCGCTAAAACCCTAAAAATCAACTTTTTACAGCCTTCATTTAATTTAATCTATCAGGAGGATATTGAAATTGCCAGAAAAAATGGTTTTAAAGTAGCGGCTTGGACGGTAGATACAGTGGAAGAAATAAAACGGGCAATAGATCTAAAGGTTGATAGTATAACCTCAAACAATCCAAGACTTGTACTGCGTATGCTTAAAAGGTATGCAAAATTATAGATACTTAGCAGCAATAGACCAGGGGACAACCGGTACAAAATGTTTGATATTTGATATAACTGGAAAGGTCATAAGTAAGGCATATAAGAGACATAAACAAATCCTGCCTAAGGAAGGTTGGGTAGAGCACAATCCTTTGGAAATATTAAGTAATGTTAAATTTGTTTTAAGCTCTGCCATTCATTCTGCAAAGTTAGAAGCTAAAGATATTGCCGCGGTGGGAATAAGCAACCAAAGAGAGACAACAATATTATGGGATAAGAAAACAGGAATGCCTTTGGGCAATGCAATAGTATGGCAAGATGTGCGTACGCAGGGCCTGATAAAAAGGATAAGAGATGCTAATGGCGAAACGGAAATAAAGCAGAGAACGGGTCTAAAACTGAGTAGTTATTTTTCTGCTTCTAAGATAAAGTGGTTAATTGATAACTCAAATAAAGTTAGGGAACTAATCCGAGAAAAACGCGTATTGGCAGGTAATATTGACAGTTGGCTTATATGGAAATTAACTGGTGGAAAAAATCATCTAACAGATTATACAAATGCATCAAGAACGTTGTTAATGAATTTAAGAACCAAGGAATGGGATTCCGAGATGCTGGATATTTTCAAAATACCTAAAAGTATACTGCCAGAAATAAAGCCGTCTATAAACAATGAAGGATTTGGAATCATCAATTATAGTGGTTTTAAAGGGGTTAAAATAATGGGAGTACTTGGAGATCAGCAGGCAGCACTACTTGGAGAAAGAGCAATTTTCAATTCTGATATAAAGATTACATACGGAACAGGCAGCTTTGTACTTCAAAACACTGGCAGAGAGATAAAAAGAGAAAAGGGCCTTCTAACCACATGCGCTTATGGAACAGGAAAAAATAACTGTACATATGCTTTAGAAGGATCTGTACCGATATCCGGTGAAATATTTGATTGGTTGGAAGAAATTGGTATAATGAAATCTCTCTCAGAGATTAGAGCTGCAATAAACTCTTCAGTAGATACCAATCTTTTCTTAGTACCTGCGTTTAGCGGGTTATTTTCCCCATACTGGGATGAATCTGCAAGAGGTATAATTATAGGATTAACAAGAAAATCCAACAAGCTTGCTTTTATAAGAGCTGCAGTATACTCCATATGTATGCAGGTCGTGGATATAGTAAAAATGATGGAAAATTTCAATAATAAAATAAACGTTGATGGAGGTGTTGCAAACAATGACTATATAATGCAGTTACAAGCAAATTTGCTAGGTAAAAGGATTTATAGGTCGAATTTAGTGGAAGAAAGCGCATTTGGCGCAGCATTGTCCGCCGGTATATCCTCAGGTATATGGGATTTCAATAAAATAAAAAATTTAAACAGATCTGGCAGGTATTTTTATCCAAAAGCGGATAGTAAACCCTATAATACTATATATGATAAATGGCTTGATGCAGTGGAAAGGTCAAGAAATTGGGAATAGAAAGATTTAAATATAATAAAAAAATCGTTAAATTTATGCAAAGTAATGCTGAAAACGTTCACGTGCCAAGGCGTTCCGTAATAACTACCCTTTCAGCAATGGGTTATTTTCTCGATGGTTATGATCTCAGTGTAATATCCGTTTTCACTCTAGTTTTAGTCACTTATAAAATATTCCAGTACTCCGCATTTACAGAATCATTTGTTACTGGTTCTGCACTGCTTGGAGCATTTGTAGGAGCAGTAATATTTGGTCATTATGCAGATAGAATAGGGAGGAGATATCTTTATATCTTTGATCTTGTTTTCTTTGCAGTCTTTGCAATATTATCAGCATTATCAACAAATATAACAGAAATGATAATCTTCAGATTCTTCGTTGGTTGGGGAGTGGGGGCAGATTATGCACTAAGCCCGGTTTATACTACTGAAATGTACCCTAATAAGAAGAGAGGTGCTGGATATGGCTGGGTATGGACATTTTGGAGCATAGGTGCGGCAGCAGCATTCATATTAGGATATGTCTTCTTCCTAAGCAACCCATTAACGAGCTGGAGATGGGTTTTAGCATTAGGCGCAATACCTGCAATCATAACTGTGATACTTAGAACAAGGATGCCTGAATCTGCAAGATGGAAGATAATAGATGAAGGAAAAGCTAGTGATAAAGTTGTAAAGACTGTGGCTCAAAAGATAGGAATGACCCAGCAGGATATTAAAGCTATCTTGTCTGAAAGACAAAAAGAAGCAAATATAGCCGCAGGTTCATTTTCTGCACTATTCAAAGGAGAATACGGAAAGAGAACAGCAGTTGTTTGGACACAGTGGATAATCTATGATTTGGCAGGCTATGGTATAGGACTGTACTCGCCATTGATACTTAAAGGACTAGGAGTCGCAGGTTCAACATCTCTTTTATATTCATTTATATTTTACATGCCGATAGGCTTTTTGGGAGCTTTCGGTGCAGTAATGCTTAATGACAGGATAGGAAGAAGACCATTACAGGCATTAGGTTTTGCAGGAATGGCCGTGGCAATGCTTTTATTCTTTATAGCTGCAACAGCAGCAGCTTCAATCGCGATAACAATAGGTATAATCGCATTCATATTTGATTATGGCCTTGGAAATTTAGGTCCAGGAAACACTATGGGTTTATACGCAATAGAGCTTTTGCCTACGAAGCTAAGATCATCTTCAATGGGAAGTGCAACCGGAATAACCAGAATTGCATCGTTCGCTTCAGCATTTCTATTTCCTTACTTGACCCTTACGATAGGTAAATCAGGATTCTTCTTTATACTTTTAGCACTGATGTTATTCGTGTTCTTCTTCACTGTATTCTTTACACCTGAAACAAAGGGATTAACCTTAGAGGAGATAGCAATAGCTTCTTATAAGCATGTACATGGAGTTCCAAAATTAGTCATGCCTAATAAAGCTAAGGCTAAAAAGTGATTTTTTAGTTTCTAAAATTTAAATTATAAGGTTTAGTCTTAGCCATTCAAGTATTTTTTTCTTGTAAACTTTTTCTCTTTCTTTGTCTACTTTATTTTCAATATTTTTCTTTGCCTGATCAGTTACATCAATTAATTTTTCGTTATTAGAACCTTTGTTAATTACTTCTATTATAGCACCAGCTATGTCAGTATACTCATCCATTTTATCCATCCAGTAATCCGGTAATTTATACGTAAGAATCGAGTGCAGCATGTATGAAAGCGTTGGAACGTGCATTTTTCCTATTTCAACGGATTTTTTCCATCTTGTAAATATTGAGTTTGGTGGTGGCAACAATAATAGAAACTTAAAATAATCTTCTAATGTGTCTATCATCTTACTATCAAGCAATTCATATTCAAAACCATTTTTACCAATAACTAACATTCTAGGTTTCTTTTTCTCTAACTCCCTTAAATTTTTAATTATATGGTCAAAGGTATCATTTAATTTCTCATAATGGTTATTTTCAGGGTAAAACAGTCGTTTTCTGTCCAGATACAGGATTTTTATTCCTTGCGCAATGTTTGCTCTTAGAATAATATCATCATCTACTTTGGGTTTTTCTTTTCTTTTAAATATCATTATTATAATAATATATGTTGTGGATTTATTAATTCTTCTGTAATAAAACCTATCTATTAGCTTTTTATAAGCAATATGAAAAATCAGTCTTCCTTAAAATAACTGCGTTTGAATTTGTTCCTCTTGAATCCTGAATAATGTCTGTCGTCTTTATTACTGCCAAACTCTTTTCTATAAGGTTTATTTCTACTGAAACCCCTGTTTGGATTGAAATTACTTCTTCTTAATGCACTTTCAATATCATGTCTAGAATCTCCTTTATAAAGCTCATTTATCTTTTCTCTATAACTTGAAAGATTAAATTCTATGTAAGAAAGCTTTATCTTAGCGTAATTTTCTATCTCGTAAACTAAATATTTTTCCGAATGAGTGAATATTGTAAAAGCCCTCCCGCTTTTTCCCATTCTTGCGCTTCTACCTACTCTGTGAACATACGCCTTTGGATCGGTCTCAGCGTCAAAATTTATTATATCAGAAACATTATCTATATCCAATCCACGCGAAGCTACGTTTGTGGCTATAAGCATGTTTATGTTCTCTTTAAACATATTTAGAGAGTGTTCTCTTCTATTCTGGCTTAATCCCCCATGCATCAAAACGGCTTTTATGTCCATATTTTGCATCATTGAATGTATTCTTTCAGCGTTTCTCTGCGTTTTACAGAATATTATAGCTTTTTCCGGTTTCTTCTCATCTAGATATGCAAGCAATGTTGCAAATTTATCACTTCCATTTGCGATAGAATAAAAATGCTGTATTGTGCTTACAGTAACTTCCCCTGCATTTATATTCACATTTATAGGACTGTTAGTATAGTTTAATGTTATATGTTTTATTTCTTCTGGAATTGTTGCAGAAAAGAACATTGTCTGTCTCTTCTTGGGTAGTTTTGATAATATATATTTTATGTCATCTATGAAGCCCATATCCAGCATGATGTCTACTTCATCCAAAACAAGAAATCTTATTGAAGTGGTAAGCAACTCTCCCCTTTTCATTAGATCTATTATTCTTCCAGGGGTTCCTATGATTATATTTGCCCCGTTTCGTATTTCTCTTATCTGATAATTTATTGAAGCTCCGCCGTAAATCGTAACTGCTTTTATTTGAAGATGCTTCCCAATGTCCCTTACAACATCTGTTACCTGCAGTGCAAGCTCTCTAGTCGGAGTTATTATCATCGCAGCCTGTTTTTCACTTTTTTCTAAGCCGTTTAATATGGGTATAACAAAAGCAGCAGTTTTTCCGCTTCCAGTTTTGGATTTTACAACTACATCTTTGCCTTCCAATTCAAGTGGAATGGCCTGTTTTTGCACGTCAGTAGGTTCATCAAACTTCATTTCATGCAATGCAGTTAATATCTCTTTTCTTAAATTCATCGAATCAAACATATCTATTTACAGTTTTATATTACTCTTTTGATATAAATACACTATGTACAAAGGTAACGGCGAAAAAATCATAAAAGAATGGTGGGATTCAGCTTCTGAGTATTATCAAAAGGAAATTTCTGCAGATAAGATGATCGATGTTGAATACGGCCCTTTTGGCTCAAATGAAGAAAAATTGAAATTGCTTGGAAAAATATCTAATAAAAAAGTCCTAGAATTGGGATGTGGAGGTGGACAGGTATCAATAGCTTTGGCAAAGAAAAGAGCGATATGTACTGGGATAGATATTTCATATAAACAGATAGAATTTGCAAGGAAGAATGCTAAAGGGGAAGGAGTAAATGTTGAATTTATCGAGCTCCCTTTTTCAAATATAGACAAGTTAAAACCTAGAAAATTTAATGTAGTAATCTCAATAATGGCACTTCAATACTGTACTAATCTCAATGCTTTACTAAAAAATGTCAGAAATTTACTTGTAAAGAATGGTATTCTTGTCTTTAGCATAGAGCATCCGTTTTATCTGCTTATAGACCCGAAGGACATGAAAATAAAGGAAAGCTACTTTAATTCCGGTCTGAAAATTAAAAAAGAGAAATGGCCCGATAAAAGTACCCATTACTTTGCTTATTACGAAAGGAAAATAAGCGATATTGTAAATCTTATAATGGACTCTGGTTTAAAGCTTGAAAGGATAATAGAGCCATTTGACACACAGGATAAAATATGGGGTATAGGTTACAGGAGGGCACTTGTAAACAAGATTGCACCTACTATTATATTCAAATGCAGGAAATAAGCTATAATAAAAATTAAATACTGTAGCCCTCTTATAAAAAGGATGATAACAATACTGAACAAGCAATACTCTGATGAAAGCAATCTTAATACCTTGAATCCAATTGTGAGAAAATGGTTTATTTCAAGGTTTAAAGAGTTGACTCCCCCGCAGAAGTTCTCTTTTAATGTAATAAAAAATAGAAAAAATGTGCTGATAACTGCACCGACTGGGAGCGGGAAAACTCTCTCCGCCTTTATACCTATAATAAACAAATTAGTGGATCTTTCAATTGACGATAAACTAAACGATGAAATAAAGTGCCTTTATATCTCCCCATTAAGAGCACTGAACAACGATATCTACAAAAACATTATTTTACCAATTGAGGATCTGTACAAAAGTTTGGAATTAATCGATAAAAAGAAAGTAACTATAGGCGTTAGGACTGGCGACACTCCGCAAAACGAACGTAGGAAACAATTTGTTCACCCGCCAAACATATTCGTTACCACACCAGAATCCCTTGCAATAATGTTGAATTCCCCAAAATTCATACAGAAATTTGCCAATTTAGAGTATGTAATAGTTGATGAGTTGCATGAGCTTGCAAACAGTAAAAGAGGTTCGCACCTTACCGTTTCCCTAGAAAGATTATCAGACTCAATAAAGCATGATTTTATAAGGATAGGTTTAAGTGCTACGATATATCCTTTGGATAAGGCAGCAAGCTTTCTTGTAGGCACAAAAAGAAGCTGTGTTGTAGTGGATGCGTCGTGGAGCAAGAAAATAAACGCAAAAGTTATATCTCCAGTTAAAGATCTTATATATTCAAATGAATCTGAAATAGATGGGTCAATGTATAAGATAATTAATAATATAATAAAAAAGAACAGAACTACACTTATATTTACAAACACAAGAAGCGGCACGGAAAGACTGGTTTTTAACCTTAAAAGAAGGTTCGGCTATACTGACGAGGAGGTATCTGCGCACCATGGCTCTCTTTCTAAGGATGAAAGGTTTTCAGTTGAAGAAAAATTAAAGAATGGAAAACTGAAATGTGTGGTTTCCTCAACTAGTTTGGAACTGGGAATAGATATAGGCAGCATAGATAACGTTATACAGATAAACTCTCCAAAAAGCATAACAAGAGCACTGCAAAGGATAGGGAGAAGCGGGCATGGTTTTAAGGACACAGCAAATGGCGATTTGATAATAAATAACAGAGATGACTTAGTAGAATGTACTGTCATGCTTTACGATGGATTAAGAAGAAAATTGGATTCGTTCACAATGCCTGAAAGTCCGTTGGATGTACTAGCCCAGCATATAGTGGGAATGGGCCTAAACAAAATATGGGACATTGACGAAGCATATTCGTTGATAAAGAATGCTTACCCATTTAGAAGTCTAGATAAAAAAGATTTTATTGGGCTTATAAAATACCTTGCAGGAGAGTACGTTCCATTGCGTGAAAGGTCCGTTTATGGAAAAATCTGGTTTGACAGCAGCTCAAACAAGTTCGGGAAAAGGGGAAGACTTACCAGACTTATATATTATACAAATATAGGAACCATACCTGATGAAGTTGCAATAAATGTTTATATCTTGGGTACAAAGAAAAAAATAGGCAATATAGAAGAGGAGTTCCTCGAAAAACTGAAAAAAGGGGATGTTTTTGTATTGGGCGGGAAAGTCTATAAATTCCAAAGGTCCAGTGCTGCGGACTGTTTTGTTTTGCCAGCAATTGGAGAAAAACCGAATATCCCACCATGGTTTTCTGAGCAGCTTCCACTAAGCTATGAGCTGGCACTGGACATAGGCAAATTTAGAAGGGAGTTTTCATCAATTATAAGCAGGCTTCCAAGGGAAAGATTTGTTTATAAAAACCAGAAAAATATGCCGGAAAAAGTAAGTAAGTACCTTGCTTCAATGCCTGCTGATAAAAATTCAATAGCTTCAATATATGAGTACATAAAAGAGCAGGTGTATTTCACAAATAAAGTGCCGTCTGATAAGCTTATTCTAATAGAAAGAACAAGATACAATGAAAAAGAGTACACAATATTCCACTCTTTATTTGGCAGGAAGGTCAATGATGCGTTATCAAGGGTTTTTGCATTTATTTTAAGCGATAGACTAGCAGAGGCAGTCGGTTTGATGATAAATGACAATGGGTTTGCATTGGTTTCAAATGAAAGAATTAATAGCGCTGTTATTAAAAGTGTTATAGACTCGGCTTCTAAATCAGATATACAGAAAATAATAACAGAGAACATAAAAAGAACAGAGATATTAAGAAGGAGGTTTAGGCATGCGGCAGCCAGAGGCCTTATGATACTTAGGAATTACAAGGGGCACAGAATAAGAGTAGAAAGACAGCAGATAAACGCACAGGCTTTATTGAGAATAGTAAGTGAGATGGATGAGAACTTTCCAATATTAAAAGAAGCTTACAGGGAAATAGAGGAGGATATAATGGATATAGGAAATGCCTCTAATATATTAAAAGCGATAAAAAACAAGAAGATAAAGTATTCAATAATAGATACCCCTGTACCTTCTCCTTTTTCGCATAGCCTTATAACAATTGGAGAAAGTGATGTAGTTTCAATAAAAAACAAGAAAGAATATATTAGACTATTACACAAATTAGTATTGGAAAAAATAGAGGGGAATCAAAATGCAAATAAATGAATCGATAGAGCTTTTAGAAGGCATGCCGATTGCTTATATCCGACCTCTTAACTCACTTATAATATCAGATGCTCATTTAGGTTATGAAGGCCAGATGTCAGCAGCCGGGACATTGATACCAAGCAGAAACCTGCAGTTTATAGAGGATATAATAAGAAAAGCTGCAATGGCTACAGGAGCAGACAGACTTATAGTAACCGGGGATTTAAAGAACGATTTTTCAGACTTAAAGTACTATGAAAAAAAGGAAGTGGGGGAACTTATAGAGTTCTGCAAAAGTCTATCCATAAAACTGCTTTTGATAAAGGGAAACCATGACAATTACCTTGACAGGATAAAAAACAGTTATGATGTGGAAATAATAAAGGATTATCTGCTTGAGAAAAGCTTTTACATTGCACACGGGGATGAACTTCCAAAATGTGAAGCCGAAACCTATATAATTGGCCATGAACATCCAAGTATAATAATATATAGATACATTGGAAAAGGCGAGAAAATGAAGGCCTTTCTTTATGGTAATACAAAAGATGGAAAAAAGTTGCTGGTTTTGCCTGCTTGCAGCATATTTGCGCCGGGTAGCAACATAAATGAGGAAAAAAAGGAAGATATTCTCTCTCCTTTTTTAAAAGAAATGTGCGATGTTAATGAGTTAAATGCAATCTGTATATCAGATGGAGAAAACCTAAATTTTGGAAAAATAAAGGACTTGAGGGATATAGTAGTCTAATCATTAATAATCAGGCGATATACACTTAGATTTCGATGTCTTGAATGCGGAGAAACAAATTCGAATGGCATTTTTTTATTGTTATTTTTCATTACTTGGTAATTAATGTCCTTTTTTTTAAATAAGGATATAAAATCTGTAAGGTCTATACTTAAATCGGGATCATAATTTTCATTTGTTCTTATAACATAGGTTTTCCTCCCTTTTGGGACGCCATCAGAGCATATAAGATATCCTCCTTTTTTCACTGCTAGATTTGTTACTCTTATCCCGCTGGAAACAAGTATCTGCAAGTCAAGGTCTTTTTTTCCTTGCCGGTATAATATACCAGAATCTGCGCATATCTCTAAGCCTATTTTAAGTTTTTTCCATTCAAAGGCATTAGCTATAGAATAATCTCTACCGATAAGTTCATAAGTCCCATCATTAAAAAAAGAGGTTCCTCCATCGCTCGCTTTTATCGTTGAAAATATCACATTTCCGTCATAAATTACGGGCAGAAAGTTGTACATTTTCATGTTTTTTGTGTATATTACTGCCGTTCCTGCTATAGTAAGTTCGTTTGTTCCTTTTGTTGCGTTTTTCAGTCTGTAAAACACTTCTTCCAATTCCTTATAAGAATAGGCGGTTTCGAGATTAGACTGGTTATCCATAAGACTCCATTCCGGCCCGATTATTATATCCAAATCTAATTGCCGCGCCTTTTCAAGTACATCTAGTGTTTTTTCCAGGCTAGAATAACGTGGTTTGTTTGTATTTATGTCTATTACTCCTACCGTTAATAGCTTTGACATATTTAATTTAGAATTTAGCCACTATTAATACATTTAGTATTACTTATGTTTCTGAATAGAGTATGTTTATCAAAGGTGAGCGGGAAAACCACCCTCTTTAGAGGCGGGATGAAAGCGAACAAAAAATGGAAAACATAAATAGCAGAAGAGGTAGAATAACAATATGTTGACAGCATACAAATTCAGGTTGTACCCAAATGATGAACAGAAAGAAATGTTCTCCAAATACTTCGGCTGCACTAGAATAGTGCGGAATAAAGCATTGGAGTTGAGAGAAAGCTATTACAAAGAGCATAAAAACGATAAGCAAAAGAAGGGATTAAACTATGAGAAAGCTTAGGCCTCCGATAGGAGCTGAAAGCCCACTCTCTTTAGAGGCGGGAGGATGTCACCATTAATTATGTCAGACAAAATAATAGTAATAGGTGCGGGTGCAACAGGTTCTTTCATTACACACGATTTGGCTAGCCGCGGATTTGATGTTACAGTTATAGAAAAAGGCAATATTATTGGAGGAACAAGCGGAAAATTCCATGGAATGCTTCACAGCGGAGCAAGATATGCGATGAATGATGTTAAGGCCGCCCAAGAAAGTATAATAGATAATAAAGTTATTTCAGAGATAGCTTCATTCTGTATAGAAAATACCGGCGGTTTATTTGTAGCTTTGAATGATCAAGATCTTTCTTTTCAAAGCAAATTCGAAAATGGATGCAAACAGTCTAATATCCCCATAGAGTCTATAAATGTAGAATCTGCTCTTAAAGAGGAGCCTTTTCTTAACAATTCAGTAAAAGCAGTTTATAGAGTACCTGATAAGGTAATAAACTCATTTAGATTTATAACAAGTTTATTGCTGACTGCAAAAAGGGAGTCGGCAAAGATTATTTTAAATACGGAAGTGGTGGATTTCATAAAGGAAGGAAATAACATAAAAGGCGTTAAAATAAAAAACAACAATACCGGGGAAACCAGCGAATTAAAAGCAGATTTGGTTGTAAATGCAAGTGGGGCATGGGCATCAAAACTTATAGACGAAAAATTGGGAATAAAAAGCATAGAGATGATACTTTCAGCAGGCACAATGGCAGTCATAAACAGAAGGTTCACAAAACACATAATAAATAGGCTTAGGGAGCCATCAGATGGCGATATAGTTGTGCCATTTTTCAATGATTCGATTATAGGAACCACGGCCTTTATTGTTGATGATCCGCAGAAATTTGACATCGACAAAGAGGATATAAGCTTTCTACAGAAAGCCGGCAGCGAAATGTTGCCTATTCTCGCAAATTATCCGGTTTCTAGGCACTATGCGGGTGTAAGACCGTTAATAGCTGTAGGAGAAAACGATGACAGTAGAAAAGCAAGCAGAGATTTCAAGATATTCGATCATTCCGTTACAGATAATGTCAATGGAATGATAAGCATAGTTGGTGGCAAATTGAGCACTGCAAGGATAATGGCAAAGGAAATAGGCGATTTTATAGGAAATAAACTAGGCAATAAAACCGAATCAAAGACTGATAAGATAAAGCTTTACTGGCCACAGGTGAACAGCGAAAACATCGATGAAATGGCAAAGTCTTTGTCATTGGACAAAAACTTTCTTTCTGAGATGTTAAACGAATCAGCGGGCAAAACATATTCTGACATGTATTCGAATGCAATGGATTTATTGTATTCAAGGAGGTTATTTAAATGATATGGAAATTAAAGGGAATTTTACAGTAAATTATAACATTGAAAAGGTTTGGGATATAATCGCAGATGCAAATAAATTTTCGAAATGTCTGCCTAATATCGTTTCTACAGAAGTGAATGGAGATAATTTTCAACTGCAGTTCAAGGCAGATGCAAAAAAATATACCTCAAGGTTCCTTGGTGCCAGTTATCTTTCGAATCTTAACATTAAGTTTTCTGCGCAATTAAAAGAAAAACAGGAAAACAAGCATATACTAATACAAGGAGAAGGCTCTACTATAGGTTTGAGGTTTTCTCTTGCTATCTACATCGATACAATTGCACAGGACTCTTCTACTAAAATAGACTGGAAGGCTGAAATAGAGCTTGGCAGGATGGCAAAACTTTTTGGAGAGGATGTTATAAATCAGGCGGTAACAGATATAGTAAATCAGACAATAGATAACCTAAAGAATATTCTTAAATAATTTTAATTAGTAGTATCATTTATATATTTAGGACCTTTGAATATCAATATACCTTATGAAATCCCCAGTAAATGTAAAAGATTTAGACATAAATATCAATGTTAAAAACGAAAATTTAATACTTTCAGTTTTGGTAATAAGCGTATTGATGGCCTCAATAGACTCGACAATAGTTCTGCTTGCTTTTCCGGCAATAACCCAGGCTCTTCATTCAAACCTTTCAACAATAATCTGGGTTATTCTGATATATCTTCTTGTTACAGCAGTTGCTGCTACCCAGCTTGGCAGGATAGGAGATATCTTTGGAAGATCAAGAATTTTTAATTCAGGCATAGCAATATTTACAATCTTCTCATTTATGTGCGGTATCGCTCCAACAGATATCACCTTAATAATATTCAGAGGTTTTCAGGCTGTCGGCGGTGCGATGATGACTGCCAACAGCGGAGCAATAATAGCCGATACATTTAGAAGGGAAAGACTTGGAAAAGCGTACGGATTTACAGGAATGGGCTGGAATGTTGGCGCTATGTTAGGTATAGTGCTTGGAGGTATAATAACTACTTTTATAGGGTATAGATACATTTTTTTCATTAACGTTCCTATAGGAATAATTCTTTTAGCTTTCGCTATTAAATACATAAAAGACAATAAAAGAGAAAATGAAAAACTTGATATAATCGGAATGAGTTTTTTGGGCATATCTCTTTCAATGATACTGTATGCCGGTGTAAGAATAGCCTCCGTTGGATTAAATTACATAAATGTTTCCATTCTTGTAGCAGGTTTCATACTGATAATACCTTTCTATTTCAGGGAAAAGATCTTTGTAAATCCAGTGGTAAAGTTATCAATGTTCAAGAACAAAGTGTTTAAGAATTCCGTTTTAGCTTCAATGTTTCAGGGCCTTGGATTTATGGGTGTAGCATTTATGCTTATAATGTATCTTCAGGGCGTTAGAGGATTGACTCCATTTTATGCTTCATTGCTTCTTTTACCAGGTTACATATTAAGTGGTGTGCTTTCTCCTTTTATGGGGAGGTACTCTGATAAATATGGTGCAAGGCTTCTTGCAACTCTTGGCCTTGTAATAATGATATTGGGGATAACTGTCTATTTCGCATTGACTGCAACCTCAAGCGTATACATAGTCCTTATAGGCTCTGCAATAACAGGCTTTGGAGGATCAATGTTCTGGCCTGCTAATAACAGTGCAGTAATGAAAAGCAGCGAAGCTGGCAGATTTGGCACAGCTTCCGGTGTTTTAAGGTTATTTGGTAGTATGGGTATAATGGGAAGTTTTATAATAGTGATAGTTACCGCAACTTTAGTTATTCCAAGATACCTTGCATTCGAGATATTTGTAGGAACCTCTAGATTAATAGGAGGTATAACCCGGGGCTTCATAACAGGAATGCAGTTCTCTTTTGTATTTCTTATAATAATGCTTGTAATAGCAGCTCTCCTTTCTCTTACAAGGGGAAATGAAAATATGATGAAGACTATCAGGAAAGATTAAATAGATCTGCGCATAGTAAAAAAGAGAGCAAAGAAAACAACCGCTTCTATCACTACTACAAAAAATATAGAAAACAATGAAGGGTCGTTTTGGAACTTATTTGGAAAAGCAAGAAAAATTATTATAAATGCGGTTACAAACGAAGCGATTCCAGCAAAAAAAGCATAAAAAGTATCCTCCTTCCTTATCATACTGCTTTAGAATGTTCGTGTTCTTCCCTTAATTTCTTAAATATTTCATCATTTAAGCTGTCAGAATAATAGTACTTTTCAGTTGCTTTTTCAATTAACCTCTCCGGATTTTCTTTGTATACCAAAAGCTGTAGGATATGATTCTTGACCGTCTCTATTTGCATGTCCTTTATTTTCTGCGTATCTAATTTATATTCAAACTTTCCGGTGTTTATCTTTCCCGTTAAGTTTATGTATGCTATTGCCGTGTCTATATATTTTTCGTCTATATTTTTTGCTATTGCGAAAAGTCTACGGTAAAGGGCAAGCTGTCTTCTGTGTTTTGATCCCTTATCATCGGACCTGTCGGTCTTGAAGTCTATTATCAGAAATTTGTCTTTTTCTTTGTTAAAGAATACTGCATCCAGCTTTGCAGATACCTTTAAATCAATTTTTATGTCGGGAAATACCGCTTGAAGTGGAATTTCCAACGTTTTTTCAGCGTTTATCTCCACGGCATTGTATTTTATTTTTATTTCTTCCAGAATACTTATTATGTTCCGGAGAATTTTTTTCTGTGTTTCGTCTAATTCCTCTTCTTTTAAGGTATGTTTAAAGTAGTCCTCTGCCATCTTATGTGCCATTAAACCAAATTTTGTGCTTTCTGTTACTTCGCTTACTCCCAAAACTTTTGTTTTTATAAAGTTTAATGGATCCGATATTGCGTCAAGTAGTGAAAAGGAGATGCTTTTAAGCTGGCTAAAATAGTTGTTTATCCGCTTTACCATCCATTTATCATTCTCTTCAAGTAATGTCTTTGCCGCATTATATTCCTTATTGACAAAAAGAGAATATGCTTCAGAGTATTTTTTCTTAAAAGGAGCGGGCTCGTCTTCCATTTCTGTGATGTTTTTTTCAATTAACCCTTCAATATAGTAATCTTCGGTAAGTGCGGCCGGAGTAACAACAAAAAGGTTTTCCTTTGCTCGTGTAAATGCGACAAAATCTACTCTTATGCTTTCCTCTGACAATTCCTCTTTGACATCTATTTCCTTTGTCTGTTTGATTATAGAGTTAGTTACTAAATCAATGAAACTCATTCTATTGCTTTGTTTTTTTGGAACATATATAACATTCTCAAATTCTAATCCCTTTGCCTTATGGACGGTTGTAAGTACAAGATTTTCCTGTTTATCATTTGATTCATAACTGTCTTCTGCCGTGTAAAGATATACAAGCATATCTAAAAAGTTAGGTAGCTCAGTGCTGTCTATGTACTGATTTATATTTTCAAGAATTGCTGCCGCACTTATATAATAATCGTTGTCCAAGGCTACTGATATCGGCAGTATGGTCTCATTGAAAAGTTTGTTTATATTAAATATATTAAGCTCTGCAGAGGCTTTTCTATCAAAAAAGGGCTTTGCAAGTCCTTTTATATCGTTCATGTTTATCTCTTTTTTCCTGCGTTTCTCCTCAATTTCAAATGCTCTCTTAAGTGAAACGCCTGAAAACGGTGTGAATAGCGCCTTTAAAATGTCCTTTTCATCGGCATTGAATATCCCTTTTAAATAATTAATTACGGAGTTCTTTGCTCTTGTTGAGACAGAAGCGCTTGCAGTTGTCGCATATTTTATATTCTTTGAGTCCAAGATACGAGAAATACCTATTATCTGTTCATTAGTTCTGGTTATTATCGCTGTATTTTTTCCCTGCGAGACAAGGTCCATAGCAAGCTTTACAGCTATATTATCTGTGTTGTTTCCTATAAGCTGTTTTACTTTTCCGCCCGGACCTTTATTGCTTTTAAAGTTGCTTAATTCTTCCTCATAACTTTTATCCTTTGTTTTATTGAGGAAATACCGCTTTGAATAATCAAGGATTTCGCTGTAACTTCTATAATTAAGTCCTTTTGTTAATTGCTCTAAATTGCTTAGTTTTTGAAATTCAATGAAATTTTTTAAGCTACCTCCCTGAAAACCGAATATTGATTGTTTTCTGTCTCCTACAAGAAATAAGTAATCCCCTAAAAGCCTTGCTATTTCTGCTTCTACCTCGTTTAGATCCTGTAATTCATCTACCAAAACATATTTGTAATGTTTTTTCAGAGGGTCATATTCTTGCAAGAACCTTTTCAAAAGATCATTGTAATCGATTTTTGTAGGTCCTTTTTCTCGTTCATAGTCCTTGAAAGCCGTTATGAAATAATCAAGAAAAGCCAGAATTTCTTCTACTGTTACACTGTTCATGTTTTCTAAAAAAGACTTGTTTATGAGCTCTTCTTTGGTCATTTTTATGTTTATTTCATCAGGAGTTATCCCAAAGCTTTTTATGTACCTTATCGCATTCTCTACTTTTGGAACTAATTCCTGTATAACATAATCTCTGTCATAATTGAATGCATTGTTGTTTTCAAAGCTCTTAAATATTGAAAATCTTATGAAGTTGTTGCTAACAAGTTCGTACTCTTTTTCCTGCTCTGAAAAGTATGAATTGCAGAAGCTGTGAAATGTAGATATTGTAATGCCATTTATCCTTGAAATCTCTAGATTGCTTTCCTTTAGTTTTTGACTTATTTTTTCAAACATTTCATCAACTGCCTTATTTGTAAAAGTTAGACATAATATTTCATTTTCACTAACACCGTCTTTTATAAGTTCTATTACTCTATCAGCTAATGAAGTTGTCTTTCCTGTGCCAGGATTTGCTTTTATGAGTATGTTTTTAGTTAGGTCCATTCTAATAATTGTAAATCTTATTATAAAAATATTAATTGCGGGGGTTTGAATAGTGGATTTATATTCTTTTTTTGTGGAAAAGTTTATATAAATAAACTGCCATTTTAAAAAATGGAAAGAAAAGTTTATACTGAAATTAAGGAAATACTAAATCCGGAGCATACCGCATTAATAGTGTGGGATGTACAGAAAATGTTAGTAAATAATATATACAATAAGGAAGAATTTCTTAAGAATATGGGTAAGCTGATAGATGCGGCGAGAATCAAAGGAATTCCAATATTCTTTACAAGGATTACCCCATTGCCAAAGGAATTTGAATCTCCTGTTAGAAAATATTCTTCAAGTAAGATAAAGTTTAACATGTCGCAATTACCTAAAGAAATGTTTGATCTAGCAATTGAACCTAAAGACAATGACACAGTAATAAACAAAAACACTGCAAGCATATTTATAGGCACAAATTTTGAGCTGATGTGCAGAAATGCAGGGATTGAAAGTTTAGTAATAGGAGGTATAGCCACTGAAATAGGTGTGGAATCTACTGCTAGAGATGCAGTAAATCGGGGATTTTATGTAGTTGTAGATTCTGATGCCTCTTCTTCCAGTGACAAAGAAGCTAATGAAAGATCCATACAAAACATGAAAAAGCTTTTTGATGTTTTACCAACTGATGATATAGTAAAGGCACTTTGATGGCTTTAAAGAAAGATAAAGACAGAATAACAAGGGATATAGAGAGAAATTACAAAGTTCTAGGCTTAATAAACGATTTTATGATAGGTATTGAATTTCTAATGGGCAGCATAGAATTCCTGCCAGGTCACTTGACCACAATAGGGGTTTACCTTTTTATTTTAGGTAGTTTTCAGATACTTTTAGTTCCTACAATAAGGATCTCAAAGGATATGCACTTAAAGCTTAAACCGAAAAACCATAAATAGAATAAACAATTTAAATTGACATGGAAGCTAAAGAATTTAACAAAACAAACAAAAAGCTTTCTATTATAGGAGTTGGTACTTGGCAGCTTAGCAGTAACAGGGAAGACAATATAACGGCAATAAAATATGCAATAGACAATGGAGTAAATTTCATAGATACCGCAGAAATGTACAATACTGAGGATATCGTCGGAGAGGCAATAGAAGGCTACGAAAGAGAAAAACTTTTTATTGCAAGCAAGGTATGGCCAACACATTTCAAATACGAAGCTGTAATAAAGGCATGCGAAGCGAGCTTAAAGAAAATAGGAACAGACTATCTGGATCTATATCAGTTACACTGGCCTAATAAATCAGTTCCAATAAAAGAAACGATGCAGGCTATGGAAAAACTGATAGAGGATGGAAAGATAAAGAATATAGGAATAAGCAATTTTTCGCTTGATGAAATGAAAGAAGCTCAGTCAGTTATGTCAAAATATGAAATGGCATCCAATCAAGTAGAGTACAGCATAGTAACAAGAGACATAGAAAATACTGGAGTATTCGATTACTGTAAAGAAAATGGCATTGCAGTGATAGCGTACAGCCCTCTTTCTCATGGGAAGATATTCAATAACAATGAATTACTTGCTGATATTAGTAAAATATCAGATAAATATGGTAAAACGCCTGCACAGGTTGCTTTAAGCTGGCTTGTGCATAGAGATAACACGTTTCCGATACCAAAAGCCAGCAATCCAGCGCACATGAAGGAGGACATTGAAGCAGTAGGAATAAAACTTGATAAGGGTGATATCGATTTTCTTTCAAGTCTGGAAAGCAAGTACTATACTGAACCTATAGCAAAGCAGCATAAAAAGAATGAGGATAAGGTAAACAACTATAATTTCAAGGAAGAGAAGATAAACTAAATGCATTAAAACACGGAAATCAATAATTTATATGGCATGCAATACTTTGGATCTTTTAAATGTGCTTGGAAAGAAGTGGGATGCGACAGTATTAGAGGAAATAAACAAAAATGACGGTGTAAACTTTGATAAACTTCTTTCATTAAACCCAAAAATATACCCAAAAACACTTAGTACAGCGTTGAATGATCTAATAAAAAGAGGAATCATAAAAAAAATAATATCCTATAATAATAACATGAAAAGAAGTGAATACCGCATGACAGAAACGGGCAAATCGCTTATTTCTGCATTTGAATCGTTTAAAACTGTCAACTGCAATAGCTCTGAAAACATTAAGGAATGTAGAGAATGCGAGAACGGGCCAAATGGTAATAACCAAGAAGTTAGTAATTATATAAAAATATAAAACGCCTTTCTAGAATAAAGCAGCCAAGCTATTGTTTTACTGCTAAACTATTTATAGCGAATAATTGATTATTTAATAGGTATGGATAAGGGTAAAAAACATAATGACTCATTTTTTAGTCCTTTAATCGATTTAATGCATGATCAATACATAAAATATGTACCTTCTTACGGCAATAGTTTCTTTTTCACGATAGGCATATACCTTTTAGAGCTATTTGTGATATTAGCAATTACCGGCATGATAATGCTGATTTTTGGTCCTTACTGGTGGGATACTACTGCAATTGGTACTTTCTTCCGCAGTTTGCATCTATGGGCAGCAGAAGCATTCGTAACATTGATGTTTATACATATTTTTGTTAATTTTTCAACTTCCGCATTTAAAAAGAAAAAGCTTGTTTGGATGATTGGTAGTGCGCTTCTTCTTTTAGTTCTACTTGAATTTGCATTCGGTATAGGGGTCCAGGGAGGACTGCTTTCACAATGGAATGACAAGGCAGGTGCGGATCTATGGAACGGTTTTGGATTAGGGTTTTGGGTAAATCCTTTAAATCAGGGAGCTGTTTTAGGCTGGCACGTGGCTATAATTCCAATATTATTACTCTTGCTTATCTTTATGCATTATTCTCTAGTGAAAAAAGACGGATTAAGTGTACCTTATAGAAAAGATATACCATATAAAATGGTAAAAGCAGACCATAAAAAAATGTACAGACGAATGATATATATATTTATAATAATATTAGCATTTGCATTTTTATTCAGTTCACCGTATATAGCGCCGTTGACAATTAGTCAGGCAGCAAACTCTAATCCTTCCGGCGTTGCAACTACTCTATTGCAGGAATTCAACTTTTCATCAGGGACCGCTACCTACCTTGATACTATAGATCCGTACACATTCAGCACTAGGGCGGTTTACTTTACAGTTCCTTACTCTGCTTATGTAAGCTTTGAAAACAAGAGCAATGAACTTTCCGTGTTTTTCAATGGAAGTTCTTCGCAGCAAAAGCAACAGTTTATCCAGGCTTATAATTACTTCAGTAATAACGGCTCAATTTCAAATGCAATGACTTCACAAAATCCTCTAATAGTTGCAACTGCTAGCCTAACTAAAATGGCAGAATTAGGGCAATATCAATTAGTAGTACAAAATGAAAGTTCTAGTGGACTGGATGAAACGTATGTATTAAGATTTCTGTATGACACCGGGGCATTGACAACTGCGGCAACGCATTATGGCTTAAGGACTGCACAATGGGGCATGTTGAAAGTTGGTGCGCCCCCTTGGTCCATAGAGTATTGGCTTATACCTTACGATGCTCTGGAAATAGCAACCTCTAATATCTCTTGGTGGAATGACCTTGAAAATGGTTTAGTAGCCATAATAATATTTTTTATACTAATGCTGTTTCCGTTTATTCCATATCTGAATGAATTGCCTGACAAGTTAAAAATGTACAAACTGTTTTGGAATAAATACACAAACCCGGAAATGCGGAAGAAAAAGTAGGAAGTTATAACCAGATATATAGCAAGGATTTATAAATGAAGAAATACTATATTATTCATGGGATTCGTAGACGAATTGGCACTAGAATTATTTTTTGTTGCATTTATTGGATTTCTCACAGATTATGCTGTGATTGCTGTTTACAGGGACTATAAAGCAAGATACGTCAATAAATCAAACTCAAAATTAAGTATAGAATCCCATTTGCAAGGTTCAATATTCATGTTTGCAGCACTGGCAGTATTCATTCTCGTAATGGGCTTTTATGGAGAAGTAACCTGGAATTTACCTGGTGCATATGATTTACTGTTTTATGATCCGTTTATAATGATGGGTATACTTACTCTTGGATTTGTATTAACGGTCAAATACAATCAGAAACTGCAGTATGTAGGACTTATTGCACTATTTATGGGTTTAGTAATTATAGAATACGGCATATCAGGTTATAATCTTGGATATACCAGCTCTCCAATAGCACTTCTTGGGCTTTACACTGCTTTTGGCATCGCAGGAATATTTGCTTATCCTACTACATTAGTAATGGATAAATATAGAGAGAATGGTAGCAATAAACCATTAAATAAAAGCTGGATAATTTATATAGTACTATTTTTAATCTTCTTAACCCTTGGCTCAATACTTGCAGCTTACATTGGTGCTGTAGCGATTCCTGCTCACCTTGCAGCTCCTCCTTAATTGATTAGTTTTAGGTTATAGAGAAGCAAAACTATTAATAATATTTATTTTCTAATAAAGAAAATGAAAATAGAGATGCTTCTTGGAGCAATGAAAAACATTGAAACGGCTAATAACGGAAACCCCTATGGGGTAATAACGAATATTTACAATGCTAAGGACAACGGAATAGATATATTGGTGGGGCCGGAATGGAGCCTTACTTCTAAATCCGGCATATACTCTAGAAAACTTATTACAAAAAATAAGGCAAAGGATGCAATTAAACTCCTGTTTAACGTTTCGGATTACAATGAATATGCTCCAAGAGATGCCAGAAAAATACTTGAAGAAAAAATTGATGATGAATCAGTATTTGAAGAAGTTCCGGATATACCCTACTCAAAAAGAGAGTATGAAAGAGTGTTAAAAGATCTTAAAATTGCAAGCAAAGGCTCGGATATGCTCATTTTTCCTGGAACCGCAATGTTTTATGATAAGAATATGACACTTTACAACGTAATGCCTATATTAAGAAACGGAAAGGTAATTAAAAGTATTTACAAGTTCAATGATGGACTTAGTTCAAGATTTAATTTACGAGGAGCATTGCGCTTATATCCTTCTGAAACAAATTATGAAGAATATAAAAAAGAAGAATATTCTTTATCTTACAGCAAGAATCCAATAATAAACTTCAACGGCATAAAAACTTCAGTTGAGATATGTGCTGATGCAGGCATATTAAAGAGATATGGTATAACTAATTTGGATCTACAGATTTTGTCCTCATGTGGAAATTCCTCTACAGATAATGCTATAACTCGTAAAGGATATGTAGTAGCTGTAGATGGCTTTAGAGATGTAAACATAAGGGTTTCAGGTAAAGGCCTATTTAAGCAAAGGCCGATAGAAAAATCAGAGGATATGTACTTATTTAATTTAGAGTTTGAGCTATAGATGTTTATCTTAGCTTTTCTTTTCATGTTTGTGTTGGGATAATACTTTGAAGTAAATAAATCCTCCGACGGTTTGAAGAATCCCTCCAAACAGAACTGGAAAAGGAAGAGAAATATCCATCAAGTAACCAGATAAACCGGAACTGGTCTGTGCCAGTCTATTTGCCAGGCCCATCACGCTGGAGGCAGTACCATAATCCTGGGAATTAACACCATGCATATTTACTGCACTCCTGGAAGGTGAGCCAAAACCTGCTATAAATGAACGTAGAGTAAAGAAAAAAGATGAAAGAATAAACAGCGGGGAAAATGCTATTATTATAAGCATTACTCCCTGCAATGCCCTGGTATACGAAGCAGTGAAAAGCGTAGAAAACCTGGGCGAATATGCTTTCTTCGATGCTGCAAATGCTGCAATTGCGGTGGCTGCATATGAAATAGTATATATTATACCAATAAGACTGCTGTTTACGCCAAAACGCAGTTCAAACCACAAAGGAAGGAGAGGAACTGCCATCCCTAATCCAAAACCATTGAATGAATTTGCAAGAATAACCTTAATAGAGTAATGTATGCTTCTAATTTTCATAACCTTAGTAGTCTTCTTAGGTCTTTTTACCTCCGCAACAAACAGCAATGCAACCAGGGAAATAAGAACCATAAAAGCTGAAAATCCAAATAATACCCTAAAACTGCCTATTATCCCAACGGAATTAATGAAGAAAGCCTTAAAATAAAGCATCAGGCTGCCGAATATTGCAAACGTAGAACCAATATAGGTTGTATCAGCAAGCTTTTTAACCCTTTCGTTATTATTCTTCCAATTGCTTACTATCAATGCCGTAGATCCCGGTGAAAAAGTCCCACGCATGCCGCCTGCAGCACCTGCTATTCCTCCTATTATTGCAGCTATAACTATTGCAAAGAAATTTGCTGAAACAGTAAGCAGTATCAAAGCCATAAGGGGGAAAACTTCTCCAATTATAAGCGATTTCTTATACCCTATTCGGTCACCTAATGCCCCAAGAAGAACTGACAAAATGGCATTGAATGCCATTATAACAAAATATATGACACCGATGGATATTATGTTATAATGAAGTGTAAATAAGTACAATGGCAAAGACAAGGTGACAAATATAAGGGCTACACTTCTAGATGCTCTAGATATTAGAAAGAACTTGAAAGTCCTTTCTTCTTTGCTGATATTCTTCATTCATTTATTATAAAAGTACGCCATATATATTCTTTTACCCCTAAAATCTATTAGTTTTATACATGTTTCATCAGTATACAGAAAAGCTGTAATGGCAAGTAGCAACAAGTATATTTAAAAAAGCAACTATACCTTTTTGATTTAGGAAAAGTTAAGAATGGCTTTATCCGGGAAGTTTTTAGTGATGAAAATAATATCGCCTCTACGATATTAACAAAGATTTATAAACATTTAATGCATGATTAAAAAATGGAAAGAATAACAATAGCAGCAATTGCTGGAAGTCTTAGAAAGGACTCATTCAACAGAGCAATAATAAACACAGCTAAGAAATATGCACCTGAAAACGTAGAGATAGAGATACTTGACTTAAATGGTATACCTTTATTTAATCAGGATGAAGAAAAGGAAATACCTGAAAGCGTAAAGGTATTCAAGGAAAAAATAAAGAATTCAGACGCAGTATTGATAGCTACGCCGGAATATAATAGGTCTATACCAGGAGTTCTAAAAAATGCAATAGACTGGGCCTCCAGACCATACGGTGACAATTCATTTGATGACAAAGCAGTTGCAACGATAGGCGCAAGCGGCGGTGCCATAATAGGAACTGCAGTAGCACAGTATCATCTAAGACAGATATTCTCATTTCTTAATGCGCATCCTCTTGAAAGACCACAGGTTTTCATAGGAGGTGCTGGTGACAAGATTGAAAATGGTTTGTTTGTTGATGATGATACGATAACATTAATAAAGGATCTTGTACAAAAACTCGCAGAATGGGCCATAAGGTTGAAAAAATAGAGGTTTATCAGCCAGTCTTTACTTTGGATAATTCACATTTTAGGCTATAAACCTGATGTATGGGCATAAAAAGAAAAAGTAAAGAATAAAGTCCCTTTACTGCTCTTTTTTGATAATCCTGCCAATATAGATACTCCTTTGAAAAGCCGTCTAAAAACTGCTTAAAGCCCGTTTTATTTGAATAGTTGTAGTATGCGGCTGACAGTATCAGCAGAGATATATCCCAATACTTATATCTTTTCTTGTCGGTTTTGATTGCCTGTTCCGAATCTATTACATATGCTCCTTCGGAATTACAAATAAAATTATCTAGCTTCGAATCTCCGAGAGAATATCCTTCTTTGTGTATATTCGAAAACAATTTACCTAGCTTTGACCCATCACGGTAATCAACTTGTCCATCAATATATTCACGATTTAGCTCTTTATTATAAAGATCGAAAGAGTAAACTTTTGGCTTCTTTATATTGCTATTGAAATTAAGGAACTCAAGTTCTCTTTCAAGTCTGCTTTTTGGCAATGCAGCAAACGGGTAAAAAAACTGGAATACCGGAAATAAAAGCCACTTATAAGAATTAAAGCTATTGTACTTTTTTCTTATTATCTTACGACCTTGTTCTTCTTGGATAGATACTTGGCTTAAGACCATTAAATTTAAAGGATATAATGTATTTAACCTTTAATTCTTCGTTTCCCGTTCAAAGAGCAAAAGGTAATGGTATTTTAATTCCTTCTCTTTTACTAATTTTAAACCGATACTTTGCATGTCGTTTATAACTTTATCCTTGCTTAATCTTATACTAACAGGGGGGCCGAACATTGTGTCTTGCGGCTTAAAATCAAGTATAGCTATATACTTCTTTGCCATTTTGTTTATATTTTTCAAGGTGTTACTACAGCATTCATTTACAAGATCATGATAAACGTTTGACATGAAGACTAAATCAAATGAGCCAGAAGAGTAATCGCAGATATCTGCTCTTATAGTTTTTATGCCTGCTTTTTCAAGCTCATCGAAGTATATATTATTAAGATCCAAAACCGTAACATTGTTGGTTTTTTTCAGCATTTTCTTACTGAAGAAACCATCTCTACCCCCTATATCTATAATACTGTATCCCGTTTTAATGTCAAGAAAATCAACTATATCCTCATCGTTTAATCCACTCATCTCCCTAATTTTATCCATCATAGAATATTTTTTAAGTGATATAAATATTTAAATTATCCGTCGTTAAATATGTTTCATTGCAGTATAGATAACATTAAATATATCCAAGACTATTTGATATAAAATGAACGAAGAACCTAATGATCCAGCTGATAAAACGGATAAAGGAAGCGTATATACAGATAGTGCTATAAAAATTGCTTCAGTAAAAAATCAAAATAATAAAGAAGAGCTTAATCACAACAAAAATGTACTTCCTTCTGATGATAACATACCAAATAATTCCAGCAGTGAAATCAAGATTAATAAATATATAGTGCTTGCAGTAGTTGTTATAATAATTCTTCTTATAATTGCATATCTTCTTTATCACTATAACATATTAGGTATAAGACTCTTTGTAAGACGTACTCTTGGTTTAAGCATGCCTATCTCTAATACTAATAATACTACAAATTCGGCCCTGAATACATTAATCTCAAGTAATTTTGCTGGGATTAGCCAACTAATTCTATCATCAAAAGCAGCAAATGCAGAAGGACTTGGCTCATCTTCTTTTGAAAGCTATTCTCTTTTTAGTACGGGAGATATCACAACGGCAATTAAAAACGGCTCTTCACCAGATGGGTTAACGGGTATGCTCGTTTTACTAGGAGAATTGAAAACTAATGAAACCCTTAGTTATTATTATCATATTTTGTCCAGTTCCAAAAAAATTTATAATATAACTATTGGTGGGATATCTGGGATTGAGGCGGTGGAAAATACTACTCCTCCCGCAAATACCTCTCTTTCCGAATCATATGGCTCATTTAATTTGACAGGTTATAGGTGTAATATCTCTGGATTTAATGCGTTTCTTCAGAGTAAATTGAATCAAACTGTTAAAATAACAAATGCTTCAATATATTCAATTTCCAACATGACTCCAAAAAACAGCACGGTATTCAACTCTTCTGTAGCGAGTATAAAGCCAAATGAAACTTTTAATGTTCTTTTTCCTGAGGAGAAATGCAACTCAAGTACATACGAAACTGATTTTACAGTAGGAACTAACTATAGCATAAGCAAACTTAAAGGGTTTGTAGCCTTCGTAAAGTTTTCTCCTTATCTAGTTAAGACAAATCAATCAGAGGTAATAACGGTTCTTGCTGTAAACAAATCCAATCTTTATGAGATATCCGCTCTTTCTGATGGAAATAACTACGTAAATGAACTTAATTTAGGATTCAATAACTTCATTAAAGGCGTAACTATTCAGGATTTTAATACGTGATACTGTAGGGATTAAAAGCTTTTTACTTCCTTTATGTCCATATCCACTATGTTATTTTCATTGTCGAATAAAAATGATGCTATTAACTTTTTGCCGGAAAGGATATTAGGTAGCCAGTATATATCATCAGACCACATATTTTCAAAGGGTAATCCCTTGGTATTTACCCACTGCGGAGCCATTTCCTCGCTTTCAGCAGGCTCTCCTTCCCATTCGTAAGCAATAAATACGTGCGCTTTCTGGTTAAAGTCCTTTTCAATTGGATTATTCTTAAAATAGAAATTTATTACTGCAACTTTCTCAAATTTTTTAAGGTTTACATTGATTTCTTCTCTTGTTTCTCTTAGAAGAGCATCTTCTATGCTTTCGGCTTTTTCAACCTTTCCGCCCACGCCGTTCAGTTTCCCGGCACCGAATCCTCTTTTCTTCATTGCTAGAAGTACTCTATCTGCTTTTTTATCGAAAAGATAACACAATGTTACGTTTCTTAAGTTTACGTAGTTTTCAATGTAATGCTTTAAATTTTGATCTTTTAGCTCTGCCATATACAATCAGACTGCGCTCCATCCCCCATCTACTGCAAGGATATGCCCTGTAATATACGAAGCTGCATTGGAAGCAAGAAATACGGCCGCGCCTTTAAGCTCGTTAGGATTGCCTACTCTACCCATTGGAGTTCTCTGTGTAATATGATCAAGAATTGCCCTGTCTTTTAACAAATCGTTTGTCATCTCGCTTGGGAAAAATCCAGGAGCAATTGCATTTATCCTTATGTTCTGGCCTGCAAATTCAACTGCCATAGCTCTGGTAAGATTCACTACCGCGCCCTTGCTTGCATAGTATGGCGCTGCAGGGATTATATCTCCAAACAAACCATAAATAGATGCTATATTTATTATGCTGCCTTTTATATTATGAGCAACCATGCTCGCTATAACTTTTTGAGAAAAAATAAAAACTGCGGAAATATCAACATCAAGAACCTTTTGCCAGTCCTCTTTTTTTAAGTTTAGAGAAGGGCCTGCTACCGCAGAGCCGGCATTGTTTATAAGTATGTCTATTTTCTGAAGTTTTTCCTCTGCAACCTTAACAACATTTATTATATCTTCTTCCTTTGTCAGATCTGCTTTTACGGGTATTATCTTTCTATTTGTGTATTTGCTTATTCTGTTTGCATTTTCTATCAATTTTTCATCTCTTCTTGCACAGATTACAACATCAGCCCCCGCCTCTGCCAAAGCTTCTGTAAAACTTATGCCCAAACCACTTGAAGCACCGGTTACTATAGCAGATTTCCCGCTTAAATCAAACATTTTAACTAGTTCAAACCTTTCGTCCATTTTGTTAGAATACATTATTATATTAAATATTTAATTATTAATATGCTATAACCCTTTTATTTTAATAATGTGACTCTTTTATATAAAAAAAGCTATTATCTTAACATGAAAAGCAATATTGCTGGCACTGCATGTATCCTCCTTTCGATAATAGGATTTATTTCATTAATAATCGGGGTATCAGTTCTATTTATCGGGTTACTTCTCTTTTTAGGTATAAATTTACTAAGCGCATTTTTACCCAAGGCGGTAATCTCTGTATTCCTGCCTTCTGACATAGATTTTATCTCTGGAGCAGGGATAGTATTGGGGCTTTCAATTATTATATTGAGCAGACTTTTCCATACGAGTAGCAGGTGGTTAAAAGAAAAAAGAGTAAAAGGAGGAGTGCTAGGAATCTTATTGTCAGCTTCTTCATTGATAGGTTTAACTATAGCGGGAATTTCATTTAACCTTACTTTTTTTGGGTATATTTTTTACTTGTTAATAATAGTCTATGTAGCAATAATTATATCCATTTTAACAAGCTGGAAAGACATAAACGGAGGGCTTGAGGATGTTCTTCCAGGAGCAGGGCATTTCTTTGCTGCTGTTTTCCTCATATTTATATTTTTCGCAGCATTATATGCTTTTTTCCCGCTCCAATCTAGTTCACTATCAAGTCTGGGTAGTCAGTCCTTCTTTTCCATCTTTACAGGCTCGTTGGGAAAAAGTACTTTTTATTCCACAACTATAAACTACAGTTACCCTAATTCGCTTGTAAACATAAACTTAAATGGAATTTTTGCATCCACAGGATCATTACTTTCATCAAGCAATTCTTCTAATATGAGCACTGATAATCTTACAAAAGTGCTCGAAAATACCAGCATAGCTGTTCTATTGCCAACTTCATTTATAGTCTCTGCAATCGGCAATTCTCCAGAATTTGCATCAAATTTAAAGGCCTTAAATATTTCCCAGTACATTAAACAAAACGACTCAAAAAATGCGAGAGCTTACCTAGAAAAGTACTTTCCTGAATTAAGTCAGTTCTACTTTATAATAACAGGAGAACAAAAAATAAACTCCTCGAATAATGTAAGTATAATGAATCTTTCCCCATCTAAATTTGAATCTTATCTTAGAAAATTAAATGTAAGCGAATTAAATTCTAGCTTTCCGATAAACGCTACAAGTCTACTGTATAACAAAAGCTACCAGAAACTTGGAGGGTATCTTCCTTCACAGATGTTCTTTGTAAACATGTCAAATAATGTAGGAGTACAGTTGATATACAAAAGCAGCAAGATATTCAATATAACAAAAGTGCCATTTTATTTGGCATCGATAGAAATGTACGTAAAGAATTCAACTATTTGCTTTGAGGTTGGTGCCGATTTTTCCTCTAGTCATGAAAGAATATTTAATGCCTCCTATTCTTTGATAGGCAGTACATTGAAATGCAGCTGATCCAATAAACAATAATTAATACTCAGCAAAACATAAAAATAAATGGCAGGAATATCATTTCCAACGGTTCCAAACCTTGTAACCGTGGATAATTACAGTAACCGGCTTAACATGTTAATACAAATCAAGGTCGTTTATCCCTATAGTTTTTCAAACATAAAGGGGGAGTTCAAGCTGCTTTACTCCGAAGCCATACATTCATTCCTGTATGGTTGCCCAGATGCGGCATTATCACTAGCAGTCAGATGCTTGGAGCAGGGCCTTAAGCATTACCTTAATATAAGTAATATTAAAGAGATACACTATAAAGACAAAAATGGCAACAAAAAAAGTATAAGATTAATCCATGCAAAGCTATTCCATTTGATTCAGTGTGATGAAAATCCAGTGAAAGATAAAGACATACTGCAGTATCTTAAATCTCTTAGGAACTATACACATGAGGAAAAGTTAGTTGAAGATTTCCATGCGTTGGAGGCTATAAAACATGTAACTGATGTTTTAAACGAACTTTTATCATTCGAAACATTAACTATAACAGTAGAACCCTGTAGGTTATGCGGACAAAACCATAGTATAAATATCGAGCCAAAGGATTATTTTATAGGCAATAGAATAAAATTAAAATGCCCAAATAGATCGGAGTACTTTAATAATATAGGCGAATTTATTGTTGATTTGTAATAGACTAAAAATAAAAGGGGGTTGAAAAATTACAACCCAAAAAAGAATGTTAATTTTATACAGAATCTATAAAGAGCTTACTGCTGATTATCTTGATTCTGCTGCGGCGCTTCAGAAGGAGCTTCAGGCTTTTCTTCAGCATTAGCGCTTGAATCCGCTACAGCTTCCTGCTTTTCTTCTTCTGGCTTTTCGGAAACACCTGACTGCACTTCTTGCTGAGGTTCCTGAGTCTGCTCAGGCTGCATGTGCACTTTCATGTGTTCATTGAGTTCATCTTCTGTTTTGAACTCTTCTCCGCATTTTTCACACTTTAATTTTTTGTGGAACAATTCCATATTAATCCAAGTAGCTCATCATATAAAAGTGTTTAGAAAATTTTAATCGAAAACCGGTAAATTTTCCAATAATTTTCTAATAAATTTAATATTTTTAAGAGATTTAAATAAACAGCGACATAATAAAAAATGGTATACTACTCACAGGTAAATAGAAAGGAGATTTTAATTGAAGAGTTTGGCGTTGAAAAGCTAACAAAAAGAGTTATAGTCTGCCCAATAGAATGGGCCAGAGTATTACCCGATGATTGGATTGATAGATTAAGCAAGGAATACAAAATTGAAACTTTAAAAACGGGCGACAGACATTTAAGCAAACTGGAGAACAATTACAGAATAAAAGATACGCTCTTTCTTTTTATAAACAGAGGTGTAGCAGAAGCAACTGATAGATTTTACATACTAGCTAAAAATCCAGGTGTTAAAGAGATCATCTTTTTAGGAACAACCGCGTCATTGGTTGATGATATTGATACGGGGGATATAAACATACCAAAATTTGTACTTCCTTGGGAAGAACTTAGTTCGGAATACGTCAATGCCTTTGAATTTTTACCGGTTGGAAACAATGGCCTTATCAATGAGCTTACAAAAAAAGCAAAAAGATATGCGCAGAGCTATGGTCTAAAAGTTAAGAATGATAATCATGCAACGGTAGAATTATTCTATGGAGAAACCCTCGAATTGTTGAAATTTTTCAAGCAGATGAGTGTATCTACGATAGACATGGAGCTATCTGCTTTATATAGATTAGCTGCAGCTTTCGATAAGAAAGCAGCAGGCATATTAGAAGTCGGTGATAGGCCCCTGCATAAGGAAGAATTCTTCTCTCAAAAGCACAAAAACAAGAAAGATAGAAAGAACAAAAGTAAAGAAGTTGTTTTTAAGATTATTGCGTCACTACTGCAAAATTAGAAAATTTAAATACCGAAAAATAAGGATAATATAATGAACTTGCAGAAAGAGATGTTGTATACAGCTAAAGATGGCACTATTGTTTTATTACGTTATCCTTTGAAAAAAGATTCGATGCAATTAATGAACCTTATAAATGAATTGATTGATGAGCATGCACCGATAGGTGCAAATAAAAAAGTAAATAGAAAGCAGGAAGAAGAATACGTTAGAAAGGCTATAAAAGAGATTAAAGAAAAAAAGAGGATTCAATTTTTAGCCGAAATTGACAAAAACATAGCAGCAAATATTGGAATAAACAGGTTATATGGAAAATCGATGCATGTTGGAGAGTTAGGTATATTTATAAAAAAATTATATAGAGATAAGGGAATCGGCGAATTTATGGTACAGCAAGCATTGAAATATGCACATAAAGCGGGGATAAAAATGGTAAAGCTTTCCGTTTTCGCAAACAATGACAGAGCTATCCATCTATACAAAAAATTGGGATTTAAGAAAGTAGGTTTATTGAAGGGTGCTTTAAAAGATAAAGGGAAATATTTCGATGAAATTATAATGGTAAAATATATAGGTTAAAAAGATTATAATACATTTTATTTACAAAGACAGTAATATCTTAAAGTTCGTACAATGAAATGTATAAATTATAAAATGCGATTTTATCTGAAAGAAGGAAAATAGTTAGGAACACCGCAGATAGCTAATAACAGAATCTAATAAAAAATGAGAACAAAGAAAACTTTAAATACGAGCAGCATTCAAATAATCAGATGAAATCACTTAAA
>JAMCSQ010000043.1 GCA_023378805.1 Candidatus Parvarchaeota archaeon | reverse complement strand
ATAAAGCATTCTTCCAAATATATCAGAAAACAACGACAAGCTTTTAGTACTTATGAATGGCAAGCAGCTGAGATTAAAGAAGAATGCTCCAATATTCCTTATAAAAATAATGGACAATGGCCCCGGGATACTTTCATCAAAAATACCTGATATATTTGGAAGAATGCTTTATGGAAGCAAGTTTCAGTCAATGAGGCAGGGCAGGGGACAACAAGGAATAGGTATCCACTCAGCAGTCCTTTACTCACAGCTTACAACAGGCAAGCCCGCTAAGATAATCTCTAAAATAAAAAGCGCAAAGAATGCTAAAATGATGAAAGTCCAGATAAACATACTAAAAAACGAGCCGGAAGTTATTGAGGAAAGCGATGACGATTATCCTTACGAATCTGGTACAAGCATTGAATTGGAGATAGAAGGGCTTTACATAAGTGGAAACAAAGGATTGGATGAATATGTCAGAAGAACCGCTCTGGTAAATCCGCACGCAACTTTGATTTATACTAATCCAAATAGAGAAAAGATTACATATAAACGGGTAATAGACTCTCTGCCAAAGGAGCCTTTGGCAATCAAGCCGCATCCCGAGGGGCTGGAGATAGGAATATTTATAAGGATTCTAAAAAATTCAACTGAAAGGAGCGTTGCATCAGTTTTAGAAAAAGAATTGTCTAGGGTAAGCAGGGCAGTTGCAGAGCAGACTCTGAAAAGCGCAGGAATAGACGCTAAGACTAAACCGCAGGAAATTGATAGAGTGCAGGCAAATTCGATATTGAAGGCATTGCAGTCCCTCGATTTGATGAGGCCACAGACCGATTGTTTGTCACCGATAGGAGGAGAAGAACTGGAAAAGAGTTTGAAGAAGGAATACTCACCGGAGTTTGTCAAATCAGTTACAAGGAAACCAGAAGTTTATAGGGGGATGCCTTTTCAAATAGAAGTTGCTGCAGCTTATGGCGGAAAGATACAGAGTGACAAAGCAATTTTAATGAGGTTCGCTAATAAGATACCGCTATTGTTTGATTCTTCTTCATGTGCATTGACTCAAAGCTTTTTGGGTGTAGATTATGCACGTTATGGCCTGAAAGTAGAAAGCAAGGTGCCTATAGGTCCGCTTGTTTTCATAATACACATAGCATCAGTATGGGTGCCTTATACCAATGAAAGCAAGAATTCAGTTGCCGGCTATCCAGTAATAATAAAGGAGATAAAGCTTGCATTGCAGGAGCTTGTTAGGAATCTTTCAGTCTTTCTAAACAGAAAGCATAAAAGCAGCTTGTTCCAGGAAAGAATAAGTTTGTTTGATAAGTATGGTATAGAACTGGCGTATTCTCTTTCAAAATTAACTGACATTGAAGAAAAAAGGGTAAAGGCAAAAATAGAAGGCCTTCTTGAAAAGAAGAAGGAAGAAGTTAAAGCAAACGTGGAGGAAAGTCTTAGCAAGGGAGATGTGATATCAAGCAAGATAGAATCTGATACGTCTACAGAAGGGGAGGAGTAAATATGGATAGCAAGGAAATTGAAGAGTCAAGGAAAAAGAGATTAAGCGTACTTGAGAAACTCGGGAAGGATGTTTATCAGCAGATAGAGAAAGGAGAAAATCCTTATTTGACCTTGCCTGTAAGAGGTTTATCAAACATAAAATACGATACAGAAAGCAGGATGATCACATTAGGCAGCGGTTTGTCAAGAAGATATTTTTTAAACGTTGGTCATGTAAGAAAGTTCATACAGACGATGGCCATGGCGGCAGTCAGCAGGGAGCTTATAAAAAGTGATAAGCACACAAGCTTAAGGTCGGCCTTTTACCAGGTAAGACGTACAATACCTGGGACAAAGATAGATGTAGTTGATGATCAGATAGAGACAAACAAGGCAATAGAAGATTTAGAACTGATAACTGATTTAACAAGAGAGCAGCTGAATATCAATGCAAATAAGAACGGATCTGTGGCTGGGGAAGTAATAATTGAGGATAGAGGAGATGTAATAGATTGGTCTAAGCTTGGAAGTGGCGGTTGGGCTATACCGAGTAATGTTGAAGAAATAATATTTCATAAAGTAGAGGCAAAATTTATTTTGTATTTTGAAAAAAGTACGATGTTCGAAAGAGCAAATGAGGATAAGGCGTGGAAAAAATTGCACTGTGTTATAATGTCAAGTCAGGGTCAAGCAACAAGAGGAATAAGAAGATTACTTCAAAGATTACATGAAGAAGAAGGTCTGCCTGTTTATGTTTTAGTTGATTTCGATCCATGGGGGATATACATCTACTCTGCAATAAAATTTGGATCAATAGCGCTCGCACACGCTTCTGATAGGTTGGCATTACCGGATGCTAAATTTATAGGATTAATGGAAAAAGATATAGAACGTTATGGATTAAAACGCCATTTGATAAAGTTTAAAGAAGTTGATGCATCTAGGCTTAAACAGATAAAAAATTATGATTGGTTTAAGAACAACAAAGCATGGCAAGAGGAGTTATCTAAGATGGAGAAACTTCAGGCTAAAGTTGAATTAGACGCGTTTACCGCTAAGGGCTTGTCATTTATGACAGAGGAGTATATACCAAATAAAATAAAAGAAAAGGATTTTTTAGATTAAGATTAATAATAACTTAAATTTATATGCTGAGGTATGATCCATAGCCTGCGTATAATACAAGGCTTTTGAAGGGTTCCCTGGATATTGCTTTTTAGAAATAAATGATAATAAAGAAGGGCTTAAGGTAGGGAGATGGAAATTTAACTTCAGATGGAGGCGTCTACGTAAAACTTTATTGGAGTTGATAGAAGAAAATGACAAGTATACAATCTATATCCCTAGCTCCGCTCTTGCTTCATCGGTCATTTTATCCTTTGTCCATGGAGGATCAAAGGTTATATCTAAGTCTACCTTTGTGGCGCCAGAGAAATCAATTACCTTCCCTTTTATATCCTCTACTAAATAATCTGTAACCGGGCAGAAAGGAGAGGTTAAAGTCATTGTTATTTTTACCTCAGTTCCATTTATCTCTATTTTGTATATTAATCCTAAATCGTAGATGTTTGCAGGTATCTCTGGGTCAAAGCACTGTTTTAGTCCTTTTATTACATCTTCCTCTTTTACGTTAACTTCCATTTTGTTTTTAATTCATGATAGTTTAAATATATAACGCCGTTATATCAGATAAATCTTATTAGAAAATATAATCCTAGGATAGCGAACTGCATAGGCCCTATGGCAGCCATTGCAGGGTAAGCCTTCCCTTTCTTGCCTAAAAACAGTATTACTGACAATCCAATCACTGCACCGATTATTGCAAATACTCCTGAAAGAAAGTTATAATGAAGAAAGAATTCATCTGCGAGAATTGCGGGGAACGCCATATCACCTCCTCCGAGGAAGATTTCCTGTTTCTTTGCCTTTCTTGCCATTAATACTATACCCCCGAATGAATTGTTGGAAAATGCCTTTGCAAGTGTCAACATGTGCTTCGTTATAAAAACAGAGATATAATCATAAACACTTATTATTGCAATAAGTATCAACGCAGTTATTATATTCAAGTCCAATGATATAATGGCGGAGATCGATACAAATAAGATTATATTTAAAACGTCTTTTCCATATTTTCCCGCATATTTGAAGTAATAAACTGTAAATATTACCGGCAGAACATAGGCTAATAGTGAAAAAACGCCAAGTAAACCTCCATTAGAATTTACGTTGCCATGTAAAAGGAAAACATATATGTCTAGAAGGAGAATGTCTGAAAAGGCATACATAATAATCAAAAACAAAAATATAATAATAATGTTTATTATCTTTAATTTTTTATATTTTACAAGCAGCAGGATTATTGCAGTTGGTACCAGTAAACCCGCGATTATTATGTATACTAAATAGTAAAATGGAGAGGAGATGCTATAGTTTACTCCGGTTTGCAGCGAAATGACTGAAAACAATTTTAGATTTACTCCTGCAAAAAAACTGCTTGCTATTAGGACTATTGCAAAAATAACCAGGAGTAACAGGGCTATTTTAACGTTTGTTTTCATGTATCCTTTAATTATCCTTTATATTATATTATTTGTTTTCTGATCGTATAATGCAGAGCATATTAGCAACGCAATTCTAGGATTTCCTCTTGCCTTCTTATATATCTTTTCATACTCAGCTTCAGTAAAAGGCTCAAGAGAATCAGATTTTATAGCTCTTACTGAATTCAGTCTATTTATTACTATCTGTTTTAAGTCTTCCTTTGAAAGCCCAGCAAGATTGTATTTTTTGAACTGTTTGCTCTGTGATTTAAGCGCTTTTTCAACGCCGTCTTCTCTGTTTTCAACCATTAAAACTGCAATTTTCTGGCTTAGGTTATATAAGAGATCGATAACTCTTTGCTGGCTCAATTTTTCAAGCATTTCTATGTTATTAAAATCATCAAGTTCTATTACCAACTTTTTTGGAGGTTTAATATCCAAGTTTCTTATCTTATTATAAACCATAGGAGTAAATTCTTCTCTTATAACATCTATGTTCTTCGATTTCTCCAGTTCTTTTTCAATAGCAGTTAGCAGCGTGCTTTTTCCCATACCGGGTGCTCCTTGGAGTACTATTATACCGCCGTGTTCCATTGCTTCATTTATAAGTATTAAAATTTCTATTCTTTCGTTGACTCTGTCTACTAAGATGTCATTTTCTGAGTATGTTATACTTATAAAAGGATTATTTCCTGCCATAAACAATAAAGAGATATGATAAAGGATAATATTTATAGTTTTAAAATTAAATGATTTAAGCTAAAAAAGCTTTAGATTTCGAATAGCCCTCGTAGTTTAGCTTGGACAGAATACCGGTTTCCTAAACCGGGCACCCAGGTTCAAATCCTGGCGGGGGCATATTAATTATAAAAAGATTTTCAAAGACAGATTTATCCGATTAAAAATCTATTTTGTTTATCATATCTATGTAGGTTTTTTCAGGCATTACTTTTAAATATTAAATAAAATTGGAATTTACCTATAAAGGTTAAATAAATCAGTTTTCTTAATTGGATATGCTCGATAGCGTTTTGACTAAGGATCATGAAAGAATCGATGGCTACTTTAATGAATTCTTACTTTCGTTGAGTTCAAAGCCGGATCTGGATAAGTTTGATTTGATTGTTTCTTCTCTTAGAAATCACATGTTCTGGGAAGAAGAATACCTCTTTCCTGAAATATTTGAAGAGAATAAACTAAGGATACAGGGATTAGAGGCAGAGCATGGGGCTATACTGAAACTTTTAGATGAAGTTAAAAGACTCATTTCAATAAATGAACTAGATGATGCAAAAAAGAAAACACAAGGGGTTATGCGAGTCTTAAAAGGCCATAATGACGCAGAAGAAGGATATATTTATCTCGAACTTGGCAAACTGGAAAGTCAAAAACAAGCAGTTCTTATCCTTAAAGAAGTGGAGCATGCTTCTGCTCCAAAGGACTGGATATGCAAGGTATTGCGTACGGGTTCTTTAAAATAAGTATTTATAGGGGATTTATTCTTAAATTCAGTAATGATACAGAAAAAAGAAAGAGGCATTTTAGAGGATCTCCTAAAACAAAATTATATAACAGTTTCGGATAGAGAAATACTAAATCTTATCTTAAAAAATGAAGATTTAACTGTTTTTCAGTCAATGGATACTTTTAACTGGTATAAAAACAAAGGGGAAAGCAAACATATAATAGCAAAAAAAGGAAGTAAGGACCTTACATATTTGGATAGCGCTTTGGATCTATTCCTTGTAAACATGGAAAAACTGAAAGAAACGAATAATTCCTACATAGTTTCATCCGAACTTTACATTGAAGGGTTCTCTGAGAGGGATTCCATACCAATTTTAGCGTTCCTTAATGTTTCAGTTTATGACCGCTTGTCTAAAAAAACTTTCGATGATTATTCTCTTATAAAATCTGAAAGGTACTTTGAATATCCAAATGCAAAAGAAGGGAAGGAAAACGTGAACAAAACCGTAAAGGCAAGACTCTATAGCAAAAAAGAAGGCAATGGAATGACGATAGTTTATAGGCAAACTATAAACAAGAACAGCATAATCGGTTCTAGAATATATCTTTTTGATAAGGGAGAGCTTAAAAATTTAGATAAGACAAAAAATGAAAGATTAATAGCATTCATGAGGGCATTAGATTACTGGCATGACTATGGGTTAAAGGAAGGAAACGCAAAGTTGGAGAAATTCGGTACCGGCTTAAATGTACCTTCCTACATGTCTATGTACTACTGATCTACTTTCAATTTTCCATTCTTTATTGCCAGATTTACGGCAATTATATGTGAGCATAGTTTATCCTGAAGGGTATACCACTTGCAATCACACTGCCATTTTTTATCCTGTGGTTTTTCGTCAAAGTACATTACATTATGGAGCTCATTATCTCCCTGTACAAGAAAGGAAACATGTTTTTGGGTTTTATAGTCTATCCTTACAGAATTAATTAGTCTTATGCCTTTTATGTAAAGTCTTTCATCTTTCTTAAGGCTCTTATCCTCTAAGATCTTTACTTCCATGATAATTTATTAAATGCAGATTGTTATATATATTAGCGGTATTGTATACAACAGACCATTAAAGGAGGAAGTCCGTTCACCTTTAAACTTGAAGTGCAGTAATGCATTGCTGTAAAAGGCAGGCAACTGAGCAGAAACGATACCCTTTTCCAGTGTAAAGAGATGATGCGAAAGCTGATTGCTGACAAAGGGATGAAACGGCAGACCTTCATGGTGCAAACCGGTATTCCGGCGCTTAGTCGAATGTTGTTGCATCCAACTGAGAAGCCTTTGAACAAAGGCAGAGGGATGACAAAAAACGGGCTATTCAATACCGCAATTTATTTAAGTAGACAGGTATTAACATAAAAATGCCAGACGAAGACAAAGAACACAATGCTAATCCAGCAGGCAACGAGAACATAAATAAGGATTTACAGCCTGAAAAAGCTACAACCATTGATAATAACAGCGAAAATACATCTAATCAACAGCAGAACCCTCAAGATAAAACTGAGGAAAGTAAAGTAGATACTAGCAGTAATTCCAATGATGACGAGCTTGAAAGACTTAAAAAAGAGAATGAAAGACTAAAAGAAATACAGAGGTTAAGAGAGGAAAATGAAAAGTTAAAAGGTAGCAGTTCTAGTCCATTACAAAAAGTACAAGGTAACTCTAATAAGAGTTTTCTTCCTTTCATTGTAATAGGCCTAGCAGTAATTGTAGTAATTTTATTAATTTTAGTATTCGTTTTACGCATATCTCCCTCTTCGTCAGTATCGTCATTAACACCTTCTATCAATGCAAATGCTTCAGGTTCCTTTTTCTTAGGGCCTGACGGTCAGTCTTTAGGACCAACATATATCAACGGTTTATCCGATTTAAGTAGTCAATTAGCAAAGGTTGGAGCACAGCAGGCGGCAGGCAGTTTTATATACGAAAAAGCAGGCGTTGGCAATAGTGGTCCGTCTCCTGGATTTTATGTTTTAGTCTACGATAATGGTAGCAATTACGATATAGTCCCCATAACCGTTCCCTCCAATTTTTCCAATTATTCAATAAGTCAGGGCGGGAAGCCGACATTCGTTTATATAGGAGCACAGGGTTGTCCTTTCTGTGCAGGTATGCGCTGGGCAATAGCAATTGCTCTTTCAAGATTTGGAAACTTTTCAAAGTTATTTTATGACAGATCTGCTACAAGTGATGCAAATGTTCCTACATTAATGTTCAATTTTTCGAGTTCTATATTTAAAGAGTCGACTGCACAACCTGCTATAGGGGGTGGCCAGGCACCTTATGGGGATGCTAATCCTGAGCCTTTTGTAACCGGTGCGTATTACACTTCAAAGTACATAAATTTTGAACCCTTAGATGAAATGGGCGGGTCGTTTTTAATAAATACGACTGGTATAGAGCAAATAAATCCAGTTATCTATTCAGATGTTTACGTTTTGGGAATGCACGATTTTAATTCAACTAGCTCTAATATTTTATCAGGAGCTGGTTTCGGTATACAGAATTTCTTTGTTGGAGGAGTGCCTTTCTTTGATATCAATAACAAATATGTATTTGATGGTGCGAGTATTAATGCCGGAACGTATCTTAGTTCTACAGGAGTATTAAATCCAGCATATAGCACTCATCAGGATATACTTAATTCAATAGAAAATCCAACTCCAAGTTCATTGGGAGAAACAGAACTAGGTGCAGCAAACATTCTAACAGCACAGATTTGTAGTGTTATAAATAATACTGCGCCTGTCTGCAGTCTTTCTTATATCTCTGAATTGGAGTCTAAGATTATTTCACTGGGTTATTTAAATGAATATTGTTTATCAGGTAGCTGTAAAATAGTAAGTTAAAATGATTGTTGTAACTTTTAATGTTTTAATCTAGATTCAAAAATAATAAATATATTTAAGTCCTTAATTTGAATTAATAGGTATGGATAACGAAAGTAGTTTGAGACAGGTAGCACAGAATATCCTTGATACCTCATATAAGGTTTATTCAGATGTTTCACTTATAAACAGTTCCTTATTTAGAGCGGCTTCCTCTTTAGGCGTTGAATTACCAGAAGTACCACAGATAAGCCTTGCAGAAACAAGGGAAAAGGCAAATGCCGGTTTAGTAACAAATAAAGTGAATCAAGCAGATAAATTATCTCCAGGAAAGAGACTGTCCTTATTTGGCATAGATAAAAGAGTTAAGCAATCAAAAGAACGCACTGAAAAAGAGGCAATATCACAACCGGTTTTAAAAGAAACTCAGAAATTAGAGACATTGCATGAAGAAAAAACCAATCCGCATGAAGGAAAAACCAATAAAATTGCACACGAGTTGCCCTCCGGTCCAAATTATAAGCCAGGAAATTTAACTGAAGAAAAGATACTAGTTGCACAGCCTGTAAGTAAAACTGAGACAAAAGTTTCCATGGAAGAAAAGGAAACTAAGTTAAATCAAATACAATTAGCTATGCCCTCTAAGGTAAATACCGTTAATAATGATAATAATTTAATTAGGCCAACTGAAGCGATTTCTACAGCAAGTGAAATGAGTTCTCAGTCTGAAATGCAGAGGAAGATATTCGAAACAACTAATTTTGGAAGGATACCTGGAAAAGGTATAGAAGGACAAGTAGATGAAATTTTAAACAATCCTCTAAATAAATTACTTTTATTAGTCAAGGAGAAGCACTCAGTTACGACATCACAAGCTGCGCAATCTTTAAATGTCACCAAAGATTTAATTGAAAGATGGGCTAGGATACTTAGCCAGAATTCTCTTATAAGAGTAAAGTATCAGTTGATGGGCGACATGATATTAGAGGGATAATGGAAAAGAAAAGTGAAAACAATGTTGAAAGAGAATCTACTGGTATACCGGGATTGGATGAAGCTTTGAAAGGAGGGTTCCCAAAGAACAGCGTAGTATTCCTTACCGGAACGCCAGGTGCAGGTAAAACTACTTTCTCGATGCAGTTTTTAATCGACGGAGCCAAAAAAGGTGAAAAGGGGCTTTACTTTACATTGGAAGAAAGTCCTGAAGATCTAGTTTCTCAGTTTATGTTGTTTGATCCAAAGATTAAGGAATACATTGATAACGGCATAATAAAGATAGTAACTATCCCATTAGTTGATTATGATTCTATGAAGGAAGTTGTTTCTTCGGAGCTTGATGCGATGGCTGCACAGCGCTTGATAATAGACTCTATAACTTACTTACAAATGTTCTTTTCGGATATAATGTCAATAAGAAAGGCGATAATAGAGCTTTCAAGTATAATAAAAGCAAGGAACTGCACCGCCATTTTTATAGGAGAAATGCCTTATGGTGAAAATAAGCTTTCTGCATTTGGCGTAGAAGAGTTTGCATCAGACGGAGTAATAGCCCTTTATATGGTAGAAAGACAGAGTTCATTCATAAGAGCACTTAGAATAATAAAAATGAGAGCTACGGACCATCTGACAAAATACATACCTGTGGATATAAAAGCTAATGGCATAATAGTTTATCCCTCTGCGGAGCTTTTCGCGGATATATAGTTATGGCTCTCTGGATAGAGAAATACAGACCACAGTCCTTTGATGAAATAATAGGGCAAAAAGAGATAGTAGAAAAATTAAAGGCAATGGCTGAAAAAAAAGAGATACAGCACATGATATTGTCCGGTCCACCTGGTGTTGGGAAAACAACTTCTGCAGTTGTATTGGCAAAAGCAGTATTCGGCCCAGATTGGAATCAGAATTTTATTGAATTGAATGCGTCTGATGATAGAAAGTTAAGCGTTATACAGGGCAAAGTGAAGGAATTTGCAAGGACAAAACCAATAGACGCTCCTTTTAAGATAATTCTTTTTGATGAAGCCGACTCGTTAACACAGGAGGCACAGCAGGCGCTGCGTAGGATGATGGAGGAATACAGTGCAACCTGCAGGTTTATGTTCAGTGTTAACTACCAAAGTAATATGATAGAGCCTTTGCAGTCAAGATGTGCGATTCTAAGGTTCCAGCCGCTTTCCAAAGAAGATGTGCATAAATTTATAAAGAGACTTGCAGAAAGTGAGAAATTAGAAATTGACAGCGAGGCTATGGATGCATTGGATTACGTTTCAAGGGGAGATTTAAGAACTCTTGTGAATCTTATGCAGTCTCTTTCAAACGTTTCCAAAAATATAGACGCGAAAGCTGTTCTTCAGAGCAGCGGTTTAATGGATATATCAAAGACGATGGAAGGGCTAAAAGTTGCGTTATCCGGAGATTTCAAAAAATCCAGAGAGATATTCTCGGAAATAATAGATAGTGGCATAAACATGAAAGAGCTTTTGATTTCTATTTTTAACATCATCTCAACTACAGATATAGTTAATGATAAGGTAAAAAATTATGTTTTCGAGAAGCTTGCAGAGACTGATTATAGGATAGTTGAGGGCGCAACACCGTTCATACAGTTTCAGGCCTTTCTTGCCTTTTTGGCCAGTCTAAAATAAGTATGCTATCTCTTTTTAAGCCGGAAATAAAAATGTTTGTAGAGAATTATTCCAATAGTATACCTTCGAAGGCATTAAATGCCATAAAAAGCGGTAAATCTAGGCTCATATTTAATGGACCAGCAGGAACAGGGAAAAACTTTTTGGCAGAAGCAATTGCAAATGAAATAGGTTCTACGTTTGAAGTTATAAACCTGTATGAATTAGTTGACGACACACAAAGCGTATCCTCTTTAATATTAGAAAGCATAAAAAGAGTTGCAGTCTCCAAATCACTTTTTCAGCAGAATAAGAAGGTTATTTATATTGAGGACATAGAAAAATTGCTGTCAGTCGATCCTTCAATATTGCAGAAACTTAATTCAATAGCAAGCGATTCCATAATAATATTTGAATCTGAAACTGGTGATATATTTCGTAGCAAATACAAAAAATATCTTGTAGCTTATGAAATTATAAGATTCTACAAACTTAATAATAGGGTATTAAAAGTTTTTGCTTTAAAACTAGCTGTTTACAATAAGCTTAAGGTAAATGAAGGTTTAATTGACAGCATTGTAAGAGGAGCAAAAGGAAATATAGCCAGTGTAATAACTGATCTTAATACAATGTATATAACAAACTCTACTCATTTGGATACTTTTAGAAATTCTGATGACTCAATATTTGAAAAAATAACCGCAGTTTTCTCGGGTAAAATAGAAAACACGGAGATATACTTCGCATCGGATATGGAAGCAAAGAACTTTGAAATTTGGCTGGCGGAAAAAGCACCTCAAGTACTTAAAAAAGAAGAACTTTATCATTTTTTCGAGTCTATTTCTGCAGCAGATATAATTCTTAATAAAATAAAGAAGCAGAATTGGTCTCTTCTAAAATACGTAAAAGATATAATG
>JAMCSQ010000042.1 GCA_023378805.1 Candidatus Parvarchaeota archaeon | reverse complement strand
TACTCTAATGCTGACTGAGAACGCTTGCTTTTTACTGTAAAATTTAAGTGCTTAGTTGTGTGTGAATATGTATAGGAATGCTCTGCTTTTTCTTTTTCTTTATTGTTTGAGACTTTAAATGGCATAGCATTGGATGGAAAATAAAGAATATAAATATTTCTTGGATTAAAATAATCTAATTTTTTAAGTTTCCATATAAACAAAAGATTATTTTTTATAGTAAAAAGAATATAATATAAAGGATAAAGTTTATTACTAATTATGGCCGTAAATCTGCTTAAAAACAGGAATTCAAATAAAAAACACTTGCATAATCTGATAATTAAAGCATTTCAAATCAAAGAAGAGAAATTTCAGCTAACTTTTTAAGGATATGACAAATGAAAATTATAAAAGTATAGACACTGATTTGCTCATAATCGGAGCTGGCGGTTCTGGATTAAGAGCTGCAGTCGAAGCTCTAAATACTGGTGTTAGCGTAACGATTCTATCTAAATCACTGCTTGGAAAGGCCCACACAGTTATGGCAGAGGGAGGTATAGCTGCTTCTCTTGGTGATGTAGATCCCGAAGATAACTGGAAAGTACACTTTAAGGATACAATGGTGGAAGGAGTTTATATTTCAGACTGGAGATTGGTAGAAAAACTAGCAAAAGAAGCTCCAGACAGAGTATACGAATTAGAAAGGATGGGAGCACTTTTCGATAGAACTCCTGAGAAAAAGATAATGCAAAGAGCTTTTGGGGCACATACTTACAGAAGGCTATGCCATGTTGGTGACAAGACTGGTTTAGAGTTATTAAGGACATTAGAAGACAAGATATTACACAGCAGCAATGTAAAAATAATGGATGAGGTATTTGTAACCAAATTGGTAAAAAAGAATGATAAAGTTATAGGAGCTATTGCATTAGATATGAAAACAGGTGAATTTATTGCGATAAATTCGAAATCTACTATTATTGCAGGAGGAGGCTGCGGGAGAATATATGAAGTTACGTCTAATTCCTGGGAAAGTACTGGAGATGGTATTGGATTAGCATTCGATGCTGGTGCAGAAATGATGGATATGGAAATGATGCAGTTCCATCCAACAGGAATGGTATGGCCCCCCGGCGTTAGAGGTTTACTAGTAACAGAAGGAGTAAGGGGTGAAGGTGGCCTGCTCTACAACACAAAAGGAGAAAGATTTATGTTAAGATATTCTCCAAAGAAAAAAGAACTGGATGCAAGGGATGTTGTTGCAAGAGCTATATACAATGAGATACAGGAAGGCAGAGGCACAGAGCACGGAGGAGTGCTATTAGATATCTCCTATAAAGGAAAAGACTTCATAATGAAAAAACTTCCGGGGATGTACATGCAATTCAAAGAATTTGCAGGTGTGGACATAACAAAGGAAAAAATGGAAGTTGGGCCAACTACACACTATTTTATGGGAGGCATAAAAGTTGACACTGAAACGAACTCAACAAATATAAACGGGTTATTTGCAGTAGGTGAAGCAGCTGCAGGCGTACATGGTGCTAACAGATTGGGTGGAAATTCGCTTGCAGATTTATTGGTTTTCGGTAAGTATGTTGGAATAAGCGCAGCTGCTTACGCTAAAAAAACAAATTTAGAAAAGATACATGAAGCTGAAATAAAAGAAGAGATAAAGAGAGTAAGCGGATTTATAAACACTAACGGAACTAATCCATATTCTCTTACAGAAAAACTTAGAAAAACAATGTCTGAAAATGTTGGTATTGTAAGAAATGAACAAAATATGCAAAAGGCCCTTTCTGTTATACTTGATATAAAAAAGGAATACAAAAACATAGGGGTCGGAGGTAATCTGCAGTATAACCCAGGATTACTGCAATGCCTGGAACTTCACAGCATGCTTGAAATATCAGAATTACTAGTAAGGGGAGCAATAATGAGAAAAGAAAGCAGAGGAGCGCATTATAGAAGTGACTACCCGAAAAAAGACAGGAAATGGCTAAAAAACATAATATTCAAGAAAAACGAAGATAAATTGGAAAGTTATACATTTTTACCGCCTGAAATGCCTCCGTATCTAAAAGAAATATTGCCTGAGGAAACTTATGAATAAAGAAATAAAAATGAATGTATACAGATTCGATCCGAGTAAAGACAAGGAAGGAAAATTCCAGGAGTTTACTGTTCCTGTAGAAGAAGGGATGGTTGTTCTTGACGCTGTACACTACATAGAAAATAACATAGACCCTACACTTGGGGTTAGATGGAACTGCAAAGCTGCGAGATGCGGCTCGTGTGCTGCAGAAATAAACGGCAAACCAAGTTTAATGTGTAAAACAAGAGTAGATTCACTTGGCGATAAGATACATGTTGCACCAATGAAAGCTTTTCCAATTGTAAAGGATTTAGTAACCGACGTTTCGAGAAACTGGGAAATAGCAAGAAAGATACCTGAATTTACACCAAAAAAAGGCTTAAAAGAGCCTTGGCAGATAGATGAGATTGATGTCAGCAGATCAAGGGAATTTAGGAACTGCATAGAATGTTTTCTCTGCCAGGATGTATGCCATGTTATAAGAGAGCATGATAAAAATTATATAGGGCCGAGGTTTATGGTAAAAGCAGCTTCATTAGACACGCATCCTTTGGATTCAATAAATCGTTCTAAGTTTCTGCATGAAGAAGGAGGAGCGGGTTACTGCAATGTAACTAAATGCTGCCAGTCAGTTTGCCCCGAACATATAGCAATAACCGATAATGCAATAATCCCCGAAAAAGAAAGTATAGTTGACAGCTATTATGACCCTGTCACAATGCTTTTCAACAAAATAAGGAGAAAACATGGAAAATGAGGCTAATTTTTCAAGTATGCTTAAAAAAGCGATACCTGAGTTGTTAGAACCTAATTGGAGATTATGGTCCTTCTTGGCAATATTAATATTTGCAATAGTTGCTCTCTTTGTTTTCCCAGTAAAAGAATACAAAGGTTTGATAGACCCATTCTATTCCCCAACTATACTAGTAGTTCCGGTAGTCGGCCTATTCAGATTAACCTGTTATGCATACCGTAAGGATTATTACAGGAATATTTTTAATCATCCACAAAGTTGTGCTGCTGATGAAAGAGGAGATTCTGCAAGCAGGGGTTATTCTGGAGAAACTACATTATTCGCATTCAATAACCTTCACAGATATTTATTATATTTTGGGATAATACTTCTCCCGTTTTTTTACTATGACTTCTATGTTTCAGTAACTTATTTCGGAGGCTTTGTTCTAAGATTCGCAAGCATTCTTATACTGTTAAATGCAGTTCTACTTACAATCTGGGTTTTATCATGCCATGCATTTAGACATGTATTTGCAGGAGGAAACGTAAAATGCTATGACTGTGCATTAAATCCGAAGGCAAGAAAAGGCTTTTTTAACTTCCAGTCTATGCTTAATAAAAGGCATGAGGAATGGGCATTCATAAGCTTAGTATTCATAGTTCTTGTTGACTTATATTTGAGAGCACTGGCCGCTGGCTGGCCGATAGATTTTAGGATATTGCAGGTGGTATAATATGCACTTTCCCGATAGGTATAGATATCCTTTATTTTTCCTTGGATTGCTATTGATGATAGCTTCGGCTTTCTTATACAAATTTAATATCTTAACATTAGAAGTAGAAGAGATATTGATAGTGATAGGTGCGGTTCTTTTTGTATTTTCTATAGCTTCTGCCCTTATTAAATAACCTAATCAAGTATAAAAATAAAAACGTAATATGTTTAGCCTAATATTTCATGTACTTACCTTTTCTCTATAGGTAAATACTCCAAATCAATTTTTCCAACGTATTCTTCCAATGGCCTGAAAAGCTTGTTATTTCTCCAGTATTCTATCACATGAGAACACCAACCTACAGTTCTACTGGATGCAAATACAGTATCAAACATTTCCGGCTTTATGTTAAGATGCATATATAATGGCCCTGAAAAGAAATCTACATTGGGCCATATGCCATGGCTTTTACCTAATTTATCTATCATCATTTTTTCTGCCCTTAAGGAGATTTCTATCAGTTTATTTATTTCCTCATTTGAATTGCCCTTTATTGTATCCAAATAAGATTTAAGGATTCTGGCCCTTGGGTCATAAGTTTTATATACTCTGTGTCCAAATCCCATTATTTTCTTCTTTCCTGCCAATGCCTCTTCTATATAATTTTCGGTATTATCCGGATTTCCTATTTCCTCCATCATCTTAACTGCAGCTTCATCTGCTCCGCCGTGCAAAGGTCCTTTTAATGCTGCTACTCCTGCGGTGACTCCCGCATATATATCTGCTAAAGTAGAACAAGCAACTAAAGTTGCAAAAGTAGATGCATTTGAGCTGTGCTCTGCATGAAGAATAAACATTACATCCATTAATTTTTCAGCTTCTTTATCAGGCTTGTTTCCAGTAATCATGTAAAGAAAGTTGGCAGAATGATTTAACGAATTATCAGGCTCTAATATTTCCTTTCCGTCTTTTATTCTATCTATAGCAGCTGCTATTGTAGCCGTCTTTGCTATTATCTTTATAGCCTTTTCAATATTTTCACTTTCATCGTCACTGTATGGTTTGCTGTCATCAGCAGAAAGAGAAGACATCGCTGTTCTTAGAACATCCAATGCCTGTGATTCTTTTGAAAACTTACGGATTATATCCTTAGTATTTTCTGGTATTGCCCTCTCTTCTCTCATCTTTGCAATGAAATCAGAAAGCTCTTTTGAATTTGGTAGTTTACCGTATAACAAAAGATAGCATACTTCTTCATAGGAAGAGTAATTTGCCAGATCTTCTATTTTATAGCCTCTGTAATAAAGTTTCCCTTCCTGTCCATCAACCTTGCATATTGATGATTTTGTAATGTAAACTCCCTGCAAACCTTCTTTTATTTCAACATCTTCTGCCATATTATACTTCTAAACCCTTTAATAAAGGCTCTATGTCAGTCAATGAATTTCCATTTTCATCTGCAATCTTTTGAGATACTGGAGAAGGAATCTTTCTTGCCTCTAACCTGCTTTCAAATGTATCTGGATCTTCATTCTGGAAGAAAATGCCTGTATGCATATTATCAGGATCCTCGCTTAATAGCATTTTTATTGCATTTAACTTCTTTTCATTAACTTCTTCTTTATTTGATGGGTCTTTAACATAACCGTCATAATCTTGTGGTAAAGCCTTTAAATGTGCATTAAACCATGGAGCGGCTGTAAATTCTGGATTATATGTTGGACAGCCTTGCATTATATCAACCAACGCCAATCCTTTGTGCTGTATGGCCTTGACCATTATATCTGCTAATTCGTTAACCTTAAAGCTCTGTGCCCTTGCAACGAAATTATAGCCGGACATTATTGCGAGCGAGAGAGGACTTAAAGCACCATTTATATTTGGCCCAGGAATGGACTTTGTCTTTCTCCCTTCTGGTAAAGTAGGGCTGGCCTGTCCCTTTGTTAAAGAATAAACGCCATTGTCATGTATAAAAAGTTTGATATCTGTATTACGCCGACCTGCACTTATAAAATGGCCTACACCTATTCCGTAAGTATCTCCATCACCGCTGTCTAGTAAAACCGTTAAATCGGGATTTGCTAGTTTAATTCCCTCTGCAAAAGGTATCGGTCTTCCATGCAATGTATGAACACCATTTACATTTACCAAGTGTGGCAATTTGGAAGAGCAGCCTATTCCAGAGACTATTACGGTTTTATGTGGATCTAAGTTTGCCTTAACGATCGCATTTTTGACCGCTAGAACAATTCCACTGTCACCACAATTGTGCAAAGTCGCTGAATTGCTTACATATGAATTGACATCTGCAACTTCAAAATTGAAAACTGGCCCATTGTAATCAAATGTATCTAAACTTCTGATTCTTAAGTAAAGGTAATTATCATCCATTACAGAAATTACATTTGTAGAAGCATTGGCTTTTTTGGATTTAATTCCAAAGGCCTCAACTAGCTTGTTGTAATGCTGGTTTTTTACCTCAAGGCTATATGATTTTTTGTGTATTCCCTGAGCACTTTGCTCATAAACATACGGGATTATTCCGTTTCTTAATAAAAGCATTTTTATCTGTTCCTTTAGTATCGGAGAGATTGTCTTATAACCTGCCCTTAAGCTTTTAGTATTTATGAAACCGTCTCCCTTCCATAAACCAAAGAGCAAAGATAATGACTTCTCAGCCGGCAATAAAACGAGCTCATGCGGTATCTTCTTGTTTTCTGCGTATTCTCCAAACCAGTTAGAGAAAATCTCTGCAAGGTAAGAGGAATAGACATGAACTTCTATAGAACCTTTTTCTTTTCTAGATTTTATTGTAGCATCAAGATTAAAAACTTTATTGAATAATCTCTTTGTATCCAATGCCAAATCTTCTTCATCCTTACCAAATGTAAGTTCTATCTCTCTATTGTGAGTATTTCCTTCTGCTATGTAATAACCTGCCAGCCTTAAAAAATCCTTATCTACATTTACTTTTTTCAAAGGTTCTTTGCTTCTTGTGTCTTTGCTCTTTTTATTGTAAGAAATAGGCAAGTATTTGATATCCTTTGTCAGTTTTACTATAGGATAAGCTACATAGTCACCGACTTCCAATTTTTCAGCTTCGAACCATTCTGGCTGGATATCCCTATTTTTCATCTCGCTTGCCTTAACAGCCAAAACAGGATGCTCATGTGTTAATGTAGTCTCACCAAAATATGCAACTTTCAACCTGTAAATCTTGCCTTTGTGGATATGCGACATAACTTCATTTATTCTGTGAAAATAACCGTCGCTTCCAAGAACTTTATCACCCACTTTAAATTCCTGAATTGCCTTCGCAGAAGGATTGCCTATTATAGTATTGTCTGGAAGTAAACAGCCTGGGCACCAGTCATTAAATTCATTGGAAGTCAAATTTTTAATATCAGTAGCCATTTAGTATCACCTTGTTTTCGCCTTTTATTATTTTTTCAATTGCGTCTGCAACTTCATCATATCTTACCAGCCTTCCATTATACTTCAAAATCTCATTTTGTATTACAAAACCAGTAACCGAAGCTATGTGCTGTTTTAACTGTGCCGAGATATTCTCTTCTAAAATTGCAACTTTCTTTGCGTTCTTTAAAATATCCAGTATTTCATTTGGAAGTGGCTGTATCAACTTTATCTGGAGAATCGCAACATTCTTTCCGTTTGCTGCTTCTTTTAATGCTTCAGAAGGCCCGCCCCAAGCAACTACTAAAAGGTCCGAAGCCTTAGGGTCACCAATCAGATTAAATTTGTCTTCTGCTTTTATTTCTTTTAATATTTGGCTGTATTTTCCATTTCTTTTTTCCATCATTTTTATTCTATTGTTAGGATCTTCAGAAACGTGCCCCCATTCGTCGTGCTCATCTCCTGTCAGCCAAAAAATTGCATTTGGATTACCTGGAACTATTCTGTCAGAGATGTTATCATCCGTAAATTTGAATCTTTTATATTCGCCATCAACTTTCTCTATTAATTTCCCCCTATCAACTTTGTAATTTTTCTTTATATCTAGGATCACATTCTTGTTTATATTCATTGAACCCTGTGAAATTGCTTTTTCTCCAAGAACTATAACCGGCAGCTGATAACGCTCTGCGTAATTAAATGCATCCGCAGTCATTTTTATGCTTTCCTTTACATCTCCTGGCGCAATAACTATCCTGCCGAAATCTCCATGACCTTGGTGAACTGCAAACATTAAATCTCCCTGTTCAGTTCTTGTTGGCTGCCCAGTTGCTGGTGCCCCTCTTTGATGATCTACTAAAACTACAGGCACTTCATTCATTCCTGCCCAAGTAACTGTTTCTGACATTAGTGATAAACCCGGACCAGAAGTTGATGTTGCGGCTCTAGCTCCTGCTATTGCCCCCCCTGTTGCCATCGCAAGAACCGCCAATTCGCTTTCAGGCTGAATAACGCGTATGCCTAGTTCTGGGTGTGACTCAATAAATACGCTTTCATCGCTTGCCGGCGTTATAGGATAATAAATCTGCATTTTACAACCGGCTATTGCCTTACCTATAGCGGTTGAAGCAAAACCTTCCATATAAAGCTGCTCTCCTTTGTCTCTGTTATCAAGCTTTACTATTGGAGTTATCCCTTTTGTCTTTACTTGATCTAAAGTTTCTTTGACAAGCAATTCGTTCTTGCTTTTCATGTAAGCTATCGTTTCCTCAGAAACTGAAATATCTAAGTCAACAACGCTTTTTGGCTTCTTTGCAAACTCTGTTTTTATTGCATCAACGGTATAGCTGTCCTCCAAACCTAAAAGATAACAAGAAGCTGTAACACAGATAATATTTTTGGCTATTATTAATTCGCTAGTCGGCTTATTTAACTTTTTTGCCACGTTAGTTATTATGCTATCAAAATCTATATCCAAGATAGTTATGTCTTTTCTGCCTATCTTGCTTTTATCCAATTTACTGTCTATAACTAACGTACCATTCTCTTTTATGTCCCTAATGTGACCTTCCTGCACAACCTCTCCTCTTTCATTCTTTTCTCCAAAAACTGATTCGCTGTCAAAAAAGATTGCAAGATCCACTTTGCTTGGTATAGATGAAACTTCCTTGTCGGAAACCCTAACAGTAAAAAAACTGTGCATCCCTTTTATATTTGAGAAGTATTCTCTATAACCATAGATGTTATAGCCGTACTTCATCATTACTCTTGAAAACAAACTTAAAGATACGTCTATGCCACTACCTTGTTTTCCGCCTGTCATCCAAGTTAATTCTGTCATTTAAAGATTCTTCCCTAGCCAGCCTTTAAGTTGATCGGCTTGCATGGCCCCAACAATACTTGCTTTCACTTTTCCACCTTCTATCAATAAAGTAGTAGGAATTGCTTCAACGCCGTATTTTGCCGCTATTTCCTGGTTCTCATCAACATTTACCTTTACAAGCTTGAATTTGTCCTTCATTTCCTCAGCCGTCTTTTCGATTATTGGAGAATACCACCTGCAAGGCATACACCAAGGAGCCCATAAATCCACAAGCACTGGAGTACTTGATTTAAGAACGTCTTTTTCAAACTGCGCTTCGCCTTTTATATCTTCCATTTTTTTAAACCTCCAATCTGTTATATTAACATATAACATTTGTTTTTATTTATATTTAATATTTTGTATTATTAAATATAATACATGCGATACTTACCCCAGTTTTTTAACCATTAGGCTGGAAAGCTCACTGAAGGTCTTTGCAACCGGGACATTTGCCTTTTTGAACGCGGCCAGCTTGCTTTTTGCAGTGCCTGTCTTCCCCGATATAATGGCGCCTGCATGCCCCATCCTTTTTCCAGGAGGTGCGTATACCCCGTCTATAAAAGCAAAAACAGGTTTTTTAACGTTCTTTCTTATGAAATCAGCGGCTTTTTCTTCCTCGCTTCCGCCTATTTCTCCAACTATAACTATGCCTTTTGTCTGTTTATCTTCATTAAACAATTTTAATACGTCTATAAAATTTAACCCAGGAACCTTATCTCCTCCTATACCCAAGACAGTGCTTTCACCTAAACCACTTTCAGTTATAACATTAACAATTTCATAAGTTAATGTCCCACTCCTTGATATTACTCCAACTATTCCTTTTTTCAGTATAGTATTTGGTATTATGCCTAATTTTCCGATACCTGGAGCTGCTAACCCAGGACAATTCGGCCCTATTATTTTTACATCTTTTAATTTAGCATATTCATTTATTTTCAACATATCCTGGAAAGGCACATGCTCTGTTATTATAGTAATTAATTTTATACCTGCGTCCATAGCCTCAATAACTGAATTCATAGTCATCAAAGCGGGTACAAAAACAACCGAGGCATTTGCACCGGTCTTTTCAACCGCTGTTTTTACATCATCAAATACCCTTACACCGTTAACTCTTTCACCGCCTTTGCCGGGAGTGACGCCTGCAACTACTTTAGTTCCAAAATCTATCATTGCTTTTGAATGAAACCTTCCCTGGTGACCAGTAATCCCCTGAACCAGTACCTTAGTGTCTTTATCAATTAAAATTGCCATAATTTGCCAGTTTTACTACTTTCTGTATTGCCTCTCCCATGTCAGTAAAGGCATCTATTCCATTTTTCTTTAAAAGCTCTTTTCCTTTGGCTTCATTAAATCCTTTTAGCCTCACTACTATCTTGAAATTTATATTTAGTTTATTTATTGCTTGAACTATTCCTTCTGCAACGGTATCTGCCTTTGTTACTCCTCCAAATATATTTATAAAAAGGACCTTTGGATTTGAATCCTTAACTAATTCTATTGCCTCTGCTACTCTCGCAGGATCATCTGTCCCTCCTAGATCCAAAAAATCGCCTGCCATTCCTCCTGCTAATTTTATTTGATCAATCGTTGCTAAAGTTAATCCCGCGCCGTTCGCTATCAAACCAATATTACCATTTAGCCTAACAAAAGATATTCCTTTTTTCTTTGCTTTCATTTCTAATTCATCTGAAGAATATTCGTCTCGTTTATATTCTTCATGCCTGAACAAAGAATCGTCTTCAATTGAAATCTTTGAATCCAAAGCTATTAACTGCGTATCAGTTACTGCTAGAGGATTTATCTCCACCAATTCGGCATCTTTCTCTGTAAATATTTTCCACATTGAATCCAATATGTTATAGAATTGCTGTCTGTAACTCTCATTCAATCCAATAAATTTAAAGGCCTGTCTTTTTTGGTAATCTAACACTCCTATAAAAATATCTAAATCAAAGCGTTTTATCTTACTTTTAGGTATTTTCTCTATGTCAACTCCGCCGTTAGAAGAAACTAACAATACTGATGACTTATTACTTCTATCTAAAGTTAAAGCCACATACAATTCTTTGTTGTGCTTTATTGCTTTTTCTACCAAAAAAGCTGTCGGCTTAAAGCCATTAAATTTAAGCGAGCTTATTCTATTGAAAGCTAAAATAAATTCTTCCTTGTTTTTAAATTTTACAACCCCGCCATTCACTCCCCTGTGGCCTGCAGGAACTTGCGCTTTTATTACTTGCTCCTCTTTGAAATCATTAAAATCAGAAGTGGAATGTATTAATTTCCCAGAAGGGATTTCTATTCCATAAGATTTAAACAGTTTCTTTCCTTCAAATTCAAGAAGATCAACCATTAGCTAATAAAGATCTCTTTTTATTAAAACTTTACATCAATTTTATTTTTCATTTAGATAAGTTTATAAAATAATTGATAAATAATTTTTTAAAGAATTAAGCTACGCTGCCAAAACTCACGGAAGGCATTACTCCGCTTGGAGGATAAGCACGAGTGCGTAACCAATTAAATGAAAATTCTAATTCGGATGAGAGGGAGCCGCCTCCAGCTCCAACGACAATATAATAATTATCAACTCGAGGTGCAATGGTGGTGCTATTTAAAATTACCTCATTTCTATAGATGTACGTTCCGGTATATTCCGATGCCACTCCTATAATTTCTGGCTTCGTTAAGTTACCGACCATACGATAACCACCTTCAACGCTATTATGTGCTATACCTTCAAGCTGTTGACCTATTTGCGCAAATGAAAAATTACATGCTGCTCCTGATGACACAGAAGTAGTACAACCACCATATATCCATTGACCTTGGCCATTAGCAGCAACGCCGGTACTATTATAGATTCCATCTACTCTGCTTAAAACATACATGATGCCTCCTCCATTGCTAAATTCGCTACTGATAGTTGGATTAATCAAATTTATTTCTAGTATATTATCAATAGGAAAAACAGTATTTGTTTCAATGGATATAAAAGAGTTAGCATCTAGGGTAATCCCATTATTTATAGTAAGCTCTGTCTTATTACCAAGAGTTATAAAAGGATTCGGTAAAGAGATCCCAGCAAAATTCCAATAATTATTGAACACATT
>JAMCSQ010000041.1 GCA_023378805.1 Candidatus Parvarchaeota archaeon | reverse complement strand
GCATAGCAAGGTTTAAATCATAACTCGCTTCATAGTAATTAAATGGCATACGATGAAAAGGAAAGTTACGAAGAGATAAAGATAAAATTAAAGAGAGAAGAAAAAGGTTCTAATTTAGTAAATTACCTGGAAAAGGCAGCAATTGATCTTGGCATGTATGCAGAAAAAACATACCCTAATGGAATATACTGCGGAAATCCTTTTCTTAAAAATGGGGAATGTGTCAACATTTCATTTTTTAGTCCTCTTTCAAAGATGCTGCACCTCTACATAGCTCAATTTTCAGTCCGTGTAAATAAAAATGAAAGTTATAATTCTTTAAAGGTTATAGATGAACCCCGGGCTTCTTTCAAGAAGGTAAAGCAGCTTTCACAAAAACTGGAAAGCAAAATGGAAGAAATTCTGAAGTAATTGACTGGAAACTTTAAATATTAAAATAATTTAGGTATTGAATGGATTCCGATGAGAACAATCAGAATCTTGGTTTAAGAAACGAAAAAGATAGCAAAGAGAATCAAGATTCCGATCAGAGCAGAAAAGCTGAAGAAGGCAGATCTAAAAGTATCGCTGATTCAAAGACAGAGGACAATGCTAAAGAACAACAGTCTAAGAGTAAAAACCCTTCTAAAATACCCGTAAAAGTTATCGTACCTGCAGTTATACTCATCATAGCCGTAATTTCAATTGCCATTTTTATAATTCATCCGGCAGGGAAGACAACCCTGAGCACGGTAACTTACACTCCCATAAACTATCTTTCAAATTCGGGTTTGAATTCAGCGATAGGCGGAAACTGGTCTTTGGTACTGAATGAAACGGCAAATTCAACTGTAATAAGCCGATACGCCGGAACTGGTGATTTTCCTGCGGGTACAGTGGCAGCGTCAGTCCAGGAGTTTGTTCCTTTTTCTGAGATCTCGCAGCTACATGCAAATAACTCTTCAAATATATCTGATTTCGTATCAACTGTATATTACATGAATTCGTCATCAAGTGCAAGTGCTCTTTTCGATGAAATAGGCGGGATTACAGGCTCAGAGTACACAAATAATTCAAAAGTAGAGTACAATCTAAGCAATGTAGAAAATGTAAGCATGTTTTATGTTAACGGCAGGTTAAATTCCTCTAATTCGTCCACTGAAAATGCTACAGAGATTTACATGTTAAAAGGCAAATCACTTGTAATAGCAACCGCTTCAAATAAAAACATAAATTACTCAAAGGCTAGAAATATAGTCACAGATCTTTTCGCTTAATTTTATATCAAAAGACCTAAAAAGATTAATTCCCACGTTTTTTACATATAACATGGAAAAGAGCGTAAAGGAGCTTGCGGGAGTGGCAAAGAATTTTATAGATGAACGGGATTGGAGGCAGTTTCAGACTTCAAAAGATCTAGCAGAAGATATATCAGTAGAAGCAAATGAATTATTGGAGCTTTTCTTATGGAAGGATGGAAAAGAGCTTGACAAGAAGGCAAGGGAAGACAAGGAATTTCTGCAGAAAATAAAGAATGAAACAGCGGATGTTTTCTTCGGCTGTTTAGCTATCTCTGACCATTTGAATTTTGATTTAGATGAGGCTTTTCTGTCAAAGATGGAGCAGCTTGAAAAGAGGTACAACGTTCAGGAAGTCAGGGGAAAATCTGTAAAGATTGATGAAGAGGAGTGGTTAAGAAAAAACAAGGACAATAGTTATGAGCAAGTATAAGGGAAAACCTACGATTCAAGGGATAAAGCGAACCGAAAGAATGGAAAACATAAATAGCAGAAGGAGTAGAATAACAATATGCTTAAAACATGGAAATCTAGGCTCTTGTATAATTCTAGGATGATAGAGCTTATTGGTATGAAAAGCAAAGGATGGTTTAGCAGCTGTAATCCTTGGAAACAAATAATATCCTTTATAAGAAAATCTAATTTGAGTGGAAGAATTTTAATTAGTCCATTAAGGGTAGAATGCAATGGCATATAGTGTAGTTATAGGAAGAAATGAGAAAGATCACAAGGATTACGGAGATTTAGCGACTACTTTTATAGGGAAGCAGTACATAACGATGGGTAATGTCGTAAGCCTGGGAAATAATATAATGCTTGATGCTCTAAGACCGCATGTAGTTTTGATAGCCGGGAAAAGAGGTTCTGGAAAAAGTTATACCATGGGGGTAATAGCAGAAGGACTGGCTTCGTTAGAAGAAGACACGGCAAACAGCATTACTTCGTTGATAATCGATACAATGGGAATATACTGGACAATGAAGAATCCGAATTATAAGGAAGCCGATCTGTTAAAAAAATGGGGCTATCAGCCGACAGCTTTCAAAAACATAAACGTATTCGTTCCAAAAGGTGCGTTTGACAAGGTAAAAGAGGAAAACGTGGAAATGGCCGATTACCCGTTTTCAATCTCCGCAAATGAGCTTTCAACAAGTGATTGGTGCGATATCTTTGGCTTTTCAATGAATGAGGAGTATGGCATACTGATTAATCAAGTATTAGAAGCGCTGGAAGAAGACAAACGGCCGTATGACTTAAAGGACATAATACAAAACATAAATTCACAGGTAACAACCTCCGATACCGTAAAAGAGGCTGTAAAGGAAAGATTCGAGTCCGCTTTAGGATGGGGCTTGTTTGAAAAAGAAGGCACTAAGATAGAGGATCTACTTGTTCCCGGTCACATAAATATACTGGATATAAGCCTTTATGCTCATTCTTTGGGAGAATTTAGTCTTAGAGCTCTGGTCATAGGCTTGCTATCACAGAAAATACTTGAAATAAGGACCAGGCAGAGAAGAATAGAAGAGTTGAATGAAATCAATTCAACGGAAATAACCGAAGAAGAAAAGAAAAAGACTATACCATTAGTTTGGCTGTTCATAGACGAAGTTCACGAGTTCCTACCGGCAAACGGTATAACGGCCGCTACTGCCTCACTTTCCAGGGTAATAAAAGAAGGAAGACAGCCTGGCATAGGATTGGTTATTGCTACGCAGCAGCCTGGAAAATTGGATACGGATATAATAACACAATCCGACATTATAATATCGCAGCATGTAACGGCAAAGCTAGACATAGATGCATTGAACACAGTAATGCAAACTTATATGGCATCTGACATACGAAAGTACTTAGTGGATCTGCCCAGGTTGCCAGGGGCATGTATAATATTAGATGACAATTCCGAAAGGATATATCCTGTACAGATAAGGCCAAGACTGACTTGGCATGGGGGAGAAACCCCTAGATCAATAAGTAAAAAGGTACAGAATAAATAGAAAAGATAAATGGAAAAATATTATATTTTTGGTATAGTCGCTGCAGTTGGAGTATTTGCGTTTATCTTACTGTTTTTTGGCGTAGGAAAGAATGTCAATTTATTTGAAAGCGTGCCGCAGCAGGCTTATGGCATCGCAAATTCATCGCTGGAAAGCTCAATTTACAATGATATCCTGGGATTGCAGACATACCAGAACGCCATACCCAATGGCAAAATGGCATTATACAACGTAAATTACAGCCTTTCAACTTCTACTTCATTATCAAATGGCACCAATTCTAACAGCACTGAGATCTCAAAAGGCTATATACAACTGCTTCATGGATCGAATGGAAATTCCGAAGCGTTTTCAAACTTTACTATTTCCGTTCCAGTCTATAGTAGTATAGGCTACAACTTAACTTCTCTTTCGTATGTTTTTGCCATAGGAAACAACACTTACCTGTGTTTTGGATCATCGGCAACATCTGGAAAAGTATCCTGCGAGCCTTTAAATGAAAGCATGAAAACTTTAAGCTATAGCCTTTTTAATGCTTTAAAGATGGGCAAAGTTTCATTGCTGGAAGCTTATAATACAACATACAAAGGATATCCCTGCCTTTTCACCGTTTCTTCATTCTCTCTTTCTATAAATAGCAGCAACAGCTCTTTAATAGCTAGAAGCACAGGAAATGAGAAGTTGGGTGGGATATTGACAAGCTGTTTTTACAAAAACTATAACATAACAGTTCTAAACAGCCTTGCCGCAACGATATCCGTTTCAATGAAAATAAATGGCACCAACTTTTCTTCAACCTCTTTTATCAGCTACAATGAATCTATGTCAAAAATAAGCAATTTCAATTATAACATAAATGAAAATAGCCTTCCGAATAAAAGCGTTTAGAAGCGCATTTCCGTATTTTATTCAATATTTACAAACGACAAGGATAAAATGGCAATTTTCCCGAATCTTTTAGTGCATGATAAAAATTTGAATTATCTATAAATAATGCAGCATTAATCATATTAAAGCCCAGTTTTACTAAGTTTTCACTTAGTAACCCCATGGATCCTATACGAACTCTAGAAAAACATAGTTTATAAACTTTTTAACTGTGAATGGCTAAATTTAAAGCACTTTTATTGGATAAAACTGTCAAGGGAATGTTAATTAACCTTGAGGCAAATTAAGAGATTATGATTTCATTTCCTTTCAAATCGATGAGAAGCGGACAGAAAGATATAGCAGAAGCTGTCGAAAAGACCATAAAGGAAAGAGGGAAGCTGATAATACAGGCTTCGACAGGAATGGGAAAAACCGCAGCAACTCTTTATGCTGCAGTGAAGGCTGCAAAGGAAAATAATCTCAAGGTTTTATTTCTTACAGCAAAGCACACGCATCAAAACATTGTATACGATACAATGAGAAGGATAAACGACTTTTCATCTGAAAATATAGGATTTGCGGGCATAAACGGGAAAAGGTCCATGTGCCTTTTCGAGAACAGTGTTGAGCCTTCCTTGTTCATAGAGTTCTGCAGGGCCGTAAGGGAGCAGAATATGTGCGATTTTTACAGCAATACTTTTACAAAGAACAAGGATGTTAAACCGGCAGTTATTGAAGCATTATCCGGGAACATATCCGATCCAAAGAGCGTAATGGAAACGGCAAGAGAGTTTGAGCTTTGTCCTTACGAGCTCTCACTGCTTAATGCCAAGCAGTCTACAGTAATAGTTGCAAACTACTCGCATGCCTTTGATCCACGCATAGCGCTGGGGTTTACAATAAGGACGGGGATAGACCCGGGAAACACTATACTAATAGTGGATGAGGCCCATAACCTGCCGGCAAAGATACTTGACATGAACTCGTTTTCCATATCGCAGAGGAACCTAGAGAAGGCATACTCCGAGGCAAATCTCGCAGGCTACAATGACATAGCCGTAAAGGTAGACAAAATAATAGCGGAGATAAGGAAGGTTACAAGGGAAAATGCAGTGGACATAAAAGGGATATTCAATGAAGCGGATCTGGAAAAGATGGAGGAAATAGTGAAATTCCACGAAAAAGGGTACAACATTCCGGCGGCATTCATGCTGAAAAACTTCACAGAAAAACTCCTTTCCGCAAAAGATGATGACATAATATATATTTCCATAGACGAAAAAGGGAGAAGAATAAACGTCAACTCGTTAGATCCAGCAGATTATTCGCAAGGAGTCGTAGATTCATTTTATTCTACCATACTAATGAGCGGAACGTTCCGGCCGATGGGCATGTTCGCGAATCTTTTAGGATTAAATGGACATGAAAGCCTTGAGGTTGACGGCGATGCAGCAAACGATAACCGTTTGATAGTAATAGATAAGGAAGTTACATCAAGATTTTCTTCAAGGGAAGAGCAGTACTCCGTTATAGCAGATTCTATAAATAACATAATGGAAAAAGCAAAGTACAACATGATATTTTTCTTTCCTTCTTATTCTTTTATGGACAGGATATACTCTCTAATAACTGAAAAAGAAAGGATAGTAAAGGAAGAACAGAAGATGGAAAGAGAAAGAAAAAACGAGATAATAGAAAAGCTTTCATTTTCAAAATCCGTTCTTTTCGCAGTAATGAACGGAAACTTTTCAGAAAGCATAGGAATAAAGAATAACATGATAAAGCTGATAGGCATAGTAGGCGTACCATTCGAACCTCCTTCTATAAAGCTAAGAGCGATGCAGCTTTACTACGATAAAAAAATGGGCAATGGTTTTGAGTATGCGCAAGTCCTTCCTGCAATGATAAAGGTCATGCAGGCCGCAGGCAGGGGAATAAGATCTAAGAATGATAAGTGCGCAATATTACTGATGGATTCAAGGTATGACACGCCCGTATTTAGAAAATACCTGCCTAATGATATCCTTACTGTTAATAGCGATCCTATCTCTATAATAAGGGAAAAAGGTTTTGCCTAGGAGATAGAGCTGCCTTCCTTTAGGTCCTTGTCTACAGTTAAAAGCGAAAGGTTTCCTTCTTCATCGGAAGCAGCTAAAAGCATACCTTGAGATTCCAAACCCATGAGCTTAGCGGGTTTCAAGTTATCGATTATTATTATCTTCTTTCCAATAAGCTCATGGCTTTTGTATTCTTTTCGTATACCGCTTAGGATCGTTTTTTCCCTATCGCCCAAAGAAACTCTTATTTTTATAAGCTTGCTACTTTTCTCCACGTCTTCCGCTTCTAGTATCTTTCCGACTTTTAAATCAATTTTCCTAAAAAGGTCAATGTCTATCTCTTCCTTTGTCATTATTCTTCTACGTTTGAAAGATAAGTTGACATTCTTTCAACCATCTTTCTCATGTCTTGTATGAGCAGATTGTAATTCTTTACGTATTCTCTTTGAGTATCCAATGCTCTAGAATAACTTTCCAGATCAGCTTGCGACTGGGTTATTCTTTTCTCCAGTTCCTTAATATCATCCAGTACTTTTTTGAAGTCACTCATCTTTATGAATGCTATTGATTTGCTGTTTGATTCGAGTCTTAAAGCGTCAAGAACACTTATCCCTGCTGATCTTACCGGTTGGAGGTTGATATCAGGTATCTTTACGCTTGGAACAGGTATAAGGGGAATCGAATGACTAGCTTTTTGCTGCTGTTCTGTCTGTACCGGTTGAGTAACAGAATTTTGAGCAGGTTGTGCTGCTTCCTGTTGATTAACATTCTGAGTAGTACTTTCAGGGGCAACTGGTTTAAGGTTGCTTTCATTATAATAAGGATTCACCGGTTCCTCCTTTTTCTTCTTGAAAAGTGCCATATTAATTAATTATTATATGGATATATAAAAGCTTTAAGCTTTTAATTGTTCTTCTCCATACATTAATATGTATTTGAAGGGAAAGATTAACGAATTTGTAAACCTGTTCGCAATAACATTTGCTGTTTTGTTGACAGCAATGCAAACAAGTATTTTTGTATCAATTCTGCAGTTAAGAAGGAGTTTTACATGGTTTTTCAAAAGAATCATTGCATTGAAGGCCGAGAAAGTTTAATATTTTAAAAGTCTATCACTAATTTTATATGTGCTAAAAAGCGCCAATAGTCTAGCAGCATAACTCTGGCTTCCCAAGCCAGCGACCCGGGTGCGAATCCCGGTTGGCGCACTTTTAATTATGTTAATGCTTTTTGGGTCTATAAGATCTTAATTTGTATTTGATTCTCTAAGAAACATAAAGCACCAAACGATTTTAGTTTCCATATTTTTCAATTATATCCTGTAAGAATACTTCTACTCCTTTTATTATTATATGGTTTTTTACTATCTCTTTAATAACTTCATTTCCTGCTTTAAGAGCCTAATAAAGCGTGTTAAATAAACTCAACTTTTTCCCAGGTTTTAAGTTTTTGCGATATTACTCTCGTATTATTGTGATTAATTTTGTTTCCACAGGAAACAATTTAATGCCTATTTTGTTTCCACAGGAA
>JAMCSQ010000040.1 GCA_023378805.1 Candidatus Parvarchaeota archaeon | reverse complement strand
TAAATCACGCTTCCGTTCGAATTTTCTTTCTCCTGTTTGAAAACAAAGCTTTTTGGATTGAAATCCATGTATTCTAGAAGTTTTGACTTTTCGAAGGAAACGCTTAAGTCTGTAAGTATTTTTATTAATTTTTCTTTACGACCCACATAATAAATAGATTAGATGTTAAATATAAAACTTAGCTTTTAAGTATCTTTCTAACCTGAATTGTAGTTTTGCTAGTCTTTTATAAAAATACCTGTTTTTGATAAACGAAAAGTTTATATATAGGTACTATTCTATAGTAATGAATAAAATAAGGTAATATGAAAAATAAAAATTATATTAAGAACAGTGAAAGGGGACTTTCAACAAAAAGATATGCTCTTAACAGTATTCTTGGCGATCCAAGTAAATTAGAGGAAGCACGTAAACTTGCTAATTATGAGAAATCCGAACCTGCATACAAAAGAGCGATAGTTGCTCTGGGCGGGCCGAACCAAGAGAAAAGACTGGAAAAAGCCTTATATGAATACCAAAGTGATCTGTCAGCAGCATTGATAATCTCTGGTTTTGGCAAAGATTTTCAAACCAAGGAAAAATATATGGTAAAAGGGAAGGGCCTGGACAGTATAGTAATAGACAACAAATCAACAACTACGGAAGAAAATGCTATTAATTCCATTTACAATATAGAGAAAGAATTTCCTTATGTTGGTAGAATTACCATAGTAAGTGACTATGCGCACCAGCCTAGAGCTGAGATGTTATTCAAAGGATACGCAAGAAAAAGTGGCAGGGATTATAATATAGAATTCTCTGGGATAAAAACGGAGGATAAACTTCACAGGGTCATATATGAAATTGGTGCCTTCCCGCTTTCTTTCATGCCTTACAGAATTCATAAGAAACTAACCCAAAAAATAAGAAGTATAAATTACAAAGGATAATTATTAAAAAGTTTAAAACTAAAAATTAAAAGAGATTTATCTAAGTTTCGTTTTCACCAGCGAAATACATTTTGGTGAAGCTGGTGAGGAAGCATTGAAAGAAATAAAAAATTGCAATGTTTACGGTAAAAAAGCGGGAGCTGATTTTGGAAAATATGCATTCAAAAGCAAAATTTATGTTGATGAACTTGGGAATAATGCAGGGATGGGAATGGAACATTCAGAGCTTCACTTTAAAAAATTAAATGGAAAGTTGGGCTGGTGGTATAGTGAGGATGCACTCTCACATAATAAAGTCTATAAAGGGAAGCTGCCATACATCTTACCTAACATAAAGCACGGGTTAGAATTTACGGGGTATAAGACTAAGGAATTATTAGAAAAGCTTAAACTAGAACCACGGGTTAACTGGGCCCAATTTTTATTTTATTTAGGCCCATCTAATAAAAAATAGTACGGTAAAGTTAGGTTTGCAGGGTATTAAGCGACTAAAATTTAAAGTCTTTGTAATGGACTATCTTTAATGCTTTCATATTAAGCAATTGTTTTTGATCGCTTTCCCGTATCAATTCTGCAAGAACATCCTGCTCAGACAGATTATCCTTTACTAAAAATATTACGGAATCAAATTTTGTTTCAAGTATTCTTTTCAGGCTTTCAATACTATAATTAACTAAAATATATTTTTTAAGCAGGCCCTTTATCAAAAACCCCTCTTCATATTCTTCAAAGTTTATTTTACTGGTTTTTAACTGATTCAAAACAAGATACTTAAACAATCTTCTGAAAAACTCTTCTTCTGTCAATGGATTTATATTCTTTGTCTTTAAATTTTCATTGAAATATTTGGTTATAAACAGAAACTTAGAAGTTTTCCCATTCGGAAAATCTAGAGAAACTTGTGATATAACTTTACTTTTCAAAAGCCTGTTTTTTATTGAATCAAACTCCTCTTTATCCATAATTTCCGAAAGATTCTGGATGTGCAAAGTAAGATTCAAAAAGTAATTGGAATTAATTTCATTCAAAAACTCTTCTTCCTTTACAGATTTACTATCGGCCTTAAAAGAACTATAAAACCCTTTTTCCATCTCTCTTTTTAAAGCAAATAAAGAACTGTCTGCGGTTTTATCAATAGTTAGTTTATCGGCTTCGAACAAACAAAAAGGATTGATTGATTCATTAAAGACCAAAAATTGCGATTTATTTAATTTAGATATGTAATCTGTAGTAACCTCAGAATTCCCAGGCAAAACTTTGTAAAGATCAGAGTATAAGTTTATTCTACCTATGAATTTTGTGTTTGTGTTCTGTATTGCACTTGAAAGAATGGAGGATATCTGCTGGTCTGAAAATATAAATCCAAACCCAAGCTCTCTTATCTTAGCTATTATTGAATGTAATACGGGTATACCTTTGGCATAGTCTTTCTCTTTATTTACATCCAATACGGTGTGAGCATCGTCTATTACTATAAGTCTTTTGAATTTATTATTGGAGTTTAAACCTAGATTAGAATAATAAAATGAGGAAAGAATAAATGAAACAAGGAAGTACTGTTCTGCAGTTCCGACATTTTCTATGCCAAGTACAATGTTCTTATCCTTCATATTTTCAAAAGACATGCCTAAATTACAGTCAAACATTGAATTAGAAGAAATAAGGCTTTTGAGTCTTCCTTCAATAACTTTGAAGTAATCATTCTTTTTCCCGTTTAAAGTAATATAAATTAATAAATCCGAAAGCCTTGGCGGGTAATCCCTCTCCCAAGAAGAAAAAAGGTTTATTGTATTTTCTAAAAGATAATCTCTACTGCCTATAAGCAACGAAAAGCTGTCCGAAAAAATGTCAGCAAAATGCACCGCCCATTCCTTTTCTTTTGTATTTACCGGTGCTTCCAGCGGATTTATTTTAAAATCCTCGGCATTAATATATATTGTATCTTTCTTTAAGCCCAAAGCCATATAGTCTTTTTTCATGTCAAATACAAGGTATTTTATTCCTGTTTCCGAAGCCTTTCTGATTATATTATATATCAAAGAGGTCTTGCCGTGGCCAGTTGAACCCACTATCAGTATATTTCTGTTGAGATCCTCAATGGACAGCGAAAAACGGCCTATATTTTGATCTTTGTATATTAAATTTCCAACTTCAATCCCTTCTTCTTTTCTTTTTACTAATGGAAATAAAGGATCCGAAACTGGAAATACGGCTTGTAGTTTTTGAAACTCTCCTGTTATTTTTGACAGCAAAAAAGTCTGCATTTCCAGATCTTTTGTTTTGCTTAATCTTGCAATTAAACTTTCTATGTTCCGTGTATCGGTAATCTCTCTTAAAAAACGCAGCTTCTCAACCATCCATTGAAGCGTTTCTTCCATTTGGCGCCTTACTGCATAAATGAAAGGTCATAAACCTTACTTGCTAAAGCAAGCGCGGAAGACCCTTTTGTAGTCAGGATTTTCCTAAAAAGGAGGTCTCTTTCAAGATAGCCCTCTTTTAGTAAATGCTGCTGTGAATCAATAAACTCTTTATAGGAGCCCTTTACTATTTTCCTAAGATTATTTAGACTCATGCCGCTGTTAACGGCATTGAGTATGTAGATATCCAAAAGCTCCAAGCTATTTATCTGCTCTTTTATACAATTTATACAGAGAGGGGGAGAAAGCCTGGTATCATGCTTGTCACAGATTAGTCCACTGCAGTTAGAGCACAAAATTAGAGAAGCGGTTTCATCCACAGAATGCCTACCATTTACGCATAAGCCTTTTGATCTTATTTTTAGAACGCTGCCATTTGAAGTTGAAACATTTTTATAGCCCCCTATATTAAAGGGATCTAACACGATGATCTCCTGCTCCGTTATATCTCCCTCATTTTTTTCTAGGATATACTCAGACATTGAATTTATCAGCGATTCAAGCTGATCATTCCTGCTGTTTACCTGTGAAAGTCTTTCATTTATCTTTACTACCGCTTCATAAAGCTGCTTTATATCCTCTTCCATTATAGCCCCCATAAAAAGCCAAGAAAGAGAGAAGGGACATAGCTAAACGCCTTCGCTATACCATTTTTTATAGACGCAAAAAGGTTATCCTGCGCCCCTTTGGTCAGTACAATCTCTACGCTTTTGTTGATACCATAGCTTAGATTTATAGTTCCGCTGTTGTTTATTTGGAAAACTTCCTTTGTGAAATTTCCCTTGTTATAATAAGATAATAAGTTTAGCCCTGTTTGGTTTAGAGAAATACTTTGCGGATTTTGAGAGCTTTTAGTACTAGCTTGCGTTAACAAGTAATTTGTGTAGTTTATTTCCCTGCTAAATATGCTTGAGTAGTTAACCTTGTTAGTGGATACTGCTGATACACTATTATTCATTGAATAAATGCTATTCAAGATTACTCTGTCAAAACTTACCAATTCAGAAATATTAAAATTGCAGCTATTTACATCCTTATAATCAGTTATATTATTTGTTATTGTATCTAGTTTATATTCTGTAAAAGGGATAGAGGAGATATTCAAAGAATCATAAATGTAATAAGGTTTACTTGGTAAAATTGTAATATTCTGATATCCTAAGCAGTTTGGGCCCACATACAAATTATAGGTATAATTATCAGGGCCGTTTTCAAGCGATACTTGGTAATCTCCTTGCTCTAAACTTAAAAGAGGCGGTTTCGATAAAGTTTCTCCTGAAAAAACAGTATCATTTCCTTTAAGCAGACCAAAACTTAAATTTTGCCCTCCCTCAAAAAAGAGGTTTACCGGGAGGTACTTAGTTAAGTTCAAACTCTCTATGCTTATATTTGAGGTATTGCTGAGGACTACTTTTGAAGCATTATAATAATGAATTAATGGATTACTGCCTGACAAATATAAATAAAGATTTTTAATCGAATTATTTACTGAGAAGACCGAATCATTGAAGGGCTGTGTCTCTAAAAAACTATTATCATTGTAATTTCCTTTTAAATTTATATAAATTCCATTTAAACTGCAACCTAAAAGCGATTGAATTTTAACCAGGATTTGATGGTTTTGCGTTTTATTGGAATAATTTGCTGAATAGTTGATGTTATAGTTATTCTGCTTAGCTGGATCCATGTTATAATTTTGTATGGAGTCTGACAGCAGCCTATCGTTTGCTTTGAACAAAAATACATTCCCATTGCCGCCATAGCCGAGATTAGAGGTAGTATAAGAGGGAGGTAACTTAAAGGAGCTATCCAAATAAATTCTGCCGCCACTTACATTAAAAGTGCCATTATTGATAAATGAGCCTGAAATTACCTGGATTACTCCGCCGCCGCCTGCGCCTATAATCCCATACGCAAGAAAGTTATCTGCGTTTTTGATAGTTGAATAGTTTATTGACTGACCTTGATTGTAGATGGTGCCTGTGT
>JAMCSQ010000039.1 GCA_023378805.1 Candidatus Parvarchaeota archaeon | reverse complement strand
TTCCAAACCATTATCCTTCAGTATTTCCAAAACTTTTTCAAGCTCTTCCACAGTTCTTGTAAAAGGAACCATGACATGTAGATTCTTCAGTCTAAACTCTTCTCTTACTTTTTTAACGGCTTTTAATTCCAATACGAATGCATCTTTATACTTTGGATCATAATACCTTGAAGAGCCTCTCCATCCCAGCAAAGGACTACTTTCCTTTGGTTCGAATTCTTCACCGCCTTCTAAATGCGAATATTCATCGGTTTTAAAGTCGCTGAATCTTAAAATTACAGGCCTTGGATTAAAAGCAGCGCACACCTTTCTCATGCCTTCTGCTAAGGTATCAACCAAAAGATCAGACTTTCCTTGTTTTATAAGATAAAGAGGATGTTTACCTATGTTTGCCCAGATAAATTCTTCTCTCATCAATCCAACGCCGTCTGCATGCAGTTTAGCAGTCTTCTCTGCAAGGTCAGGTTCGCCTAGATTTACAAGGATCTTTGTCCCGGTTATTATCATTCCTTCATTTACGACAGTTTGCCTGCTTTTCTCTTCCTTTTCTTCTTCTACTTTTATCTCTCCGCTGTAAACTAGCCCGTTTTTGGAATCTACCGTAATCGTATCGCCAGTCTTTATAACATCAGTTGCTTTCTTTCCTCTACCACCGGTTCCTACTATGCATGGAACCCCGAGTTCCCTCGAAACTATTGCGGCATGTGATGTTATCCCTCCTTCATCTGTAACTATTGCCTTTGCTTTTTTCATTGCCGGAACCCAATCCGGGCTTGTCATAACAGTTATCAGAATTTCTCCTGATTTGAACTTGTCAATGTCTTTGACATCAAGTATAACATGCGCAGGGCCAGAAATAAATCCCGGAGAAGCGGGTAAACCTGAAAGAATTACACTTTGTTTGTTTTCTGGAGTTTTTATTTTGTCCTTATTTGACCACACTGTTTCGGGCCTGGCCTGGACAATATACAGCTTTCCGTCCTCATCCCTTGCCCATTCTATATCCATAGGTCGCTTATAATGCTGCTCTATCTTTAAGCCATATTCTGCAAGCTCTATTACTTTCTCGTCCTCAAGACACTGTTTCTTTGCCTCTTCATCGCTTAATTTAATGTCCTTTGTTCCGCCTTCCTTTAACCTTACTAGCTTTCTGTCCTTGTTTTCTATTACTTTTCTTTTGATCTGCATTGTCTTCTTGTCTATGTAAAAAAGATCAGGAGTTACTATCCCGCCGACTATGTATTCTCCAAGACCGTAACTTGCTTCTACCACTATAACAGATTGATCTCCATTTGAAACATCTAATGTGAACATAACTCCGGATTCAATTGAAAATATCTGCTTTTGTATAACCACTGCGAGCGCTACTGTTTTTGTGTCTATGTTGTTCTTTGCCCTGTAGTATATTGCTCTTTCATTGAACAAACTTGAGTAGCATTCCTTTACCTTTTCAACCAGCTCATCGTCACCATGTACATTTAGGTATGTATCCTGCTGGCCTGCAAAACTTGCATCAGGCAAATCCTCAGCGGTTGCAGACGATCTCACTGCAACAAACTCCGCATTGCTCCCGTTGACAAGCTTGTGATAGCTCTCTAATAACTGTGAAACCAAGTCCTTTGGTAAATCAGAATTCATTATAGCAGATTTTATTTCTTCGCTTGCCTTTTTAAGATCGCTTTCGCTCTCCACATTTATGTTCTTTACTGCATTTTCTATTTTTTCCCGTATCTTATTTTCATCGAGAAATTTGTTAAATGCATAAGATGTCGTTGAAAATCCTGGAGGAACGGGAACTTCAACATAATTTGTCATTTCGCCAAGATTTGCTGATTTGCCGCCTACTTTAGGAACGTCTTCTTTTTTAATGTCTTTAAACCACAGAATTAACTTTTCTTCGTTTTCCATAAAATTATGAAGGCAGCTATAGAATTAATAAGCTTTTGCACTTAAAATAAAATATAAAAATTTATCTAAAATTTTTTGAGAGAGCGTATAAAATGGTTCATATTTTCTGCGATGTTTCCGCTCATTTTATCGTATTCTTTTATAGCTTCCTTCCCTTTTTCTGTTATCCTGTACTGCTTTCTTGCCTTTTCCCCTTGCTTTTCCCTGCTTACTGCTTCTATGTAACCAGAGCTTTCAAGCTGTGCGAGAGAAGGGTAAACTGCCGCAGGCCCCGGTCTCCACATTCCATCTGTCTTCTCAAATATTTGCTCCATTATCTCAAAACCATGCATGGGCCTTTCCATCAATAATCTAAGCATAAATGGCTGAAGCATCCCTTTCGGGACAATGTCAACATTAAAAGGCCCGCATCTGCAACGTCTACCATTCATATTCAACTACTTTCCTCATTACTATCCTCAGTGGAATCATTTTTGGAAAGTTCGTCTATCCTTTTATTAATAAACTTTATCTCCTCTTCCAGTTCTTCTTTATAGTCTTTAAGGTTTTCCTTCAAGTCTTTTTTCCCGGATGGCTCCTCAAAATGCATTTTCATCATGCCTTGCCTGCCCATTCCATTCATTTCTTTGTTTCCGCAACCGCAGCCGCATCCACCGTTATTTATTTTCATATTATATCACCTCTGATATAATAACTTATATCTTTAGTAATATAAATACTTTTTATGAAAACTTTATTTGCAGAAATATGCTTGCTATTAAATACTTAAAATCCAAGTGCTACTTACTTATAGTTTAGCCAGTATAATTATATGTAGAATTTGACGCTAACACGTTTATTCCAAATAGATTGGAATATGCCTTTAAGTGTATTTCTCCTTTGTGAAGGTCCTTAACAGTTATAACCCCAAATTTTGCCGGCGCTATCGCGGTGCCATTATTAAGAATCGCGAGGGACTGGTTATTTACAGATGCGGTAAAACTGTCTATGCTTACCAGATCCGCGTTAAATATTATTATATTGCTCGTATTGTCTATTCCCGCCGAGACTCCAACGATATTAGGACCTATATTAACAGGAAGGCTGTACCCAGGTAAGCCAATTATCGGAGTAGAATGAAATATGAGCGCACTGCCTACAAATATAAGAATTATAACAACCACTCCTTCTAAAGCAGGTTTTAGAATACGAATAAATGTTACTATTCCGACTATGATTATTACTATGCCTAATATCAGCGCTATATCCACCATAGGAAGTTATAACATCAAAAGAATAAAAACTTTAAAAAAAATAAAAAAAATAAAAAACTACTTAGAAGTCGTGTGCCCTAAGTGTCTTTCTGCCGTCAGCTTTAGCTCTTGCTACTGCTTTGGCGATTGACTCTTTGACAAACTTGTCAAGACCTTCAATAGTGTCATCAGGGCAACGCATGTCCTTACCGACTTTCTTGACTTCTTCTTTCACTGAACTTTTTCTTACGAAATCTGCCATATTACCTCCTATTATACTGTATTTAAGCAAATATGCATTTAAAAAGCTGTTTATTGACGCAAACATCTTTATTTATAGAAATTCCATAAAATCGTATGATACCTGAAGAAGAAATAAAAAAGGCCGCTATAAAGAACGCGGCAATGCACAATGGAGAAGCCAGGATAGGCTCAGTCATATCTGAAATCTTGGGAAAAGATAAACAGCTGGTAAAAGAGATGGATAATCTAAAGGCACTGGCCGAAAAAGCTGTTAAAGAGGTAAATTCACAGGGCAAAGAAGAAATAATGAAACTTGCCGTAGATATGAAACTTTTGAATAACAAGGAAAATGAGAAGGAAAAGAAGGGACTTAAGCCCCTGCCTGGAACAGACAATGGAGTAGTTCTTAGACTGCCGCCTGAGCCTTCAGGATATATGCACTGGGGCCATGCTTTGTCATTTACCATAAACTACCTTTACAAAGAGATGTATAATGGAAAATTATGGCTTAGGTTTGAAGACACCAACCCAAATTTAGTAAGGGAAGAATTCATAAAGAACTTTGAAGAAAGCATAAAATGGCTGGGCATAAAATATGACGAGAAAAAATTCATAAGCGATGACATGGAAAAAATATACGGATTCGCAGAAAAACTTATAAAAGATGGAAAAGCGTACGGATGCGTATGCTCTTCTGATGAGATAAAGAAGAATAGAAATCTTGAAAAGGAATGCCTGCACAGAAACAATTCTACAGAAGAAAACATGTCTTTGTGGGAAAAAGCAAAAGAAGGAAAATTTGGAACGGGAGAACTTACTTTTAGATTTAAGGGGGATATGGATGATAAAGACGCTGCATTGAGAGATCCAAACATAATGCGTGTCATAAAAACTGATTACAAACCCTATAATTTATGGCCGCTTTATGACTTTGCAAGCGTTATAGAAGACGAACTCTGCGGAATAACACATATATTGAGAAGCAATGAATTCAAGGCAAACCTTCAGACAAGACTAAGAAAAGAACTCGGTTTCCATGAACCTTATGTAATACAGTATAGCCGGTTTAATTTTGAAGGCACGTTAACTTCAAAACGAAAGGTTAGAGAACTAATAAAACAGGGATACATAAAGGACTGGCATGATATAAGACTTGCTACCATTTACTCAATGAAAAGAAGGGGGATACAGCCTGAAGCAATAAGAGAATTTGTAAAGGAAGTCGGCTATTCCTCTTCGGAGCATGAATACAGCTTGGAAATGCTTTTAACATTTAATAGAAGAGTAATAGACAGCAATGCAAAAAGACTTTTCTTTGTTCCTAATCCGATTAAGTTGTTAGTTGAAGATGCAATGGAAGAGAAGGTAAAGCTTCCTTTCCACCCATCAAATGATCTTGGCTACAGAGAGATACAGACAAACGGCAAGTTCTTTATAGACAAAACAGATGTAGTATCTCTTGATATAGGAGATACTTTCAGGCTCAAGGAGCTTTACAGCGTTGAAATAATAGACAAGGAAAACGACCTTGTGACATGCAGAGTGCACAGCAAAGAACATGAACAGGGAGAAAAAATAATACAATGGGTCACAGAACAAAATGAACAGATAAAGGTCATTAAAGTTGGAAATTTATTAAATGCAGACGGAACTTTCAATGAAAAAAGTATTACTGAAATAGAAGGGTTTGCAGAGAAAACTATAGATAAGGTAGAGGAAGGACAAGTTATTCAGTTCGAAAGGTTCGGGTTCTGCAGACTGGATAACGGGGGTAAGAAAGAATTTGTATTCATAAGCAAGTAAAATATTTATAACAGTTTTAATCATTATAAAAAATGAAAAGCCGAAGCATAGTCATTTGGGGCCTTGATTCCACATTAATAGATACAAATGAAGTATTTGAAAACGCACAAAAAAAGATCATAAGTAGACTTTCAAAAGAGTTAAGTAATCTCTCTATAAACATTGATCCTGAGTCTGAAAATGAAATGGATAAATTGAGGGCAGTTGATTATGAAGGAATAAAAATAAGAGGGCATACAGCATACGATTATCCATATCAACTTCCACTTTCGCTTATTTGTATTTACCTTAAAAAGGCTGGAATAAACGATAATTATGCCGCTGCGTGGATCGCAAATAAAGGCGTAGAATTAGCAGATGAAATAGGAAAAGAGTATTCGGAAGGATTAAACGAAACACCAAAAAAATTCCCGGGCATAGAAAAAGTTCTTGAAGAATCTGCAAAAAGAAATTATAATATGTTATTGACGGAGTACTTTGGAAACGAAGAAAAACAGTATAGAAAGATAAGTGAAAATAATCTAAACGGCTACTTTGACAAGATAATAGCAGCAGAAAAGAAGGACAACCTTGCAATAATGTCGGCAACTGAATATGGGAAACTTGAGAACGAAATAAAAGACAAGGAATTCAGACTAGCATTTATAGATAATGGAAGCAAATATTTGGAGATTGCAAAGTCTTTATACCCTTTCTGTATAACTGTAAACGTTATATTCGGAAAGAAGGAAATATTAAGAGAAAGCTCAAACAGGATAGACTATACTGCAAAAAATGTTTCGGAATTAGATAATATAATCAAAACCATTTAAATGCAGGATAAATAAAAAATCCCTGCGGCCGGACTCGAACCCGCAACCTACCGGTTCCCGCAGCTGAAACTCTTCATCGCACTGAAAACAGCACTTAGTAATTCTACAGCCGGTCGCTCTACCATTGGGCTACGCAGGGTTATTTATTCTTATGACGCAAGAAATTAATAAACCTTGCTATTCATTATTTAAGCGCCTACACTTTCCTTTATTATGTTATCTATCTGAGCTTTTATCGATTCGCTTATCTTTGCAAGTGTCCCGCCCAGATTCCCTTCAAGTTTTCTATAGTCATCTTCGCACATATAACCATTGTATATCTGCATTCTCTGTCCAAAACGCAGACCAACGTCAACTGCGAATGACTTTATATCTGCTTCACAAAGGTCCTTTCCACAAACAGGACATGTTTTAGTAGCAATCTTCTGCTTGCATACATCACATATCGTAACAGTAACTTTTGCCATAATCCACCAGCGGCATTATAAGTCTTTTCAGACAACGAAATGCCATCGTCATTTTAATAATTATAACAGTTTACCTAATTTAAATGTTAATTAAGTGCTTTTAAAACTAATAGCTACATAAGAACCCTGCTGCGCTTTTCCTGAAGAATCGTTCGGAGAAAAAGCAACTCCACTCTTACTAACTACGCCGTCAACATTAGGTATACTAAAAGTGTAATCTCCTGGAGAATTTGAAAAAGTTATTGTATTGCCACTGCCTGTAAGACTTATAACTGAACTTTTTTCCACACTGTTGTAAGTAACACTCCAATCTGCACCTAATGGTAATCCAGTCTCGTAAAAAATAGTTTCGTCCATCAATGAACTGTTTATAAGCTGCTCAGAATATGAGTTTACAAGCTGCAAATCGCCAATTCCCGACTGAACGCCGAGGAAAGTAAATGATTTGTCGTATAAACCCAGGAAAGGCCTGTTGCTTTGATCTGCCAGATAAAATGAGTTTCCGCCGCACGATATAGGTTGACAAACTATGCTATTATTATTTATAAATCCTTTATTTACAAGCGGAACTAAGTTTGTGCATTGCTGTGACAGATATAAAAAAGCGCTGTTTGAATCCGATTTTGCAGTTATATTTGCCTGATAATCAGTTTCCAGAGTTCCTGATATTTCTACGGATAAAGTTATGTTATAGACTTTTTGATGGCAAGGCGAAACAATCGAAAGAGAATTCAATCCATTTAGATGGGAATAGGAAAGAGAACATGTGCTTTGGCCGTTGAAATAAACATTTAGATTTATACTGTTGTTTGAATACTCCTGAACATTAAATGTATAATTCTGCGGAGTAACTGCCGAATATGAATTAAGGATAAGAGAAAATGAAGAGGAAGAATTTACGTCTATCCCTGAACTGCTTAGCTGATTATATGGAGCTGAATCACTCATATTTCCAGAGCCGGAAATGGCATATTCCTTTGGAAGATAAAAGTTTACATTTCCGTTGCTAGAACTTTCTAGGAAGTATTGGTTTCCACTCGATATTCCTAATGCGGATGGACTGCTCACATTTGCATAGCATAGATCATAATTCCCATTTAAAGCGGATAGAACTGCTGAATTCGGTGAGAAAATGTAATTATTTGAACTTAGTAGTGAATTGCATGCAGGAGTATCATACATCTGAAACACAAATATTGATGGAGAAGAGAACTGTACATTTGATGCAGTCTGTATAGAGGTACATGCTGAATCTGCCATACTTACCAATGAGGTGTAATAGCTTATAGATGATTTTGGAGCAAAGAATGCTGAATACTCATACACAACGAAAAACAGGATTATAGCCATCATTATCGCTATTAATATTCCTTCTAAAAGCAAGTCCATATTAATTTATACTGAATCTGCACTGCAAATCATTTCCTCCATTATAATTGCATTCCTGAAACTTTATATAACCAGGGTTACCGTAAAGAAAAGCTATTGGATTAATACCGCATGAACCGGAGCATGAAGGCGGAACTGCACTTATGAACATCGACTTATTGTTGTATGTCAACGGATCGCAAGTAAGCGTAGTTATGTATGCTCCTGGCTGACCGTAACCATAGTTAACTGTAGTAGCATTGAAAAATGAAACGCAAGAACTAGAAAGAATTGTTTCGGGATTCTGTGGTTGTGTGAAATAAGACAAAGTACCTGTGGAGCCGTTTATTCCGGATGCTATTGTACTTGATTTAGAGTTGTACGCAGCTAAATCTGGGAACCATCCCGGAAAAGATGCATTGTCAGACTCTTCGCCATTAGATGGCAGGTAATTCCAGAAACCTTGACTTGAGTTTATCGGCTTAAGTGAAAAAGTGCCTATACATACAAAATAAGTACCTGAAAGAGATGACGGGTTAGAAGGAGCGATGAGTATTGCTTCCCTTGATAGTTCATTAAGATAACTTATACATGAACTGCTTCCATAAAACTGACTTAGAAAAGTGTGCCCCGGTAAGTTAGGAGAAATGGGTGGAAGAACAATGGAATTTCCTGTCTGCATCGCCACAAGCGTGGATGAAACGTACTCTGTGATGGATTCAGATGAGGATATAACTTTGTTTGCTCCGGCAGTTATTATAAAGTAAGCGATTATGGCTATTGGGATAAGAATTATTATTGAGAGTATAAACGATAAAAACTCCGAGATACCCTTGTTTTTCATCCAAATAATAACAATTTATAAAATAAATCCTATTTGTTTGCACTTCTCATCGCCCATTTGAACTTTCTAGGGTCTTTTTTCATCAAGGTATATTCTCTGCACCTTCTGCTGCAGAAATTGTAAACGCTTCCGTCTACTTTAGCATAAACTATTCCTTTTCCTTTCTTTATTTCCTCTCCGCAAAAACTGCATTTCATAATTATCTTATCGGCATTGCCTCCATTTCAGTTTCCTTAAGCATCAGTATATCTCCTACAATTACAGGCCCGCGTACATTCCTGCGTATTATCTTGTCTTTATCCATTCCAGCGAGTACCTTGCACCTTACCTGAGTAACTTCTCCTGCTACTCCGTGTCTTCCTACTATCTCTATGACTTCAGAGGGATATGCATCTAAAAAACGCTGTTCTGTATTATCCCTTTTGTTTTCTGAGCCTTTATTCTGCTGCTTTTTCATAAGTTCTTAATTTTTCCAATAAGATCTTCCATTGCGTGCGCTTCTTCTCCAGGATTTACTACTACAACTGCAGAAGTGCCTATGCTCATACCGCATGCCTTTCCAAGTTCAACCTTGCTGCTTACTGCAACGCATGGAACATTCTTATCCTTTGAAAGAAGAGGAATGTGCATTATTATCTCTTTAGGAGAAACGTCTGAAGCATATACCACAAGCCTTGCCTGTCCTCGTTCAAGCACCTTCGTCACTTCGTTTATCCCTTTTTTAGTAACTCCGCCTTTTGCTCTTATCTTTTCCAAGACGGAAAAAACCTGACTATCCAATCCTTTAGCTTCATCTACCATATATCAGCTTACCTCCAATTATTATAGCTTTATATGTAGATTAGTATTTATAAAGTTAACCGTTTTAATCCTGCTTTGAAGTTTGCAATTCCGAACTTTTTTAAAAAACTTCTATTATGTAATAAAGTTAAAAAAAGCTTAAATACTCGTGAAAGTTCTTAATAGAGATATGCAAAAGGCGAGAATAAAATTGACTTCAACAGATTCGGAAAAGCTTGAAGCAGTATGTAACGATATAATAGAAATATCAAAGAAACTTGGGACTGCGATTATTGGCCCTATACCTTTCCCCACTAAAAAATTGAAGGTGACTACAAGAAGAGCTCCTAACGGAGCAGGCAGGGAAAGCTATGAGACCTGGGAATTACGATTACATAAAAGGGTAATAGACATGCAAGCTGACCCTAAAGCATTGCATTTGATAATGAAAACTACTGTTCCAAAAGAAGTAAACATAGAAATGGAAATAAAGGAGTAAACGCTTTCTTTATTGCATAAAATGCCGTTCTGATGATAATAAGCGATAATAAAAAACGAATAGCCGGCCACAGTAATTTACGAAAACAAAAGTGTAATTGCATTTCTTTATAAAGACCCTGTACCAATGCACCATACTCTAAAAGAGAGGATGGCTTGAACCATCGGTTTAAAAAGAAAGACGGTAAAATTTCAGCATAAATCCTATCAATTTAAAGAAGCTTAAAGCTGGGCTAAAAGAAGGTAAAAATAATATTATAAAATTAAACTTATAACCTACAATACTTTACTATTATAATGGATCAGACTAGGGAAAATGGACAGAAACTGCTTATAGCGGCTTTAGTTCTTATCGTTATATTTACGATTATAACGATACTTATATCTGAGGATGAAAAGATAGGCTTTACTACAGCCGTTTCAACCGTCGCAGTGGCCCTTGAAACTTTTCATTTCAGTTCAGATTTTGGTATACTCCTGCTTTTCTTTTCGCTTTTCCTTGGTGTTTTTGCGGTTTATCTTTTGGAGTTTTTGATATCGTTTATAAGAAGTGAATTTGGAGGGGTGATTTATATGGCAAAGGGTCTTAGGTTCAGAAACCACTACATAATATGTGGAGGCGGAAGAATCGGCGAGAGAGTAGGCGGCCTTTTAAGGGAAAAAGGTAAAAAGGTGCTAGTGATAGAAAATGACGATGTGAGGGCCATAGAACTTAAAAAACTTGGGTTCAACGTCATAAAGGAAAATGCATTGGATGAAAGGGCATTCAAGATGGCCAATGCAAGCAAAGCGGTTGGAGTCTTTGCAGCTCTTGGTCAGGACGTCGACAATTTTATCGTAGTTTTGAATGCCAAAGAATCAAACAAGAATATAAAAATAATAACAAGGTGCAACCTATTAAAGAACGTGAACAAATTCAAGGAATTGGGAGCAGATGAAGTAGTGCTGCCGGAGATAGTTGGCGCGGATAGGATGGTTTACCTTTCCGAGAAGCATGAAAAATGATGATTATTTTGCCAGGTTTTCAATATTCGTTGAAAGATACCCTATAGAGATATTCACGTTTGAAATGCTTATAGCAATAATATTAAATCCTTCTATAAGAATAGCGGCACTGATTTTTTCAGGAGTCATGGCAACGGCGGTTTTTTCAGAGGGATTAAAGTTTTTCTTCAGAGAAAAAAGGCCTGAAGAAGCGCTTAGGAGAAATTTTTATAAGAGGACTTTTAGATTAAATAGAAGGAGCTTCCCTTCGAGTCATTCTGCCATAGCTGCTTTTTTCTTCACCGCTTTCTACAACACTATTCTTTTCTGGCCCTTTCTTATATTCGGAATTCTAGTTATGTACAGCAGGCTATACATAAAATCACATTACAAAAAAGATATAATAGCCGGAGCAGTCATAGGGATATTCATAGGCATTGCGTTCGTCTGGATTACAACTAATTTAAAAATATAGGCAGGAAAAGTTTAATAAAAGAAAAGAATATCATAGATATGCTGTGATATTGCTTTTTATATATTATTATATTAAAGTATCAAGGAAAGGGGAACATGAAAAATGAGATTGATGAGGTTATAAGTTCTTTTGTAAACAAGAGATTAAGCGATAAGATAAAAGAAGTTCTCACAACAAACAAAAACGCGATAGTGCTTGACTTCAACGATGTGGACCAGTTTTCTCCTGCGCTTGGAGATTACTTGCTTAAAAACCCGGAAGAAGCATTGGAGACAATAAAATACTTTATAAACGAGACGTCTATCCCGCACAAAGAGCTAGATATTGAAGTGAGGATTAAAAACCTACCTAAAAATGCACAATTACTTATAAGGGAGATAAGAAGCAAACATATAGGGCTTTTCATACAGGTGCAAGGTTTAATAAAAACGGCAGCAAGCGTAAAGCCTGTTGCCAGCGCAATCGACTTCGAATGCCAGAGCTGTGGGCATATAACAAAAGTAGAGCAGAAAGAGATGACCCAGAGAGCACCGTCAGTATGCACAAACTGCGGTAAGAAAGGAAGATTCAAGGTAGTCAAAAAATACCTTGTGGACACGCAGAGAATAATGCTTGAAGAAGCACCTGAGGATTTGGAAGGAGGAGAACAGCCAGAACACATAAATATAGTATTAAAAAAAGACCTCGTTGATCCAAAATTTGAAAGGAGCATAATACCGGGAAATAAGGTCGTTGTATCCGGGATAATAAATGAAAGCGCAATATACTACCCTAGCGGTAAAAGATCAAACACTTCTGATACATTCATACTTGCATCATATGTTGAAGCCATAGAACAGGGCTATGAGGACATTGTAGTCACAAAGGAAGAAGAAATGGCAATAAAAGAGCTGGCAAATGATAAAATGATTTACACAAAATTCAAAAACTCAATAGCTCCGAACATATTCGGGCATGACGACATAAAGGAAGCGATAGTCATGCAGCTTTTCGGAGGAGTTAGAAAGGCCGCTCTTTCCGGAAACAGCGTTATAAGAGGGGATATACATATTTTATTAGTAGGGGATCCGGGCTGCCTCCGCGCAGACGAAAGGATAGTGCTTGGAAACGGCGCAATAGTCAAAATAGGAAACGTGGGAAAAACGCACCTTGAAGAAATAAAACAAGAAATATTAACGGGAGAGGGATACAAGAAAGACATTGCTTCTACTTTCCACATATACAAAAACCAGCAGGTTATGGAGGTAATAACTGAATCGGGGAAAAGCATAGTAGGCACTTTCAACCATCCTTTACTAGTCAAAAAAACAGAGGAAAGCGGGATAGTTATAAACGCAAAAGATAAAGCAACAGAAAAAGAAGCTATGCATACTAAAAAAGCTGAGACTGAATGGAAAAGACTGGATGAAATAAAGAAAGGGGAGTATGTAAGGATTATAACCTCGATACCCTGCACGATAAATAAACTGGTGGAAACTGCCTTTACATCAAATGAAAAAAACAAAATGCCCAAATTTATGACCGAAAAACTTGCCGGATTGATAGGTTATATGATTGGAAAGGGGTGGATAAGCTCCGAAGAATGCAAAACAGGGTTTACTGTTTACCCTGGTTACAAAGATATTTTAAACAGGCTAAATTCGATTGTAAAATCAGAATTGAATGCGGAGCCCCATACTTCTGAAAGAATGGGAAGGATAGTAAATAAAAATAGACTAATAAAAAACGGAAAGAAACTTTACTACGTTGACATAGACGGCAAAACGATCTCGGATAACTTTTCATTTCTCAACGAAAAAAGAGTTCCTGACAGCATACTACAATCAGGCAATAAAGTATTCCGCTCTTTCCTAAAATGGGCATTTGAAGCTGACGGCAACATTACTGTGTATAACAGCAAAAAAGACAAGAAAAACATGGTATTAATAAGCTATAAATCCACGAACCTTGAACTGCTTAGAGACATACAGATAATGCTCCTTAGATTTTCCGTACAATCAAGCATTTTATTCGATGGAAAATTAAATGGCAGCAGCTTAATAATAAAAAATGACGCAGACGTATTAAAGTTCTATAAAAAGATAGGATTTGCATCAAAAAAGAAAACAGAAAAACTTAAAGAATTAGTGAAATCTCTAGAGAACACAGACCAAAACGAAGAAAAAACATTTGAAAGGGTAACTGAAGTAAGAACTCTCGGAAAAGAAGATGTTTATGATATAGAGGTGCCTAAAAGCCACAGATTCATAGCAAATGGAATAATTTCACACAATACATCAAAAAGTTCTCTTTTGAAATATGTAACAGGGATAGCGCCTAAAGCGAGGTACGTTGTAGGTATGGGATCCAGCGCTGCCGGTTTAACTGCAACGATAATAAAGGATGAAGCTACTAGGAGCTACATACTAGAAGCGGGAGCGCTTCCTCTTACTAACAAAGGACTGCTGATGATAGACGAGCTTGACAAGATGAACAAGGATGACAGGGTTGCAATGCATGAGGCATTGGAGCAGCAAAGCATTAGCATCTCAAAGGCCAACATCCACGCAACGCTTACAGCACAGACAAGTGTTCTTGCAGCTGCAAATCCAAAGCTTGGAAGGTTCAATCCATTTGATGTCATATCCTCGCAGATTGAACTTCCACCTACTTTGATAAACCGTTTCGACCTGATATTTATATTAAAGGACAGGCCAGACAAGGAAACTGATACATTAATTGCACAAAGAATACTTGAAGCCAACAGAGACATAAATAAAAACAAGCCGGAGATACCTCCGAATATAATGAAGAAATACATTGCATACGCAAAGCAAAACATTAAACCAAAAATATCTGTTGATGCAATGAAAGTTATACAGGACTTTTATCTTAAGCTAAGGTCACAGTATTCAACTGAAGGCGAGGAGGTTAAGCCTATACCAATATCTGCGAGGCAGCTTGAAGCAGTGGTAAGGCTGACGGAAGCAAGTGCAAAGGTTCGCCTTTCGGATTATGCAACCATAGAAGATGCAAAGCGTGCAATAGATTTAATGATGGCGTATCTTGGAGATGTTGGAATAGACAGCAGTACTGGACAGTTCGATATAGACAGGATAACTACGGGGATATCTTCTTCGCAGAGAAATACCGTTTTAACAATAAAATCAATGATAAAAAGCGAGATAGACTCAATGCCGATGGGCAGTTCTGTTCCGCTTTCAAAAATATATGAGGACGCTGAAAAGGCAGGAATAGACTCGGATAAGGTTGATTCTGCGATATCTGTACTGAAAAGGGAGGGAGAAATATTTGAACCGAAGCCGTCGTTCATAAAGCTACTTTGATATGGACTACACTTATTTTATGCTGCCGCTAACTGCCATTAAAGAAGGAGAGAAAGGAAGCGATAGCAGCGGCAGTTTTATTGCCTTTAAATCGGTTAGGATGTACAGAATGCATTTAATAGGATCAATAGCTGCCATTGAAATAAACCAGGAAACAAAAGGCGGTTATTTAATACTTGATGATACATTTTCCAGCATACTCGTACATTTTCAAAGCAACATGTTCAGGGATATAGATAAATTCAAAAAAGGGGATCTTGTTGAAGTTCTTGGGGATATAGACACGTATAACGATACAGTAACACTTTCGCTTAGCAATATAAAATTAATAGACTTAAGCAGATATTCATTTAACAAAATAGAAAGCATAAAAAACATGCAGCTCATTAAGTAGACATGGAATATGATGAACTTATAAATAAAATATTGAAAGAGAAAAAGGAAAATAAAGCCGATAGGTTTAATCCTCCTGAAGTAGATGTACAGCAAATAGGCCAGAAAACTGTTGTATTCCTTGACAAACTTTCAAAGTACATAAACAGGCCGGTGAGCCACATCTCCAAGTTTTTAATGCATGAACTTACCGCTCCGGGCCAGATAGATGAAAGCGGAAAGGTAACTCTTGGAGGAAGATTCTCGAGAAAGCTTGTAAACGAAAAAATAAATCAATACATAAAGGAATTTGTTATATGCAAGCAGTGCAGCTCTCCTGATACCCACATGGAAAAAGTGGAAAAGAACTACTTCGTAAAATGCCTGGGCTGCGGAGCAGAATACCCTGTAGGGAGGATAAAGTAATGCCATTTACAGCGAAGATACACGGAAAAGATACTTCGAGAGAGATAATAGCAGCATGTGACAATGAAATACTTGGAAAAATACTTATTGACAGGAAAAAGGAGGTAGAATTTAAGGTATCAAAGGAATTTTACGGCAGCGAATGCTTTGAATGGGAAGAAATTGCAGATTCGATAAGCAACGGCAGAAACGTAAACCTTGTTGGCAATAATATAGTTGAACTCGCAATAAAGAGCGGTTTAATCGATCCAAAAAGCGTGATAGAAATAGATGGTGTAAAACACGCGCAGATATATTCGCTATAAGCAAGCTTTATATCCTTTACTTACATAATCATTAAATATGACAGAAATTCCAAGGTTTAGATTCCCTAAAAACGATGAAATGCTAGGTTACGTTACGCAGATGCTTGGATTTGGAAGAATGTACGTCAAATGCGCAGACGATAAGATAAGGCTTTGCCAGGTCAAAGGCAGCATAAGCAGGTACCTTTGGATAAATGAGGGAGATATAGTTCTTATCAAACCGTGGCAGATAGAACATGACAAAAAAGCTGACATCCTTTACAAATACAATAAAAACGACTGGGAGTCATTGAAATCAAAGGGCTTTTTAAAAGACAATCTTCTCAATGGAAATTAAACCTTTGTGTCTGAAATCAAAGAAGAAAAGAAGTTGTTTCCAGCATTAAACGATTTAGATAAAGAAGAATAGCTTTCGTAGTAAACACTTGCCTGCAATGCCTCATTATCTAGCACACAGCTATAAGGAAAATCAAATGAGTAGTAACCCGCTTTTCCTTTTATTTCTATGTTGCTATTCAAAAGACTGTGTTCAACTTTGCCTACGGTTAAAATAACATTTGTAAGATTAACCGGCTGCTCTACGCCTTTGTAAACGTTTATAACTGTTCCTGATGGAGTGCATGAAAAACTTGAAACGGATACCGGCTGTTTATAAAGTTGTATTATACCGCTTTCAAACAGAACTATGAAAAGGATAAAACCAATGAATATAAGAAAAATAACAAAAAATGAAAAGATGTACGCATTTTTCTTTACTGCCGCTTTCATTAAAATGATATGCTCTTAATAAATAAAAATGTAACAAGGTTTAATGATTATACTTTTTGGGCTATTTCTTTCACTTCGTCTTCCAGAGTTGAAACTGCCTCATTTAATATTTCCTTTATGCTAAGCTGCCCCCAGCTTTCAATTTCAAATATTATCTTGTCCGTTTCTGAGGTTACACTTATTACATCTGATCCTGCATAGTCCTCGCATGCCTTACACAGAATGCATTCGCTTAGTTTTCCTTTCTTTACAGATAAAGTATCCTTATCGCCATCAAGTATATCTACCGGACACAAAGAAGCTATCTTTGCCGCGCCTTTTACCTTGCTATTTGGTATTGTTATCTTTGGATAAAAGTGGTAGAAGACGTGAGCCGGCGTGAACTTTGAATACTCTTCTCCATTGCCCCAAACGGTTTCCGCCTCTAAATCTATTGCTTCTCCCTCTTTAAGGTTTATTATAAGCATTTCCGGGATAGCAGGCACTACATCTTTGTCGGAAGGCACTAAATCGGAAGCATGAACCGTCTTCGGCCCTATCTCTTTTAACTTGAAGCTGAACTTTCCCTTTCCCTTCAATTCTATTGGTGTCTTTATCGGTATTAAACCAAGTCTGGAAGCCAATATTTCATCGTACATAAAACTGGTGTTTTTATAGATTGTAACATCGTCTATTGCAAGCGTACTTACACCGTTTATTACCGAACGGCGAAGAGCATTTACAAGCGAAACCTGTATATCTGTTATCAAAATCCTTGCCGTGTTTTCCTTATTTTCAAGTATTTCTGCTTTCATGTTTACATCCTTCTTCCTTTTCTTCCGCCTTTTCTTTTACAGCCATCATGCGGTACCGGCGTTACATTCTCTATGTTTAAAATATTAACGCCGCTCCTTTCCAATGCCTTTATGGCCGGCCTTGCTCCCGGCCCCGTCGTCTTTGATCCTATCCCCCCGACTGCTCTCACCTTAACATAAACATCTCTTATTCCTTTTGCCGTTATTTCCTCTGCTACTTTCTTTGCAGCATCCATTGCCGCTCTTGGAGATGAACCTAATCTATCAGCTTTTACCTGGGATCCGCCGCTCTTTATTGAAAATGTATATGCATTGCTTAAGTCTGTAACGTGTATGATAGTATTGTTCATTGTAGCATAGATGTGCGCTATTCCTACTTTTTCTCTTTCCATAAACTATTATTGTTTTTCCTCCTTTTTAGCTCTTACGGGGTGTGTCGGAGAGGATAACGGTGATGATTCTGCGAATTCTATCTTATCTTCTTCCTCTTTCTTAACCATATAAGAAGGACTGTCTATTGTCTTTCCGTCTACAAGTATGTGCCTATGTGTTATTATCTGCCTTGCTTCTCTTATGCTTCTTGCCATCTCCTTTTTCAAAACAAATGTCTGCAATCTCCTGTCCATTAAATTCTCTAGATTCAATTCAAGAACATCATCTACGCTTGCTGTACTGCTTACTAATCCACGCTTGCTTAACGTTGCTATGAACTCTTTTTCCTCTTCCTGGCCCAGATTCAAAGCCTTCAAACCTACAAGCTCCCTAGCTCTAAGCCTGAGATTTCTAAGCTGTGATTCTACTTTCCACAGCTCTTTTTTGTTCTTAAAGCCGTATTTGTTTCTTAATACCTTATCCCTTTCTATCCTTGGCTTATCCCATATCCTTAAAGGTGATGTGTATTTCTTTGACGGTCTTTTTGCTGTTCCCATAATTACTTCTTAGCTCCGGCCTGCGGCTGCTCCTTCTTCTTTATAACACCAAGTGAACTGCCTACCCTTCCGTGGAAATTGGCTCCTCTTGACCTTACCTTCTGGCCTCTCATCTTATAGTTAAAGGAATGCCTGTAACCACGATATGACCTGCTTGTCTTTATCTTCTGTATCTGCAGTGTAGTCTTTGACCTTAGTTCATTGCTTAAAAGATGATAATCTAAACCGGTTTCCTCATCCCTCTTCCAGTTGAAAAGCCAGTGCGGTATCTTGTACTTGAAAGGATTGGATAATGCCTCTTTCAATTCATTCAGCTGCTTTTCATCCAAATCCTGCAGCTTCTTTTCTTCCGGTATTTTTAATACTTTCATCAGAGCGTTTGAATATGAGAAACTTATACCTGTTATTGATCTCAAAAGATCCCTCACTCTCTTACTGCCATCTAAATCGGTATCTGCAATCCTTACTATCTTTCTTTCCTGCGTATCTGCCGCTTTTTTCTGCGGTTCCTTTGCAGGTTTATTACTATGTTTGTTTGCTTGCATAAACGAATAAGATGCCTAATAAAGTATTTAAGCTTTTATATATAAAGTGTAGCGCCAACTTACTTTCCCTCTTTTACGAAGTACTCATAAGACGCACCAGCGATTATCTTCCGTGTTCGAAAAGGGAACGGGATTTGCCGCTGGCCTATGGACGCTATCAACTCTATTTAGAAGATTTTCATTTAAAAGCTTAACTTTTACAGCAGTAGATAGACAAGTGAATTTTAATGGGTATCTGTTACAGTATTTTAAGCATTATTTTATATCATTCGATAAGGTAATCCTAATATAAAATCGTTTTTATCTGCCGATTTTGAAAGATCTACTGCAGAGATATGCTTTTTTTAGAAAAATGTTGATAGCTTGCGCTAAGCTTTTGTTATTTTTTTGATAACATTGATTATTAGGTAATCTCCATGCTGTATATTTCCTGTATAAATGAGAGTAAGGTTATTAACTTCTTTTTTATCGTTCCTAAATCTGCCTCTAATACCAATAAGTATTTAACGCTATTCCATGCGTTGTAAAGCATAACAGAGAAAGCGAAATAAAAGAACCTAACTGTATAGTCAGTGCTGGTTGTCCTTGCAAATGCATTCCTTTTCTTGTCTCTATAACCTGTTTCAATAGTCCAGCGCTTTGAATATAACTCCGGCAGATTTTTTACGAAAGCTACATCATCTTTCCTTATTTCCAAGCTGGTGGCTATCTTCATCGGTCCTTTCTTACCTAATCGTAGAATTAAAAATGAGAGCCTTTCAAAATTTCCTGGAATTATATAATCTAGTTATCTAACTGGATATAAATCTCAACATGACAAACTTACTACACTAAATAACGCAAAAACTAAAAATTTTTCTTAAAATATACTAAAAAATGGCATCAATATTAAGTTTATTTGCATATATATCAAACTAAAATATCGTAGTAAAACAAAATTAACATTAATTTGATCTGTGCTATTTGGTGTATTAATAGTTAATCTCTTTTAAGGCTTTTTCATATTTTTCTATCTGTTCTTCCTTTGTTACATTTGTAGTCTTTATTAATTTCTTAGTAATCTGTGTAATTTCATTCACAAAACCTTTCATTGCATCTTCTTTTTGTGGTGATAAGGATATGCTCCCAGTTTTAATCGCAACTTTATGGGTCTGTGCAGCCTTTGCTATCGCTAATCTGTAACCGTCAAAATTAAATAATGTTTTGGTGCGATTAAAACTGGGAGCATAATATAATCTATTTTTAAGATCTTTGTCGTTAAAGAATACAAGTAAAATTAATTCCTCTACATTTTTTGAGAAAAAATATGTCCAATCTTTTATATCGTGGTACTGCTTGAAATAGTCACTTACTATCGCGGTTTTTATTTCTAATAAATTTTTATTTGATTTGTATTCTTTATTATAACTCAAAATTATTTTTTCTATTCTTTCATATAAATTAGTGTATTTATTTAAATCTTCTAATGTGCTTGCATAAGCGTTTTCATAGACATCTATGATGAAATCATAGTACTGAGAACGATTCGGTGGTAGGATATCTATAAATGGATGGAATATTTTGCTATCAATATAGATTTTTCCATTTATAACCACCCCATAACTACTTCGTTTCAAGCTAGCTATTCTATTTGCTATTTTTTGACCTACATTTAAATCTTCAACATCAAAAGTTTCGCTGTCTTGTTCAATTCTAACTAGTTCATATATCTTTGCTGAGGATTCCATAAAGTTATATTGACTGAGAAGTCTCTTTGAAAATTGTATTGTACTTGTAATTCTATCTGCCAAGCTTGTTTTTTCGTTCTTCTTTAATGAAATATATATTGCCATATAAACATTAAACTACAAATACTTTAATACTTTTTGAACCACTTGAAGTTAATTTAGGCTCTTTACCTAAAACAGTTAAAATCTTTCTATTTTCGTAATCACTTTTTTCTGCTTTAAATGGTAATTGAATATTAGCACCATGTATAACACTATAATCTATGTCTTTATCTTTCGTTATAATAATTTTATATGTTTCTTTTAGTTGATCGAGCATTTTATTAATGTCTTTCTCTCTAGCCCCTGTAATTTCGAGTAAAATAGATACTGAGTTTCCAGTGGGGGGTTTGATTTTTATATAAGCATCGCATACTGTATCATTATCTGTTAAAGATAGTTCTTTTCGCAAGTCTTTTGCATCAGAATACTGGTCTCCCCATTCTCTTTTATCAATCCAAGCTTCCATAATGTAATATCCTAAAGGATAGATCCTACTTGCAACATCTTTCATCTTTTGGGGAATTTTTATCATTATATATTAAAGTTAATAATTCTATAAAAACATAAGAATCTTATATTAATTTGTTCTATATTATTTATACGATATCACTGTTCCTATCTAGATATCTATTTTTGTACAATCACATTATTATTAATTTGCTATAACGTTTGATCGATAGTTCCAATCTCTCCAGCTAAAGAATCTATAATTTTTATCTTACAGATATAAATCTTGACGTTATTCTCTCTCTAGCGACTTTATAAGCAATAAATAAGACTACCTAGTATTCGCAGGGTCAATTGGACTTTCATTGGCTAATAGCATACCGCTTATTTTAATTCTGATAACAATCCTGGGGTTTACATTTCCAGTAATAGGTGCACTTGCTTAGAATATATAATTAAAAGCAACTTTATGCATATATAGAAATTAATTAAATTATGTTATTTATACTTGTCCATATTTAGATTCAATTAGGTTTGTTATTATCCTTTGTAGATAGTTGTTTGTCTTTTGCAAGACTAATTTTGCGGTGTTTGGTACAGTAAACAAGTATTCTGGTACTTTGTAGAATTCCTCTTTCCGTCTTTTTTCATCTTGCATAATAGATACCCATTCATTTAATTTCGTTGTGTAATTTTTGTTATAAGCACTTTGATGAACGGCGATACTGCCGTATTTACGTATGTTTGTGTTAATGTCTTCTAGCTCCTCCGATTTAAGCAGTTTCCAATTTATGGCAGCGGGTTTAATGGTTCTTTCCCAGTTTTCATCCTCGCTCCAGCTACTTTTATTATTACGATGTTCTTCTAAATAATCACAGATATTTATAATAATAGAATCTATGGAACCCCTGCACATTATACACGTTGACATTGGCAAATCGTATCCTAAGGAACGACACGCTTCCTGAAATCTTTGAAAAGAATCACCTAAAACCGCATAAATATTGAGTTCTTTTTTCAATTCTGGAATAGACTCTTTTTCCTTTTGTTTTTGCTCTAGGAATTTCCAGAATCTATTGAATTCCGACATACTAAACTCGTACAAATCCTTGTTTACATAGATTTCAGTCACTTTTTCCTCGTATGTTGGATCCATAAAATAATAACTTTAAATTAGATAATCTCTGTCTACTTAAATAATTCATCTTACTTTTTTCTAGCATCGCTTTCATTGCCGTTTCTTTGTTGCTAAGTTCGTATAGTATCCACTTGCCGTTTAACCTAGCCAGTCTAAGACCAACATCTTGCTTAAGAATCCTGCAGATATTCAACTGTTTAGGTTTTGGGAAGAAATAGCCCTTTTCTACCACTTCCGCAAGTATCTTCTCGGCGGCTCCAGTCAGTCTGCTATTCGAATTGTGTATATCAGCAGTCCAAGAACACAACATATTATAAGAAATACAAAGCATACCAGCAGCCTCTCTTTTCGTAATGCTAGATCTTGCCATTTTCCTTGCCTTTCTTTTTAAAATTGTAGGATAAGAAGGATGCTTACTCCAAGTGTTTATCCCTCTGCACCAGTAAACTATAGTAAAATAGCTTATTCCAAGTCTATCTGAAACCTCTTTCCTACTTATCCCCGAGCTAACCAAATCTATAGCTTTCTGTTTTTCCTCTAGAGAATGTGGTTTAAGGTAAGTATTACTACCAGTTTTGGTCCATCTTCTTACAGTAGTCCTTCCCACTCTTAAAATCTCCGCTATTTTTGCCTTTTTGTATCCCTGTTTGCACATTTCTATTGCTTTTTCATGTAGCTCTTTAGGATAACCTCCCAAAGGAACCAGCTTATTGCCTATTCCATCCATAATTTTATTAGAAAATAGGCTTTAAAACCAGTTTCCATAATTGGCATTTCTAAGTTGAAAATTAAACCATATTTTACAGGGGCTTTATTGCATAAACCTCAACCAGCAGCTTATTAGAAGCATTTTATGAGTTTCATTGGCAGAATTGTACTTGTTCATCTACTGCACAACAGTAGATAGACAAGTGTATTAGTATAATACAAAGTAATTATTAGTTCTCTTTATATCGGCTGTTTAATATAATAATTATTTTATATATTCATCCAGTGTAACGCCACTTTTATTATATATATATTGTGATAAAGATTGAGGAAAAAATCGACAAACTCCCTTTTATGCGCCTTTGGATCGCTGCACATTAAATATATTCTTTCCATTTCCCCAGTGGTGGCACAAAAATTGGTTTTTATGAACATATTATCAATAATTCCACTAACCGGATGGAATATTTTGTCTATATACCTGTACACTTTTATTTCCGGTTTTTTAAAATAGACAAGCCCAAACTCTCCACCGGTATTAAAGCCAAGCCTTATATATCCCAGATTGGATTCCCCTGCCG
>JAMCSQ010000038.1 GCA_023378805.1 Candidatus Parvarchaeota archaeon | reverse complement strand
TTATTCCGTCTATCCTTTCAATCTTTCCTTTTTCAGATGGATTACTAGGAGGAGTTCTACTGGCAAGCATATTGAATAAAAGTAAAAAGAAGCTAAGCCAGCTCGTTAATGAATTTCCAAAAGTATACTTAGATTCTATATCACTTCCATTTGAAAATGAATCAAAAAGAACAGCTAAAATGAAGGAAATAGAGAAAGAAGCAGTTAAATACGGAAAGATTGAAAGGATAGACGGAATAAAGGTAATAAATGAACGGGGGTTCATGCTTTTCAGAAAATCTAATACAGAACCTATACTTAGGGTATACTATGAAGGAAAGGACGAAGAATCATACAAAAGAATAAAAGATATTGTAAATTCAATTATAAGATGATGGAAGAGTGGATAATTGACAAGATAACTGAAAAAAGCAATAAGCCTAAGGAAGAAATTCTTAAATTAATAAGTCAGAGAAAAAACCAGTTCCCGGAATTAACCGAAGATGCAATATTGAGAATGCTGGCAACTGAAAATGGAGTTATACCGATTAAAAGAGATTATAAGGTAAAAGAGATCAACCAAAGAATAAACCATGTAAACTTGTCTGCAAAGATAAAGAGGAAGTTTCCACCTAGAAAAGTTACAGTAAAGGGGAGGGAAGCAAGAGTAATGAATTTTGTTATAGAGGACGAAACAGGTGAAATACCTGTTGTAACTTGGGATGAAAATTATATTGACAAGATAATGAACAGTAAAGATGGAGAAAATATATCGATAGCGAATGCCTACTCGAAAGAAAACCCTTTTAATGGAACCATAGAATTGAATCTTGGAAATGGAAGTGCAATATCGGTAAATTCGACTGTTACCCCGCAAAAAGAAAAAACAAAAGTAGAGTATAAGAAAATAAAGGAAATAAAAGATGGAGAAACGGCAGATATTAATGGCTTTATAACGAGACTTTTCTCGGACGATATATACCTTGTAAGATGTAATATCTGCAAAAAGAAGGTAGACGTTGAATGTGATATCCATAAAGACAAGGCATTATCGAAAACCTTGCGGATAAGAGGGATATTTGATGATGGCATCTACAGTTCAAGTATAACATTCTTTGATAAGCAGGCGGATTCTCTTTTAAATCTTTCCCAAAGCCAAAGTATAAAAGAAAAACTTAATGATATTTCATTTGGTTTATACCAATTAGATATAAATGCAAAAATGAACAAATTCAACGAGAATTATTCATTGACTGCAAGAAAAATCGCTAAAACAGAATATACCCTTTCTTGATATTATATAAAGATATAAAGAAAGGATCCGACAGTTATTAAGGTTATACCTATTAATCCAAGTTTTTTCGCCCTTTCTCCTAAAAACAAAAATGATGCGATTATTACGATTGGAATGCCAAGTTGGGCCACAAATGGAGTTAAAACGGCATTAAATTTATAAGCAAAGGAGAAAACGACTGTAGCTACTCCATTAAACATCCCTGCCAACGCAATATACTTGAACTTTTTGTCTGATATGTAATAACTAATTGATTTATGTTTATTATGAAAAAATGCTACAGGCAAACAAAATAGGAAAGCGAATGACTGCAGAATTGCATAGTAAAACAATGGAAAACTTGTATTTATTGTGTAAAAAATCACCCACATAAAAACCCATAACAATAGCGCTATCAATGTGAACGCCACATACTTTGAAAATCTGGCCTTTCCATTTACATTAAACAAAAGGAAAATTATACCTACCATTATAATTAAAAAAGAGGGTATAACCAAATTTAAATCGGAAATAAAAAAGAAGACGCTACTAAACAATGCTATAAGGACTTCTTGCGATCCAACAATTGTATTGATGATCGATATGTTATAATGCTCTACAGAATAAAGCATTAAATACGTTGCAAAAGTATACATAGCCCCCAAAAGTGCAAGCAGTGGAAGATACACTAGATCAAAAGAAGGACTTCTGTAAATAATAAACGAAACTATGATGGCACCGATTGCAGAGAAACCTAAAAATATAGGTATGAATTTCCTGTATCCTACTCCTCTTATATACTTTTTTGATATTAACGGGTATGCCGAGAAACCAATAAGTATTACAAAAAGAGATACTAAATAAGTATAAAGCATATCACAATTTTCTTATTGATCCGGCCTTTCCCACATTAACCTGCAACTCGTCTCTAAATGATTTGACGTAGCCTTTGCTTATCTCTACAGTATCTCCAACGGAAAACATTTCGATTTGCTTGCCCCATAAAGAAAGCTTGCACTCTCCGCTGTCATCTTTTATCTTTACTGTAGCAACTTTATTGCTACCGAATTTAGTCATCACTTCTCTTGCCTCTCCTATCTCTGTTATTTCAGCTGACAGGTCAACATCACTCATTCCGTCCTTTAATTCCGATATTTTCATATTTTTCACCCCAAAAAAGAAGAATACAATAATGGAAGCAGTACCGTAACATCGCCTTCTACAGTTATCTGCTTTGCTTCCGGTTTAACCTTGCCCCAAGATATTGCTTCTTCTAACCTTGCGCCTGACAGACTACCATCCCATTCAACTGCGGTAGTCATGTATATCGCATAATCCAAACCATTCTTAAACTGATTCCACCAAATTGTATGGTGCTTAGATATCCCTCCCCCGAGCATTAAAGCTCCGCTCTTCTTTGCCTTGAAAACTATCCCTGCTAAAAGATCCTCGTCTTTTATTAAATTTATTTTAAAGTCCTTGTCCTTCTGCGAGTACATCCATATCTGTGAACCTACGCTTCCGTCTGTTATCCCGGGAACTATTACAGGTATGTTGTTTTTCCAGGCCCAGAAAACTATTGATTCTTTTGCGTTCTTTTCCTTGCTTATTTTACTTCCGATAAAGGATATTAACTCGCTTGTTGAATACTCTTTTTGCTGCCCTGCGGCTTCCTTTAGTATGGGAATAAGCTTGTCTTCAAGAACATAACCATAACTGTCATTTGGGATAAATATATTATATAATCGATTTATGCCTTCCTGCCTCAATTTTGCATCGTTAGACATTTCACTTCCAGCATAATAATCCTTCCACACCCTTGCTAGGTCATGATCCAGTGTTCCGCAAGTAGTTATTATAACATCGACATTCTTATTCTTGACTAGGTCTACGATTACTCCTCTTAACCCTGTTGAGATTACATCCGCCGGAAATGAAAGGAACTTTACGCATTCTTTATCTTTTTCCATGTCTTTAAAGATGTCGGAAGCTACAGCTAGTTTCTTTGCGGTAAAACCCCCACTATCTGAAAATGCCTTTATTAGAGTGGCAACTGTCTGCCCTTTTTTTATTTCTATGTTTTTTACTTTCTTTCCTAACATCCTTATTTTATTGAATTTACTACTTAAATATGTTTTAGCTACCTGCACAGAATTTCTATTTATTAAGAGATAACTAAGAACCTTTATAGCATACACATAGATTATAACAAATAAACTTTGAACTACAGATTCGTATCACTCTTAAACAATCTAGTGATATGCAGTTACAATCAATTATAGATTATTTTTCTAATTGGATGTTATTAGAACGGAATTATTTTCTCCGTCGGTTTTGAGATAATCTGCGGCCGCTGCCCGTATGTCATCGACGGTTAAATCCAAAAACTCATTATAAATTTTAGCAGGAGTTCTTTTGTGTACCAGCATAGACGACAGCATTGAATTAGAATGATTAAGAGAAGAATCAAGCAGGTCCTCGAGCGCTTGTTTAGACCTTAATTTGGAATTTTTTAGCCTATTATCACTTATCTCTCCATCCCTTATTTTTTCTATTTCATCGAATATAATCTTCTTTGATTCTTCTAAATTCTGATTCTTTACTTTAGAATAGGAAGACAGGTAACCTGTATCCTCCAATAATTCAATGTCTGAATGCGCTAGATATGCTAGCCCCTCTTCGTCTCGAAGCCTTCCATGTAGTCTCTCTGAAATAAGCCCTTTGAGGTACATTATGCTTGCCCTATCTTTTTCCCTTTTCTTGTACATCTGCTCCGAGCCTGGAAGTTTAATTCCAAATAAGATAGCAGACTGTCCTTTGTATGGATTAGAAGTTTTCATATGTATTTCTTTATATTTTGTTTCTCCAGAGTATATATTTGAGGCAGGTTTCTTGCTATTTATTGCAATTTTCCCAAACGTGTCTGTTACTTCTGCTATAATTTTGTTTTTGTTGAAATTTCCCGCAACCGCTATGACTGCATTATCGGGAGAGTAGTACTTTGAGTATGAATCAATAAGAACATCTTTTTGCACTTGCTTAATGAATCTGGTATCTCCTCCTAATAAAGCTCCCGCAGATTTCCTAAATAGATAAGACTTTAAAACAGAATATTCTAAAGCAGCATTAGACCCAAAATTACCAGATATTTCATTTATTAATGCATTTTTTTCCTTTCTTAGGTTTTCTTCGGGAAAAACGGAATTAAAAAGAGCTTCTGAAACGACTTCAAATATTCTGCTATCAGATAAATTAAATAATTTAAACTCGTACGTAGTTGCGCCTGATGAAGTCGTACCATTCCAGTAAACGGTTGATGCTTTGAGAAACATATTCAAAATTTCCTTACTCAGCATATCTGTGCCCCCAAAAACCATGTGTTCTATTAGATGAGAAAGCCCTTGTTTAGCGTTACTATCATCTAAAAGCCCATATCTAAAGCCTACACTTACTGAAGCGCTGTGAAGATAGTTATTAGGGCTTAGTATAACATCTAAACCATTATCCAGTTTTTTTGTGTAGTAAACAACCATCGAATTTAATGAATAAATCAACTATTAATGTCTTTCTATAGCATGTAAAGATGAAGAACAATTCTAAGAATTAGATGAACTCTTTGTTTAAAGTCAATTAAACCAAGGGAAGAGAAGAGGAACAAACTGCTGCAGCATTGTTTATATCTTTGCATATCATTGCAGTAATGTAATTTGCTTCTTCTGTTATACCTTTGTTTATTGCCGAACCGGTAGTATTAAATTGGCCTATTATGTAATTAGGCACGTATCCTGTGCCATTTGAAGCAAATATTATAGGAACTCCATTGCTTACTAAACTAGAGCCTGCCCCTACCTCAAAGAAAGTTCCCCCTATAAGTGAAAAGGGAACCGCCCCTTGCGAATCGTATTTTTTAGCGTAGTTGTTTTCAAAGGGCGTTAACACTTGTAATGGAGAAGGGTTCGGGTACTGGTCATTATAAAGCTCCTCGGATGTAAAATTGACATATTTTGAAGTATAAACCAGGTGCGGATTAAGAAAATTAAGCGTCCAATCCCCTTCATATGCATGATAAAATAAAGTATCTATTTGCGGAAGCTGAGAATAGTTTGTTACTGGCAGAGTATTGAGTGTTACAGCCTTACCGTAATAGCTCCAATTTCCAAATTTGCTTAACGCATCAAAAAGAGCATACCGTTCAACTGCACAGTACTCACAGCCTTCTATACCGGCAAAATTAACCCATAACTTACCATTGGTTATTATTGGAGACGCGCCATTTATACTAAACCAATTGTTTCCTACGTTTTTTGTAGCTGAGCCATTTACAAAGAAAAGTAGGTATAAAACTATGACTATTATCACTGCTAACAAAATCACAAACATGTAAATTATTGTTTTAAGTTTAAACTTCAAACTATCCATCCTAAATACAATGTTTAAAAGCATATAAATTTTGCTAATTTATGTAGTATATGGAAATAAAGCTAGAGTATGATGATGAAAAGGGTATTTACTTATTAAATAAGCTTCGTGTACTGGTTTTGCCAAAAGGCAGTTTAGAATCGCTGCAAAACTCTGTAAATATAATACTTGGACTAGCAACTAAGAGTATATTCCAAGATGTTTCTTCCACCGTTTTTTATTCTTTCTTGCAGGACCTGATAAAAAGGAAGTCCTTAAAGATTAGAGGGGAGGAAAGAACGGAGATAGAGATGTTCGATTTTTTCAAAGGACTTGGATTAGGGAGTATAAATAAAGTATCCAGCGATTTGAACGTCTACAAAATAAGCATAGACGGCAGTGCAAATTCATTTTTGAACATTATAGCCAATTCTCCGTACTGCTTTAACAGCATAGGCATACTAACAGGAATTTACAGGATAATAACTAACAGAAATGTTGAGGTTACTGAAGAAAAATGCAGAAGCACGGGTGATTCTGACACCGATTACTTTAATGTAGACGTAAAGAATGAAAAGGAAGAATACTCCTACATACCCTCACAAATATTTGATCAAAAAAATGAAAATTTAAGGGTGGTAGAAATAACTAAAGACGAAACAGATATTTTTGTGAATTCTATCCCTTCTGAAATAATACCGGTTGTTTATTTCCCGTATCTATTCAGTAAATTAAGAAAAATAATCGGACAAGGAGTATACGGAATAGAAAACCAGGCTGGAAAAGAACTTGCAAAGTTGTACCAGCAATATAATCTACAAGTTATAAAAGAAAAATACGGCGTAAATGATCTAGGTATAATCTCTATTCTAAGCGGGTTCGGAAAGATAAATACATTGAAAACAGATTCGGGGTATCTCTCCGAAGTGGATATATACAATTCATTTAATGCTTTACATGTAGATGATGCAATAGAAAAGAGGTGTTTTCTTTTAGGAAGTGTGCTTTCCGGCCTTTCATACAAACTTACCGGAACAATGCTAAAATTAAATGAAAAAGAATGCTCTGCCATTAATAATGAAGTATGCAAATTTTCATTTGAGTGAGTATAATTATTAATATTAATTAAGTAATCATAATCTTGGAGCTATCGCCCAACAGGAGGGCACACGACTGAAGCTCGTGACGGTGAGGGTGCAAATCCCTCTAGCTCCAAATTTTAAAGCATTTTGTTTGATTCTGTTTCTTTCAGAATTTGTATGCTAGAACTACCTTTCTCTGCACTTTATGCTTTCGATTACTCTTTTGAAAGCGATGTTAACTGTGCCTATAGAACTGTTTTGAGCAGACAAGCCTAAAATCATACAAACCGTTTTCCCGGTTATTGCTATCGCTACTTTAACATATGCAAACGAAAGGTTGTCAATTTGCGGTATTTTGATATTTTTGTCAGTAATTGTAACGCCTGGTTCTCCCGATAGAGTTATGTTAGAATAATTTAAAGTACTTATCTTGAAAGCATTTAAAAACCCTCCAACTTCTTTTATGTTTGTGGCATTTGAAAAATTGGCCGGCGCATTAAAATCCGAAACCAATACTAAATTAACGTTTTTTATCAGCTTTGTTATGCTTCCAAGACTCAAATTTTTTGATAACGCGCCTGAAATTACACTCGGTACATCATCGATTATGTTAGAAACATAGGAATTTGGTATTATTATAGATACAGAAGAGTTTGTAAGCTCGTTGGAAATGCCTTTGAAAATGCTGTTGTTCTGCGATAGAATTGGCACGCCGTTTACAACCGAAGGCGAAAAAATAAGCCAGTTCCCTGGATAAGAAAAATTGGCCCCGTTAGAAACCAGAGTATTATTTGAGTTAGCGCCTTTAAAGAAAGAAGTAATGGATTGACTTAGGAGCCCGGCAACCTCCGGTGCGTTTATGTTTATTATGTATGTAGAGACCAAAGAAAACACGATTATAGCAATTATTACGTAAAAGATTATTTTTAGGAATCCCATAATTTATAGAATATTTATAGGTATAAAAACTTAAGGAAAATGCTAGATTATACAAGTATACTGGTTTATCAAAGATGAGCAGAAAACTCCACATGCTTTAAAGGCGGAATGAAAAACGTAAATAGCAGAAGGAGTAGAATAACAATATGTTTATGTCATATAAATTTAGGTTGGGGTACAAAAGGTTCTTTAAATTCCTAAAATACGCGGCAAAGAAGCAGGAAATATTTAAGCTGCAGATGGCTTCGGATGCCTTACTATCTAGAGGATGGAGAATATCACATGAACACTAATAACGAATATGGCCAGTTCAAAGATATATTCGAAATTTCAAAAAAAGTATTCAAGCTTGCTGAAATAGGGAGTAAAGAATTTAAGACATCTGACTTGCTTTCTGACTTTCTAAAAAATAAGGGCTTTAAAGTGAAGAAGCCATACCAAGGGATGAAAACAGCTTTCAGAGCAGAATACGGCAGCGGAAGGCCGGTTGTTGGAATATTATGCGAGGAGGACGCGCTGCCTAATGGCCATTCATGCGGGCATAACCTCATAGCTGCCTGGGCAGTTGGAACTGCAATAAAATTAAAAGAAAAAGACTACAAGGGAAAAATAGTCGTAATTGGCACCCCTTCCGAAGAGGGAATAGGAGAATATGCAGGAAGCAAGGATGCCCTCATTAAAGCCGGATCTTTCAATGATATAGACTTTGTCCTTGGCGTGCATCCTGATTCGGAGTGGAATGTCGGTTGTCAATCGCCTGCTGATATAACTGCAGATATTATATTCAAAGGAAAATCCAGCCATCTGGAAGAAGCTGAAAAAGGCACAAATGCGCTTGATGCACTTATAGCGACTTATATAAGCATAAGGAATACCGCCGCGTATTTCAACAAGTACATGCACGTATTAGTTGGAATGTACATAAAGGAGGGGGGCCAAGCCTCTAATGTAGTGCCGGATAAAACTATATTAGAGATAGACATAAGAAGCACCAAAAGCAGTTACCTAATACACGCTTACAGTAAAATAAAAAAGATAGCTATCGGAATAGGACATGCCTATAAAACAGAGACTACAATCAGGCAGATAACACCTATATATAAAGAGTATAAAAATGCCCCGGTAATAGACGAAATCTTGTATGATAACCTGAAAAAGCAAGGGGTAAAAGTAACCAGACTCTATGAGAAGAAGGACCAGCAAATAGGAGCAACTGACGAAGCAAATGTCAGCAACGTAATTCCAACCGGACACATTGATTTCAAAATAGCACCTAAAAGTGTAGCAGGCCATTCAGATAGATTTAGAGAATTAGCTGGGAGCAGCAGTTCATTGGACCCTCTAAAAAAAACAATAATAGCCGCAGTTGACACCTGCTTAAGAATAGAAAATTATCAAAAGGCCAAAAAGGAAATTGAAAAATTAAAAAGAAAAATCTAATTCCGCCTATTTGCCAAGCTATAAAGCAACATTACTACGAAGTGTCCAAACCATCAATTATCTCGAACCCATATTCGGTGCCTATCCTAAAGTTGTCAAAATCCCAACCATATTTTGTTGCTAGATAAAGTATTGGTAAGAGGTTATTAAAGTTGTCTATCCTCCCGTATACTTTTAGGTTTGTTTTTTTGTCTTTTCCGAGCGCTTTATCTATTTTTTCGAACCATTCCTTTGAAAAGTTGAGATTTTCCCCGTCATATGTCTCGTCTTCTAACAGTCTTATGAATATGCTTATGTAATCCGGCAAACAGTCTTGTGACAATTTTATTGCTTTCCCTACGATATCCTCTGGCAGCTTATCTATTTCGAGATAGACTTTGGAGTTTTTCTTTGCCTGTTTTGTTATTTCTAGAATAGAATTGATCTCCGCCTTAAACAACTCAGGACTATCCTCCAATAAAGACAAGTTTGGACTGAATTCTATCTCGCTGGCTTTAAATGATATTGCTGAAGAACATGCCTGCCTCTTTTCCTCTACAGTGTTTCTATTGCCATGAAAAGAAGATATAAATGTTACCAGTTCGAGTTTCCCCGTCTGGCTTATAAATTCCTCTGCTTTAGAAACTGCAGTTATAGGTACACAAACCCTGCTAAATCCGTAATCAATCGCTTTTTTTATAAATTCATTTAACTTGCTTTCAGGCAGGTAAGCTGGCAGATAGGTAAGATCAATATGGGATAAAAGCCAATTTTTAAAGTCTTGTTTTGATTTAAATATATAAGAAGGATCAAAACCTTCCAGCCATGTAGCAGAGACCATATTAAATTAAACCGCATGCCTCCTGTAATAAACCTGTTTTATTTTTCTTGCTCAAAGAAAACCTTAAGTTAAAACCTGTAAACATATAATTGTTTTAACCCCTTACAATTTATAGTTTTCTTGGACAATTTAAAATTTCTTTTTAAAACCAAACTCAGCAGTCACTGCTGCCCGCGGTTATACTTTTACCGTATGTATCGGTGTAAACACAGCTACCGCTGTCATAAAAATAGCTAGTTGTGCCTGGTATTTGGCTATAGCAATGCAAAGAAGAGTACCCTGGCATTGTTGCCGTGCAAAAGGAAGTGCTGGCTGGATTCGGGCTATTTGCCAGACTGCAATCTGTACTACATTCAAACTCAAATGCGCTTACATTAGAAGCGGGAGGTTTTACTGAGCTCGTAGTCTTTGAGATAGGCAAAATAACAAATATTACCACTAAAAATAAGATAAGCAGGCCGAATATTATTATAATCAAAGTTGAAATTGGAAGCCCCTGCCCTTTCATTTAATTATTAATTTATTAAAAGTTAAATTACTATCTATTTAAAATTAATAATCTGGTCTGGCTACTTTATCAAATTTGTCCTTTGCTACCTTGTACCATACGCCATTGAACTTTATAAAATCCTGCTTGTTTTTGGTTACTACCCTCTGTATCTGCTGGTTTGCAGCTTCAGGTTTCACTTTTAGAATAGCGGTCTTAGCCCTATTTTCATTGAAGTTTTCTTTAGGCAACGAAACCTTTACCTTTCTTACGTTGATGTTTTGTGCTTTGTAAGCATGCGGCGTTATTGTTATAATTCTCTCTCTAAATTTTAAGGCCATAGCTGCTAAGAAAAGGCCGATTATTGCAAATGTTAGATATGCTATTGCTGTATCAAATAAGTTTAAGAGAAAAGAGGTCATTGCAAATGGGAGTAATTTCCTCTGCAAGAAAAATACAGATATCGCCAAACCGAAGTCTAAGAAAGAAGAGTATACGGATAATTTAACGGCAGTTGAAGATAAAACAGAATGAAACTTTTTTTCTTCTACCATAATTACTATACTCCGTGTATATATTAAACTTTTCTCGCTTTTAAATACGTTTTTAAACCCGTCTCAATTTTTTTATAATGCGCAATTTATGGCAATCCAATTTTTTGTAGTTTATAGAGATATCATTTTTAGAGTTATTTAAATCTGCAGTGTAAAATGCCTTCTTAAAGTAAACAAGCACTTCTTTACTATTAATTGCAAACATTGTGCCATCCCTAAACTTTAATCCTGCATAACATAGCTTTGCTGCTATATACTCTGCCGGCTCTTTTAACTTTGTTAAATCCAAAAGGTATAGACTTTCTTTTATATTGGCAGGAGTTTGAGCCTGCAGATACTGAATAAGCTGGCTCAAAGAATTAAAAGCGCCTGGAAAATCAACAAGCTCATCATTAAGATAGGAGTAATTTGAGATTTCCCCATTAAATTTAAGAGCCGCTAAAACAAATGGCAGGCCGTGGTCTTTATCCAGGTAAAAAGTAGAGCTTATTACGGAATCATTTTTGTATTTATCCAAAAATCCTGATTTTATTACCGCTCTGTGCACTTCTTCATGCATTATGAGTGCCTTTTGACTTTCTAGGTTTTGTATTTTTTGTTCATTGTCTAGCGGACCTGAACTAAATAACTCTTTAAGCATATAGAATTTATCTTTTTCTAGATCATAAGCAGCTAGAGTATTGTAAATCACGCTTCCGTTCGAATTTTCTTTCTCCTGTTTGAAAACAAAGCTTTTTGGATTGAAATCCATGTATTCTAGAAGTTTTGACTTTTCGAAGGAAACGCTTAAGTCTGTAAGTATTTTTATTA
>JAMCSQ010000037.1:14463-18162 GCA_023378805.1 Candidatus Parvarchaeota archaeon | reverse complement strand
TGTAAAAGATGCACGAAACATGCTCCACCAAGATCTTAATTTAAGTATAGAAGTAATAAAACGAGACTGACTTGAAAAGGTTTAAAAACTATCATAAAAGCCGTGATATAGATTTTTTGATGTCGGTAGACTGAAAAAATATAAATCTATGGGTACTTTGATAAACGCATCATCTATTTTAGAGCGAAAATTTCCGAATAAAAATACATAGTGGGTTGTGGATCGGAATTAGGACATCTTAAGTCATATGCAAAGGAAAAGGCAAGAAATGTAGGGTTAATCCGGATTAAAAGCTTAAATTATACAGGATCCCACCTATTTTGAACAGTATAGGATCAAACGGTGGATTGGCAGAGTACATTGCCATTGATGAAAAGAATGCATTCAAGCTACCTGATTCAGTAAATTTTGGATTAGCTGCCAGTTTGCCTGTAGCTGCACTTACCTCTTACAACGCTTTGGAAAGAACAAAAGCCCAAAAAAAACGAATTCATTGTTGTAATCGGCGCATCCGGTAACACAGGCGTATTTGCACTTCAATTTGCCAAAATGCTGGGCGCAAATACAATTGCAATTTCAAGCAAGGTTGGGTTAAGGATTTCGGCGCAGATTATGTAATTGGATATGAAAATGCGCTAGAAGAAATAAGAAAGATAACTAATTCGCATATGACGGATGTAGTTATAGAATCAATTGGGCAAAAATTCTTGGATTTAGGCTATTCACTTTTAAGTAAGAATGGCAGGATGGTGGCATTTGGAACAGAAACGGGAAGTAACGCTAAAATAGATATTTCGCAGCTATACTCCAAGCAGCTTAGTATACTAGGAGCAACAGGTGGCTCTGTTAAACAAATTTCTGAGGCAGTAAATAAATCAAAAGACCTAAAGGTAAAAGTCTGGAAAAAATTCAATTTTCAGGAAACGAAAGAAGCGTTTAAGGAAAACAACAGCAGAGAAAAAGACGGAAGGATTATAATAGAATTATAGTACATATTTTTATCAGTTGATAGTACGCCAAATTTTAATGCACTAAACAGGAGTACGAAATAAATTCCACTATTTATTCTTCTTACAGTACCTTACTAAATTCTGAGATATCACTTATTATTAAGTCAGGCTCATAATTTCCTTTTTCCTGAGATTTTTCATAACCCGTAAATAAAACTGCTTTCATTCCTGATTCTTTTGCATTTTGTATATCCAAGTCTTGCCTGTCTCCAACCATTATTATGTCCTTAGTATTTAATTCCAAAAGCTTTGCAGTCTCTATAAATGATTTAGGCCCGTCTCTTGCTTTTGAAAAAGGTATTGTTTCTCCAGCTATTACTACAACATCGAAATATTTATGAAAAGGAACTTTATTTATCCTCTTGGCCTTTAAACCACTTATTGAGTCTCTTTCACTTAAAAGAGCCAATTTTTTGCCTTCTCCTTTCAATTCTTTTAGTAATTCTTCCGTTTTGCTTGAGAATTTCTGGTTCTCTATGATATAAGAATAAAATAAATTCGTGTAATACTCCTTTTCTTTTTCATTTAATTTTATAGATTCTTTTTCAGCTATCAATGGTATCCAGTCTGCATGATTATATGATGCCTTTGATTCTGCTAATTCTCTTATTTTTTCCTTCTGGAAAGCATCTGCTTCAGAAATAAGTTTCTCTCTGGCTACATTGAACGTTTCTGCCATTTCAGAAAATACCTTATCATATGCTTCTGAGACGGTTTTCTTCGTGTTCACTAAGGTGTTATCAAAATCAAACACCACCCCTTTAAAATCAATTCTGCTCTGATTAAGCATTAATTATTTAAGAAGTGTACACTGTATTAAGCTTTTCTTTTTTATAAAGACGGTAAAACTACTTTATTTATAGAATGGTATTATAATAAGGATTATTTCAATTACGAAAAGAAGTATAATTACCCACTCCAAAAATGAGCTTGTATCCTCTGACACGTGACTTTGTATAAAGCTACGTATGTTTACAAGCATATCGAATGTAGATTCTAATCTTTTTGCTAGATCGGTAAGACGAAATGCATCTGAAAGAAGAGAATAAAGCCTAGCAAGATACCATTCTCCAAAACTCATGATTATTTGGTTTATCCCATCAATAAGGTCCTTATATTCGGCGTAGAAATCACTTATTTCCTTGCTTAACTTTATCATACTCCTTCTTGTGAATATTATATAGAAAGGATTCCTGTTCATTTTCAGAAAACGATTATTTACAGTATCTATCATCTTATTCACTTCATTTTGGTATACTCTGTATTCCAAAAGCTGTATGTTTGCGGTATCCACTACCATTATTTCATTCTCGTAATTGCTTGTGTTTGAGATCAGAAACATCGCATCCCAGTCCACTATTGCTGAATCGCAGCTGTAATACGACAAACTCCTTTTTATGGTATTTGCTATATATTCTTTTGATAGCTCTTTGTAATTCTGTTCGTCTAGCAGTATACCAGCTATAAACTCCTTATTTTTATCTACAAAACTGTCAGCGCACTGCTCTAAAAAGTATGATCTATACATTTCAAATATCCTTTTTTCTTTTATTTGCATGTGCTTAGAAAGTGTTTTTTCCACCCTTGCCTTTGCATCCTCTGCCAGTTCCTTAAACCTATTTTCAAACCTTTTGTCAAAGGTAATCTTTTCCAGCAAAGATATATTAATATTTTCGAAAGGAGAACGTACTCTTACTGCCATAGCTCCAACTGAGTATATTACGCACTGAATATTGACTAATAACATCGTATTGTCGAACTTTACCTCTTTTTTGCCTGCATTTACCACTATTGGAAGTTCAAACGGGTTTAACCCTTCTGGTACTGCCTTTCCATACTCATAGAACGAAAACTCCTCTGCTCCTCTGAAATAATTCTTAACATTCTTAAGTTCTATCTCATCCGAGAAATCATAAAAATAACTGTAGATTACTTCTCCTTTCATAAAGAATTATTTAGAACTCAATTTATTATATACTTGTTTTATATTTTATTGAAGGGGGAGATAAACGTTTTTATATCATTTAAAATCTAGAAAATAGATGAAAAATAGCAAGTTAAACAAAATACTTAAAGATGATGAAAAATACAAATCATTCTTATCACAAAAACTTGGAATAACTGAAAATATTGAGTTCTCTAAGGATATACTCCCATATTATATTAAAAGCATGGCATATTCCTTAGGGTACAACCAGATATGGTTATCTTATGAAACTAAGCGCATAATTTACTTTATAGAAGAAAAAGAGGAATTAAGTGAATTAAGAGAGGGGTGCAGATTCATAATACAACATGAATTTGGCCATTTTCATGAAATAAAAGATAAAAACAAAAACGTAAGAGATTATTTCCAAAGACTGCTTTACGTTAATAACAGCAACTATAAAGTAAATTTTTTCCCGGAATCGGAAGCCACCCGGTATGCGATTTCAAAGTCAACGGATTGTGTAGAAGCACTTGCGGGATTTCTGGCAATTTCTTGTTTTTTGTACAAAAGCGATATTAAAACGGCAATAAACTCCTTTTCTGAACATTTTTCTAACTCAAACATAATAGACATAGAAAAAAGAAACTTGGTAAATGCAAAAAGTAGCTTTAAACTTTCAAATGGAAACTATGAGAAAATATTAAAGAAAACAGAAACTTACCTTAACAAGTTAAATAATAATCTTGCAAGAAGCTTGCT
>JAMCSQ010000037.1:0-13890 GCA_023378805.1 Candidatus Parvarchaeota archaeon | reverse complement strand
GGTTACACTTGCTCTAGGGTTGAAAATACCCATAGAGTACAGGATTACAGCTACGATAACTATGATCAGTATTGCCCAACCATAAGTCATCATGTATTCTAATGCTGACTGTCCTTTTGCCATTATGATAATACAAAATGATGATATTTAAACATTATTTTATATAATTAACCTATCGAAAAAGGCAAATCAACGTAGATTTTTGGATTGCTAACGCTTTCTGCTACATAATTGTAAATACCACTAGGCAATGCTACTAACTTTGTATTTGCGAAGTATGTAAATGGTGAATTCTGCTGTAGTAAAGTAACTGCAGTGCCATTTGGATAATCTAAAGATAAATTAACTTTCCCTGTAAAGCCTCCTACAAATATGTAATTCGGTAGATTATCTGAGTAATTTGCATATTCATATGCTACTGCCGTATAACTAGAATTTGTGTATAATGCAAGGTTTGACAACCCAAAAGACTCATTTTCAGTAAGCATAGTATTTGCACCGCATGAAGTTAAATCCTGCCCTGCTAGCAACTTACCTCCATAAAGAGAACTTTCATAGATTATTATTATTCCATTAGATACGTTTATTGTGTAGTTTTCAAATTTAGTAAATGTAAGCAGAGGAAGATACTGAATTGTCTGCAAGTTATTGGAGGTAGCCATTGAATTTATCGAATCCGCTAGTTCATAGCATATTCCGTTCATGTTAGAAACAGTAGGATTGCCAGCTGAAATGTGAGTAAAGAAAACCGCTATAAAGGCTATCAAAATCAAAACGAATGAAACGTCTATTATGAACTCAAATGAAAACTGCCCTTTCATAGTTAGATTAAAAGCAGAGAATATTTATACTATTTCCTGTCTAACTTAAATGTGGGGGAAAGAAGACTTGAGGAATTATTAATAGAGAATACAATAGATAATAATCCATCTATTCTGCATAAACTTATGCAGGTTTCCACTTTTTCTTACATAGAAAAAAGAAGGGAGATAGATTATGCGGATGCCGAATATCCACTGCAGATATACAGAAAAAAGATGAATCATTCGCTTAACGAAAAAGACAAGGGAAAACTAAAAACGGACAAATGGAACGCAGACCTTATTCTGCTTTACAATGACAATGGAAAAAGAATATGCGAGATAGTCGAGATAGAAACCATAAAGGCAGATGAATTACTGCATCATAGAAAAAAGAACATAATAAAAAAGATAAACACGATTGAAAGAGCTTACAATGCCCTAGACTCAAATAAAATACTAAATAATTTAGATGAAATAAGATTTTCACTTTCTTTGAATGCGGCTCACTTAACAGAAAATGAAAGATACAGAGTAGCAAAGAACATTGGTAGAAGAATAATTCAAGAAAGGAATAGAAACTATAAAGATGAAAAAATAGACTTATACAAGATTTACATGCTAAAAGATGATATTTGGGATTACTGCACTGACAATGAAGATAAAGAGTTTCTTATGAATTATAATATGTCAATGAGAAAGAATGCCTGGAAAAATCCTCTAAAAAGAGCCATGTCTGAACTCTATTATAATTTGAATGATAATGCAAAGGTAAAGGCGCTGTACGAAAGGTATTATTTCAAGAGATAAGGACAAAAAGCCTTTAAAAGCCCAAATACATTAAGAATTAATAAAATCAGATGTTATGGATTCTTTATGGGCATACGAAACAAGGTAAGCAAAACTATAGACAATGTAGTTGAGTATTACCTGAAAAACTACAGAAAAATGATATTTATACCCATAATATTCGTCATATTCTTTGCTTCTTTTATAGGTTATTATTACCATGTCCATGGAGAACTTGTCAATGAAGGAATATCACTAGCGGGAGGAACCAACATAATAATAAGCACGAATCAAAGCATTTCTCCGACATTGATTGCAAGCTCACTGGGTACAGATTTAAAGCAGACAGTTACAGTAAGCGTTGTAAAGGCCCCGTTTACTAATACTATAACAGGTTATTCAATAACTGTTGGAAAGAATGTGAATACTACGCTGTTGGAGAGTAGTCTGTCAACAATACTTAAAATACCTGTAAATGGCAAAGATTCAAGCGTAGATTATGTAAGTGCAACTCTAGCTCAAAGCTCTCTTTACAGTTCTTTCATTCTTTTAGGGATAGCTTTCATTCTTGTAGCAGCCGTTTCCTTGTTCTACTTCAGAAGCGTATGGCAAGCGTTTTCAAACGTGATAAGTATAATAAGTGATATAATAAACATAATAGGAGTTCTTGACATAATTGGGTTCAGCTTTTCAACTGCTTCTATAGCCGGAATTCTCATGATAATGGGTTATTCGGCTGACAGAAACATAATCTTAGCTACAAACATACTAAAAAGAGAAGAAGCAAGTATGCGCTACCGTTTAACAAAAACAATAAAAACATCGCTTACAATGGATGGAGCTGCTTTGGTAACATTTCTTATACTTTTCCTAGGAACAACAAATTCAACATTGCATGAGATAGCTATAATCCTTATAATAGGTGTAATATTCGATGACTTTACAGTATGGATATTAAATGGTTCTACGCAGCTGTATGGATTAAAATACAAGGAGGTAGAAAAGCAGCCGGCTAAAGTATAATATGGCAAAATCGATATTTTATGATTGGAGGATAATACTGATGATTGTTTTGGTAGTTGTATCTTTCTTAGCTATACAACCAAACATTACAAACGTAAACGGAGCGCAGGTTGTTTACATGCCAGTTAACTCTTATATAGGAAATTTAAGTTCAAGAGGCGTTATAGGCCTGCAGACTGGATCAGTAATAACGGCTGTAGACGGTGTGCCTGTGCACAATGTACAGCAGTTTTACAGCCAGCTAAACAAATCTGCAATAGTGAACACTTCTTTGAGTATTACTTATGAGAAAGAGATATTTCCATATTTATTCGAAAGTAATACAACAAAGATATTTGTAGAGCCTGGTACCGTCTTTAATTCATCAACCATACAAACGCAGAACATTCCATACACCCACTTAAATTACGGACTGGACATAATAGGTGGAACGCAGATAGAAGTAGTACCAAATTCTACAAACTATAATACTTCTATACTATCTAAACTGGAAACGACTCTTTCGAAAAGGCTTGATGTATATGGAATAAGCGGTACGACTGTTAATACCGTACAGGCCCTTTCAGGAAAGTCATTCATAATGGTCAGCATGCCTAATATAGGAGAAAGTCAGGCTTTGTCGTTGATTCAAAATCAAGGTAAATTCTACGCCACTATAGGAAACTTTACAGTATTCAACAGTAGCAATTCAAGCGAAAGCATATTGGACGTATGCCTTTCTTCAGGCTGCCCATTCGGAGTTTATCAAACTCCTAGTGCATCTAATGGCTACCAATTTCAGTTTGGAATACAACTTGCTTCAGGTGCAGCAAAGAACTTTGAATTAGCAGTGAAATCCCTTAAGCCTTCTACTACAAGCCCAGGATATTTCAACAGAAGGATACATCTGTACTTAAATGGAGTACAGCAAGGACAGCCTCTTTTGATCTCTGAAAATATACTTACTAACTTTAATGGTGCAATAACGATAGAAGGAGGGGGGGTTGACCAGCAACAGGCAGCAACTGACATGAAAACTCTTCAGGCCGTGATGCAGTCAGGCAGCCTTCCAGTTCCATTAAAGATAATATCAATAAGCTCTGTTTCGCCGACGGCAGGTAGCCAGTTCATAAACCAGATATACATTCTATTGCTAATAGCATTTTTGCTGGTAAGTATAGTCATATTCTTAAGGTATAGAGATTATAAGATTTCTTCATTGATACTTCTTACAAGCATTACAGAAATATTTATAGTAATAGGTGTAGCAGCAGCTATACACTGGACCTTGGATATACCAAGTATGGCCGGTATAATCGCTAGTATAGGAATATCCGTTGATGACCAGATAATAATAACAGATGAGATGAGAAGAGGATCTTCGCAGCTTGAATATGCAGTCACAAAGAAGAGGATAAGCAGAGCATTCTTTATAATATTCGTCTCATTCTTTTCATTTGCAGCAATAATGTTCCCGCTATTATTTTCAACTGCAAGCCTGTTTGCCGGATTTGCGCTTACCACAATACTCGCTTCTTTGATAGGTTTGCTGGTTACAAGGCCGGCATATGCAAAGATAATAGGAAAAATTGAAGGATAAAATGGAAGAATTTAGACTTGACCCGGTAGATTTTGCTTTTGATCTGATAAGCAATGAAAAAACCGGTTGTAGGGAATGCCTTCCGCCAGAAAGTTCAATAAAGTCTATAGAATTCAAAAAGGGATATATAAGAGTATACGAAATGAAGGACAGAATACAACCCTCCAGATACCAGCTTGACGGAAAGTTCTTCAAACGGTCAAATGCCCATGGGTATGAAGAACTGATCGTAGAGAATGACAAACATTCTTCAAGTTTTTCGGGCTATTCTGCCGATGACATCGAAAAACTGCTCCTTATTATAAGCGAAAGGCTTAATGAACTTAAGGCTTATGAAATAGGAAAAAATATCTCTGTAAGCAGGTATGTAAATGGACATGATTACTGGGATCTGGTAATTCTTCCAATACCCTTGCAAACCGCACAGAAATGCCATATATGTGAAAGCCTGAACTATATAGGAAACAGAGAAGTTTACAAAACAGAGAACATAAAAGCATATGTGCCGTTTTCTCCAAAAAAGAATGAACTGCTCAGAATAACAACTACAAAACACATGGCCATAGAGGAATTGGACAGCGTAATAGCTTTTGATATAGCCAATCTACTCATAAAAATCATGAAAAAACTTACTAAAGAGATAACATTTGACATAAAGCAATCCGGCGCAGACCACTTCGAAATAGAAGTGATTATGGGAGAAACTGATCCAATAGAAGCACTTGGTATAACCAGAATAAATTATTCCCCGGAAGAGAGTGCAAAAAATATAAATGAAAAAATGAATGATGGAAAATGATGCAACCATTAAAGTATTATTAGTAACGATAGTATTGCTCGCTGCATTTACTGCAATACTTTACGTTTATCCATTTAAACCAGCGGTAATAAATCAACAAAACATAACTAATAGCATAAAACTCCAGAATTTTCTTTCTACTTACAATATAAATTTAAGCAGACTATCAGACAAAGACCTGTACTATTTTTATGGAGGACTGACGAATAATTCGATTATATTCGGTTGCGACTATGAAATGGAACCTTTCTTTCCGTATTTACCTTTGAATTCTACCATACTCCAAAAGGAATACAACAGTATACTAAAAGACATTACACTTATTTCTATGTGCAGCGTGGAAAATTATACTAATTGCAGTGTCGCAGAAAAACAGCTTTACCAAGTTATAAATGAAAGCATGACTCCTGCACAGATAGAACAATTGTTTAATCTTTCTTATTCCCAGGCAGATAGCTATTATGCAGAGATAGTAAATTCAGGTCTTCAAAATTACTCAATTACTGATCCATTAAAATATGATTTAAAGCTTTTCAATGAAAGCACAAACATTAGTGATATGATAAATACCATATTAGATATGAAACAGATGACTGTAAATATAGTTCTCAATGGAAACGGCAATATGCTGGATTACGGAAATGAAACGGGGGTATACAGCCCTTTCGAATTTCAGGTTTATAGGTTAATAAATGCAAGTTCATGCAGTTATTCCAAAATATTCAATTTAGTTGTTGATCCAAATTACTTTTCATCAAACAGCTATAATTATCTGTATAGGAGCCTAGGAAATTACACGAACATATGTATAGTCAACAAAAGAAACAGCTGCAATTCCAGCGAAATGAAAAATTTAAACCTATCATTCTATGCTAACTAAAACAAGATACTACCTTTACTTAGCCATAATACTTGTATTGGTAATGCTGTCAATATTCTTTTTTTATCAGAACTACTCTCTAAATAGATTATACTCCTTCCACAAAGCTGATTTAAATATGTCCGGGCTCTGCTCACCAAACATGCCGTCATTTGTTATTTACTATGCAGATAACTGCAGAACCTGCGCTTCTACGGTTAATTCATTTCAAAACGTGACTTCTCTTTTTGGCCTCTGGTCAAACAACACTTTTTACAGTGGCTATTTCTGCGCATGGAAATTCAACATATCAGCTTATAATAATAATATAACTAATAACATACCTGATTCTGCTGTATTACTTTTCAACCAAATAGCTGTTAACAAAGTGCCTTTAATTGTATTCAACGGAAAATACTATAAAGTAGGAGGATTTACAGACAATGAAACTGCTTACAATGAGATATTAAATTATATATGCCTTTCCGTAAATGAATCCCTGCCCCAGTGTAGTTAAAAAATGGTAAGAAAAATAGATAAAGAATTGATGGAAGAGATCCTTGCTACACTGTCTAATGGAGGAAAAACAGGCTACGAAATATTTAAGGAAATAAAAAAAGGGGGAAGAAAAATTTCAAGCAGGTTAGTGTATCATTACCTTTACCTTGCATTAAAGGAGAGTAAGGTCACAGTAGAAACAAAGAATGAACTAGGAAATTTCAGCTGGGGAAACACTGTCAACAAGAAATATTACAGACTTAAATAATTCCTAGCTTTATTCCTGCCTTCACAAGAGAGATCATACCACCGGGTCTTCTTTCTTCTATCTCTGTTAAAAATTTAAGCACATATTCATCCTTTCCATTCCTGGTTATATGCTCTATGTCTTTTTTCTTTAACTTGAAAAAGCTTATTATCTCATGTTCTGACACGTTAAACAGTGGACTAAACCCATTCTTTTGCTCTATTTTTTTATCAGGAGGATTATGAAAAAGGAAAAACTCCATTACACAGACAGCAAAGTCCTCCAAAGTATACGAATAGAGCTTTTCTCCGCTACTGCTATCCATGTCCTTAAACATGAATTTTAAGAACTCCTTTCCACAGTTATTTTCATCTCCAAAAATAAAACTTGACTCTTTTATTTTATGCAAGTTCATGTTTGATCTTACTCTTTTTATCAGCATTCTCTCAAAATGTTTCTTGCAGAGTTCTTGTTTCAAATACGCAGAGTAAAAAACTGCCTTTCTACCACATATTGCACAGGTTTTATACGAATCCATAAATATTAATTAGTCTACCTTTTATTATTAATATGCTAGCCAAAATTATAGTGGTCATGAGCCCTAAAGGAGGTGTCGGAAAAACGACTACAGCCGTAAATATCGCTACTGCAATCTCAAACTTAAACAAAAAAACGCTACTTATAGACGCGAACCTTGAAACTCCACACGTTGCGATTTACTATGGCTTTGTAGGCTTTAAATATTCGCTAGAAGATGTATTAAATAAAAAAACCAAGATAGAAGAAGCAATATACACGGGAGATAATACAAATTTCCATCTTCTACCTTCAAGAGTCATAAAAAGTGATCGGGACAATTCGGTACACAAGCTTATAAACATAAATATATATTTAGAGCAGCTAAGAGACAAATACGATTTTATAATAATAGACTCAAAACCCTCTTATGACATAGATTTTATAAAACTTATAAAGGAAGCAAACAGCCTAATAATCTCAAATCCGGATATAACTTCAATAATAGAGGCAAAAAAACTAAAGGAAGAATTGGACGAAGCAGGAATAAAAATAATTGGGCTTGTTGTAAACAAGGTAAACAACCGGATAAAAGAACAGATGACTGAGAACGAAATAAAAGACATAACAAAGATAAACAACATCTGGAAGATTAGAGAAGACCACGGAGTTTACAATGCGTTAAGGCAAGGCATACCTATGGTTTTGTCATCTAAAAAAAGCATTGCAGCCAAAGACATTATAAACATATCTAGACAAATAATTAAGATATGACAGTTTATAGGGTTGTGAAGTGCCCAAAATGCGGCAAATACCGGAAAACCTCCTCAGTTAAAACAGTAAAATGTTTTTACTGCAGCAGTGCCTTTTCTGTAATGAACCACGTTGTAAGCAATGAAAACTATAAAAAAGAAATAAGCAAAAAGGAAGTCGGATTCGAAACGTTTAAACGTTAATTTTGTAGCCTCCAAAATCTTATCCCCTAAATGATACACTAATACACCCTTATTTATATCTTTCTTGGGTTGTAAATACCATTCTTTGGCTGCTTGTCTACATTGGGTGAGATCCTACTCTGATTTTTGTCCTATTTAAAAGGAATCTATATAAAGTTAAATATTATTATACTTTACTATTTAATAATAAATAATAGTTTTATAGTGCATTAAATACTTTTATTATACGGGCCAATTCTTAATATTATGCCTTGGTAGCTCAATGGCAGAGCATCTGCTTCGTAAGCAGGAGGTTGTGGGTTCGAAACCCACCCAAGGCTTTTGCCGCCCTTTTATCCTACAGGTCTATGGTTTTATATACTAATATGTAACTTTGATTTAACAATTTTTAAATGCTCTTTCCTCTGTTTATAAAAGTATACTTATATTTTAAAAATTCATAAAAAAGGATATGAAAGGTCAGCAATCTCTTGAAATGATCGCAATCTACAGCTTAGCGATAATAGTAATAGGATCAATATTTTATATAATATTTACTTTTTTTCCCAGCTTGACGGGGGGCACAACCCAGTCTAGCTATTCGGGATTTCCTGGCTTCAGAATAGTACAACAAGGGTATATTTCGTCAAAATCCCTCTTCTACATAGAATTCCAGAATCTATTAAATGAAAATGTGAATATAGACGGCATATCCATAGTAATATCTGGTACTAACTATACAAATTTTGTGTGTTCAAAAACGTATATTCCTGCTTTGGAGTACAGCGAATGCAATTTAACCGCTGTGTCGCTTGGAAGTTCGTTCACCGGAAACGGCTTTATATATTATACACCTAAGAATATTTCCTCTTCTCCTGTGATAGCATCTAGTGGGAGCATAATCAATTGAAGATAGAGTTAGATATTTATACTTACAGATTTTAATTTATCCCTTATGGGATCATATAAATACATACATGCAAATGAAATGGCATTGTACAAGAACGATGAAAGAAAAAAGGAAATCTTGCAGGAGGTAAGAAATCAACCTATACTGCAAAGAATAGAAAGGCCGACAAAACTTGCAAAGGCCAAGACGATAGGGTATAAGGCAAAACAAGGATACATAATCGTAAGAGTCAGAGTAAGCAAAGGAGATTTTAGGAGACCAAGAGCAAACCATGCAAGAAGACCGAGTAAAAGCGGATTATACTATAAACTATCGATAAGCAAGGAGGGCATAGCAAGGAACAGAGCTTTAAAAGTGTACAAAAACATGAAGGTCATCGGATCTTATTTCATAATAGAAGACGGAAAGAACAAGTGGTTTGAAGTAATAATGGTAGACAATAAAAAAGGTAAATAAAATATTTGTTAAAACTACTTTATCTTTTGTAGAACATTGTGGATTTTTTTCTATGTTAATCTTTTGTGACATCCCCCCTGAATGAATTCATGGGCTTCCGGTTCCTGCTTCACAGACACGACTTGCATGCAGTTTCCTGCAGTGTATAGGTCGGATTCTCGACGGGCTTGACTTCCCCTCCGTCCGAGGGTAACTTCTTTTTGAGAAATATTTGATTGATATTTCGACTAACCTTTTTAAGATTTTACGTTTAGTCAACAACCTTTTATCTTAAGCATCGGTCTATTCTTTTTCAGGATAGACTTCATTATTGATGCTGTTGATACGCCTTCCCTCCCTTTATAGTTTTCCGTTCTTTCAGTTCGCTTTCATCCCACCTCTAAAGAGCATGGGTTTTCCCGCTCACCTTTGATAAAAATGATTTAAATTAATACTGGCTAAGAATCAAATGGATGTTGAACAATTTCTTTTCTTTGAAGTGCTTGTCGGAATAATCATAGCTCTTACAATGTTTTTCCTTTTCTACAATAATTATTCATCAATTTTTCCTATAGGCTGTGATTCTTCAACCGCTCTGCTGCAAAACCAGTTTACCAGCGCAGAATATGGGTATGCAAACAGAATGGAGGGCACTTCATTATTCAGATGTTATGATGAGAATGCATGTTATAATGCGGCTACCGCACAGCAGACCTGCATAAGACATTGGTGTTACTATCAACTTTGGACAAACGGCCAGGGAAGCGAATCAGCAGTACAGAACTGCATAACAAGTCCTCCTGCTAACATAACCAATTCGTGTAGTACCATTTCTCCCACAAATACTGCTGATCTGTTCAGCTGCTCTGAAAGCACTATAGTTGCAAACAACGCTACAGATATACAAAATTGCGCAATAAACGTTACGGCGTGTATATCAGGAGATGGACCTTATTGTCCAGCATGTATAGGCCAATGATATGAATAAAAAAGGAAGTGTAGAATGGCGTCTTATCTGGATAATACTAGTTATAGTAACCGCCCTTGCAGTCATAGGATTAATAGTAATTCTCTTTTACGCCAGCTCTCACAGCAGCTCTCCATTTTCTTATTTTGGAAATCTTCTCGGTGGAGGTTCCTAAATGGAAGAAGGAATACTCCTTACGATAGTGTTTGTTATATTTGTTATAATAGCTGGGATAATACTAACAGTTGTTTCTTTTTCTATAATAATGTCTTTTGGCACGCTAAGCTTTGGGATCAACTGCTTTACTGCGTTTACACAGTATAAAATTGTAAACAGTTTTTTGTCGCCATTTACAAGCGTAACGTCTTTCTTCGGCTTTTCGAACGTACTTATAAATCCCACACAATCGGCACAGGTCCAAAAAGACTGTCTTCAGACTGCAAACATTAATGAAAAATCAACAGCTAGTTTTGCCTCCTCATTTTATACTCAAGCATCATCATGTTTCAGCTTGTTTTCTGGTGGAAACGCAGGTATAGGTTCACAGATTATTTCGGCAAAAAATATAGATCAAATATTCAACTGTTATAAAGGATCTTTGATAAGTCAAAGCAAGAATATAAACTATTCCGCAATAATAAGTTATATTGACAGCAATTATAATGGCAGATATCCATTGCAAGTTGTCTTTATAACGAACGGAAGTGATGGCAATGCGACATATATAAAGCCAGCAGATAAACTCTCAAATTCCAGCTATACTATAACCTATTTTGGATATCCTTCAAATGGAATAAAAAACTGTGAGATAAGCTTCATTGACCAATGTAGATACACCGCACAGTACCAACAACCTATAATCAATGATTTATCAGTATGCACTTATTCAAACGAAACAGCAAATCAAAGCAGGGAAACTATAAGTTCTCTTAGCAACGGCAACCCATCTTTAAACGTAATAAATGAAAACAGCGGCTGCAACTATTATGTGCCCCTATGTGGAAAGTTAAGCAACTACATGATATACAGTCAAAGCAGGGTATTTATATGCATACCAAATCAATAATTAAATTACATTAAAAATGAATTGGATATTAATTTATTGAATGAAAACACTACTTAATTAATGGCAGAGACACCTGGAGAGAGCTTTATATTCATAGTTTTGGCAGTAATATTCATAATAGTCATAGTTGCTATAGCAGGTTATCTTCTATTGGTTGGAGTGAATCTTTCAAACAGCAGTATCTGTTATGTAAGCTCTGAATTTACCAATTTTTATTACAATGGACTATGTGTGTCAAAGTTGTTCTGCCTAAGTAGCACGCTTAAAACGCTTGGTATATCACCACCCCTTTTTGGATGTACGACCGCAACTGCAGGATACGGACCAGGCTCTCAGCCTTCGCAAGTATTTTCAACAGTAGCTAATGACCTAACTAGTTGCTGGAACCAGTATGGCGCAAATCAAGGGCTAACCGTACTTACAAATTCTCCTGCGATGTGCTCTGTTGTTGATGTTAATATAAACCGAAATATAACCATAAATAACCTTACAAATTACCTTGGAACCAATGCTTATACAACAGAAGTAAGCTGTCTTAATCATACTGCTGTTCAATCCTGCTCTGATCCATTAACAAATTCAAATCTAAATGGATATTCGTGTGATTTAAGTGACCCAAGTTTATGCGATGCGCTTTCATTAAACTATTTCAACTGCAAGAGCCAACCAGGTTATCAGCCATTTACGCAAGGATATAACGCAATAAGATATATACCTCTGAATGGGACTAAACCGCCGACAGCTGCAATGAACCTATCTAGTTACTTATGTGAAACATCGCAGGGTTGCTCCTTTAATACTACTTTAGACACATGTTCAAATATTAGTGGTAATACTGCTTCATGTACAGACCTTTACACTAATTTCTGCAACGGGAATAACTGCACTGTAGGATATGATAGCACGACAAATTCATACGAATCTCCTTCTTCGTGTGTTTTGACTGAACCTGTAAAAAGCACATCTATAATAAATGAATCATACGCAGATTATTTAAAGCCCGGTGACAACGTCATATTCAGTTATAAAAACGTGAGCAATTCAAGTAGTAGCGGGTTTGTGCTTCCGAACAGTAGCAAATCGATAAATAAAGCTCAGGTATATATGGTATACTTAAATTCGCTTGTTGGTACAAGATTCCCTCCAAGCTCAATAAGCCTGCCAAGTGAATGTGAACCTGCAACATTTCTTAACAACTATCCTAGCGCCGGTATAGAGTATGAGTGCTCAAGAGCAATTTTATCTGGCGTAGGCGCGAAGCTTCTTTCACCATCAAATCCTGGACTAGTAGTTGGTGCAACGCTTGCAGGATTTGGATCAGCGGAATGCTCCAACAACGTGGTGTGTAAAAATGATGTGGCTCCAAATTCCCTTCTTTACACTGAAAAACTTTCTGAGGCTACCTTTGCCGCTAGTGGTATAGGACAATGTGCTCAATCATTATTTTCTTACTTTTCGTCTTTACCACAAGAGATAGGAATATCAAAACCTGATTTTCTAGGGAGGAATCTTATTTATATATGCATAGTAACAAAATAAACGGTACAAGTGCAGTTGATTATTTTATAGTTATTATACTGCTAATTGCCTTTTTTGTTATAGGAGTAGTAATAACAAGCTCAGTATTCCATTTTGCAATTTTACCATCTGGTTTAATAGCTGGAGGAAGCGGCTCGCCAGTAGCATGCAATGCTAATGTAACGAATATAAGCACTAACTCTAAACAAAACACTTTTAAAATAACAGTTTCAGAAGGAAGCCCTGGGCTTATTTATAACGTATTTGCAAGCAACACTGTCCAAAGCAACCCTTCTTCCTTATCACGTATAGGAAATTATACTGCAGGTATAAATTCATTTTCAGAAGATTTAACAATTATAAATGCAGAGATTAACACAGTTATTATAGGCAACACTTCTGGAAGCACTGTTTCCATAGACGGAATAAAATACTCCGCAGGCGGAACCTGCGAAACAGAGATTTTAGGTATTGTAACCCTCCACCCTCCATTAATATCATACCTAAATGGAGTAATCAACGCAAATAACTCAGTAGCAAGTAATACTCAATCGAATTTCACAGTAATTGCGCCTACAAACGACTATTATGTTTCCATATATGTCAATGGAACAGAAGTAGTACCTCTTAGAAAAGGGAAGGCAACTTACTTGGGAACACTTAAAGCTGGCTTATATAAATTCACAGCTCATTCCAATTCCTCAGAAATATTTAACGTAACCTATTATGAAAGAGTAACCCCTCCGTCAGTTCTATTATCAACTTTTGAAGAAAGCCGCCTTCCTTCCGGCTATACTTGGTATGTGACTTATGATGGCACAGAAGACAATTCCATAACTTCTTCTATCTCTTTTCAAAATACTATCAGTGGATCAAGTATCCCTACTTATACCTATTTAGTTAAGACTCTTACAAATTCATCCTCATCGCCAGACTGTACAACAACATA
>JAMCSQ010000036.1 GCA_023378805.1 Candidatus Parvarchaeota archaeon | reverse complement strand
ACTTGCTAATATGAATATCAGAGCAAGGTCTACGAGCCATGATCCAAAGAAGCAGGAACTATACGTTATGAGAAAGCTTAGACTTCCGATAGGAGCTGGAAGCCCATGAATTCATTCATGGGAGGATTCACAACGCTAAAACGCTTGTTGATATTATAAATGAAAAACATGGAAATATTTTACGTAACAAGCAATGAAGGCAAGTTTCTTGAAGCAAAGGCCCTAATTCCTGGATTAAAACAGTCGTCATTAGATCTGGAAGAAATACAGTCTTTGGATCCTTTAGAGATAGCAAAACATAAGGCATTGGCAGCTATGAAGAAGGTTAAGTCTAAAAGTTTAGTAGTAGATGACGTTTCTTTATACTTAGAGGCGTTTGATTACAAGCTGCCGGGGCCACTTATAAAATGGTTTCTTTTATCGGTAGGCAGCAAAGGAATTTATGAGATTGCAGAGAAATTTAAGAAATATGGGGCATTTGCAGTATGTACCCTGTGTTATGTTGATAGAAAAGGAAAAATTAAGGTATTTACAGGAAAAGTGAAGGGTAAAATAGTCAGTTCTAGCAATAATTCAAATAAAAGCTGGGATTATGTTTTTATGCTCGACGGGAAGGATAAGACATTTGCTGAAATGTCTATATACGAAAAGAATCTTATAAGCCACAGAGGATTGGCAATTAAAAAACTAAAAAGATACCTACGAGTTTGAATATTTCTCTAGCGCTATTTTCATTGCATTCCTATATGAAACAAAGCCGATTATAACTACTACAAAGATTACTATAAAGAAACCTATACCTAAATCATGCAGGTTATGTATTTGTAAGGGGGTTATAACTCCAAATGTAAGGATTTGAGGGAATATTATTATGCTTATTCCTGCTACGACGAATGCTAAACCACCGTAAAGTAACACGCTTGAAGATATGTACCTTGCAATAAACTGCAGCCCTTTCATACTTATTTTTTTTATTTTTCTTATCCAAGTTCCAAATAAAGCTCCGAAAGTAAACTGCATAGTCATTGTCCCCAATCCGAACATCAATCCGGGAAGGAAGGCAACATATGCATTTGGCATATTAGGTACAAAAACAAAGTAAATTATCAATGCAAAAGCACCAAATCCAAACCCTGCTATTAATCCATGTACAAAAGCCATCCATACCTTTACGTCTTTTTTATAAAAGTCTGTGTCTTTATGCCTAAATTTTTTCTTTAATCCGTTGCTTATCCATTCATTTACCTCTATATGTGGGTAAAAACTTCCGTATTTTACATAATGCCCTGCGATGTACATTACTGCTCCAACTATTGAATATACTATACCGAAAAAAAGTGGAGATGAAATAAAATCCTTAAAGGTGTATAAACCAAATGCAAACACAAAGAATATTAGTTCCGACATCAATGCTCTTTGCAGGGTAAATCCTGCTGAGAATACAGCCCCTACCTCTGCGCCTTTCTTTGTGCTGCCACTGCCAACAGCATATGAAAACGTGATCGGCCAAGTATGCTCATCCGGCGTTATGCCATGCACTACTCCCAATAAATAAGATAAAAGCAGTGTGATATAAACTCCATCGTATACAGGATTAAATAAATTTATTGCCATTTATAATAGAGAATAAGCTTATGCTTTAATTTACCTCATTTCTTATAAATTTCTTTTTATATTTAAATCTTTTTTAATCTGAAAATATATTTCCATTTATACGGTTACTATTTTAAGTATGAAATTTTATAATAAATATGATAAAAGGGATAGCTTCCGATTTAGATGGGACTTTGATAGATACTGCAAAGTTGCTTGCAGAAGCGTGGAAAGAAGCTTTTAAGTCAGAAGGTGTAAGTGTAGATTACGGAGAGCTTTACAAAAATACAAAAGGCATATCTTCTAAAGATATAATTCGCAGATATAAAAAAGAAAGCAGTACTGAGGATCTAAACAGGATAAAAGAAAAAAGAAAGTCAAATTTTATAAAGTTTGTAAATAAAGGCAGTAATCTCCTTTATCCTGAAACCATTAAAGTTATAGACGAGATAAGAAGTAAAGGCATAAAATTTGCTATTTCTACGGGTATGTCAAGAGACCTTCTCGGTAAAGTTTTAGAATTTTCTGGGTTGACTAATATAGTAGACTCAGTTGTCAGTTCTGATGATGTTCAAAATGGAAAGCCAGAACCGGATATTTTTCTAGAAGCTTTCAAAAGAATCAATGTAAATCCTAGAGAGGGTATGGTAGTTGGAGATAGTGAAAATGATATTATACCTGGAAAGAAGATCGGGGCGTTTACTGTCTTTATATCCAGAGAAGGAAATAAATCTAGCATGGCCGATGCAAATATAATAAATTTGGATGAGCTTTTGCAGTTTTTATAGAATGGAAAATGCTATTTCAGCGAAGAATCTTTATAAGAATTTCGGAAAGGCGGTTGCATTAGATGGCATATCTTTTACTTCAAAGGAAGGCGTCAATATAATCCTTGGCCCAAACGGCGCTGGGAAAAGCACATTTCTAAGGTGTGTAATAGGTCTTTATAAGCCAAGTAGGGGTTCTGTTTTAGTGTTTGGTAAAAAGCCCTATTTTGATGATGAAATTAGGAATAGAATGGCGCTTCTTTCAGATAATTATGCACTTTATGACTTTTTGACTGTAAAGCAAAACCTTAGATTTTTTGGTAATCTTTATAAACTTAATGACAGTGAGATATACGAAAAAAGTAAGAGGATATTAAAAGAGATGGGTGCCCTTAAATTTTTTGATAGAAAAGTCGTTGAGCTTAGCAGGGGGACCAAGCAAAAGATAGCATTCTGCAGGGCAATGCTTAACGATCCTGATGTTCTGCTGCTGGATGAGCCAACTGCCTTTTTGGATGCTAGTTCTTCAGAATGGATAAGGAATTTTATACTGGATTACGGAAAAAAGAAAAAAACAATACTTTTTGTAACACAGAAATTAGATGAGGTTTCAAGATTTAATTCAAGGCTGATTATAATGAAAGAAGGCAGAATTGTAGAAGATACTACAACCTACAATATATATAATGAAATTATGAAGTCTTCTAGTATACTAATAAGATTTGCAAGGCCTGTAGCCGTTTCCATACTTAAGAAGACAGGCTTTAAATTTGAATCGATGAAAAGCAAAGAAGTGAGCAGCTCAAAATTTTACATAAACAGCTATAAGGATGTAAATATTTTGATAAGCAAGTTGATAAAGAACAAGGTCTTTGTACTTGGGATAGACTACATAGAACCATTAGTAGAGAGGATTTCAAAGGGCGGTTAATTATGAAATTAAACAAAGTATACCAGGTTACATGGAAGGACATAAAGGAAACCTTCAGTAGTATACTGATATTCGGGCCCATGTTTGGAATACCTCTAGCATTCGCTATCATTCTCCCAGTTTTATCGTTGTATATAGCAGTTCATGAAGCACCGAGCATTGCAGCGGCGATAAAAATACCTAACATAAGCGCAGCTTTGCCAGCTTTTAAAAGCATAGCTTTCATGGATTACTTTTCTATAAATATCTTAGGGCCAATAACAATGACAATGCCTATAATAACTTCAGCAGTTATAGCAGCAGACAGTTTCGCTGGAGAAAAAGAAAGGAAAACCGCCGAGTCGCTGCTTTCAACGCCCTTAAGCAAGACAGAACTTTTACTTGGCAAAATCTTCGCTTCTTTTTTACCAGCAGTTATAATGGCAGTTATAGCGTTCGTTCTTTATGGCTCTATTGTGAACTATCTGTCTTTTCAGCAGTTCCATCTTTTTATCCTTCCCACTTTGCCATGGCTGCTTATGCTTGCAGCAGTGCCTTTTCTTGCCCTTGCGCCAATATCAATAGTGGTTTTGATATCCTCGCATGTTAAGGGCGTAAAAGAAGCACAGCAGCTTACTTCTCTTTTAGTTCTACCTTTATTGGTTTTGCCATTTGCTTCGCTTTTAGGTTTAGCATCTTTATCTGTTTCTTTTATGCTTTATCTTATTCTTTTCTTAGCAGTGTTTGATTTCGTCCTTTTCTATGTAAGCCTGGCGATTTTCCACAGGGAATCGCTTATAAGTTGATTTATAGCGACTTTTTAATATTAAAATAATATAAATTATCTATGAAGATAATATTTACTGACGTAAGTGATTTTGAATACCCTATAATATCAAAATTTGCATCAAATAACAAGGATTTAACGGTTGAAATATACAAAGAAGATGTAAATAAACTACAGGATAAAGATTTTGATACAGATATGCTTTCTATCTTTATAAATTCAAAGGTTTCAAGCGATGTGATCTCTAGATTTGCCAAGCTAAGGTTTGTATTTACCCGTTCTACGGGTTTTGATCACATTGATTTAAAGGCTTGTAAGGAAAGGGGGATAAAAGTATGTAATGTGCCTGATTACGGAAGCCAAACCGTCGCAGAGTTTACCTTTTTTCTGATGCTTTCTTTATTTAGAAAGATAAACTTTTCAAACAACAATGGTGTAAAATTTTCCAGAGGAAAAGAGCTTTACGGCAAGACTATAGGCATAATAGGAGCAGGCAATATAGGAAATAATGTAGGAAGGATAGCGAAGTCATTTGAAATGAACATGTTATATTATAATAGAAATAAAAGTGAGTACCTTGAAGTGCTTGGTGCTAAAAAGGCAGAGCTTGAAGATTTACTGAGGAATTCAGATGTAGTTACAATACATGTTCCGTTAAACGAAGGAACTTTCCATCTTATAAATAGAGAAAATATAAAATTTATGGGAAAGGATGCAGTTCTAATAAATACTGCAAGAGGTGCTATCTTAGACACTGATGCAGTTATAGAAGCATTGGACTCAAAAAGAATAGGTGGAGTAGCACTTGATGTAATTGAAGGAGAGGAGTTTTCTGGCAGGGAAATGGAAATAATAAGAAAAAAGGAAAACTATGATGTGCTTAAAGCTGTATTGGAGAGAAGTTTATTGCGGAACTTTGAAAATGTTATACTGACACCACATATTGCATACAATACTGAAGAGGCATTATTAAGGATAGTTACTTCTACCTGGGATAATATATTAAAAGCAAATAAAGACTTAGAGGTCAGCAATATTGTTGAATAAAAATGGAAAAATGGTTTGTAAACAAAAATGTGCTTTACCTCTCCCTGTCGGCTTTCTTTGCAGATGCAGGATATCAAACAGTAATAGCTCTATTCCCTATTTTTCTTGTTCTTTTCCTGAAGGCCCCTGCTTATTATTTAGGCATAATCTACGCTTTGCAATATGGCATAGGAGCAATATTTGCATATCTTGGAGGGGTACTTGCAGATAGGTACAGCAAGAAGAAAGTTGCAATAATAGGGAATTCCTTGATACCCATACTGTCATTTTTAGGTATAGCGTCTAGTCTTCTTTTATCCCCTTTGCTTTTCCTTTTTGGATGGTGGGCCAGGGATTCTAGAAGCCCTGCAAGAAGAGCATTGGTTGCTCTATCTTCAGATGAAAAACATAGGAAAAAAGCCTTTGGCGTTTTACATGCCCTAGACTTAGGGGGCGGAGCAGTGGGGATAGTTTATCTTATAATACTACTTTATTTTGGTGTAGCATACAGCATATTATTTTTAATAACGATCATTCCTTTGATCATATCAACGCTTTTTATAGTAAAATCAAAAGTAAATGAAAAGATAAATACTGCTTTAAAAAAGAAGGCAAACGCCAGAAAACTGGCTATAAATAAGAACACGATGTTCGGTGTTCTTATTGCAACTTCATTATTTGGCTTCAGTTACTATAGCTTGGGTTATCCAATACTTACAATCGCTCAGAGCTCAAATGATATTTTTGGTGTTTTTTCTTACCTTATATTCCTTCTAATATCTGCGTTTGCTGGTTATTATCTTGGAAGCAGGGTAAGTAAAATGAGAATAGTAAGCTCTCTTTCTCTTCTAGGATATGCACTTGCAGGTATAGGCTCATTATTAATAGGCATTTTTTACATTTTCAGCTTAAATATACTAGTAGCATATTTTGGAGTGCTTGTTTTGGGATTTGCGGTCGGCGCTATAGAAACATTTGAACCGACTATAATATCCTTTACTTCTGCAAAGGAAAAGAGCGCAAAGAGCTTCGGTTACTTATCTTCTTCAAGAAGCATAGGTTTATTCACTGGAAATTTACTCATGGGAATTTTGTATTTTTTTAGTCCTTTTTATTCGTATGTCTACGCATTTATAGTTTCAATGGCAGCTGCATTAATAGTCTATGTCTTTGGAAGAAAATTGGCATTAAAATAAATACTTAAATTTAGCTGTTAAATTATAAAAATGGAAAATTTCATATTTTGTGGCATTTTGGGTTATTATAATAATTTTACTAGTTTGATTTTTCTTTTCAAAGGATCTTAAATGAAGTTATATGAATATTGATTAATTTTGATTACATAAGATAAAAATATACTTATGAGATTTACTTTGGAAAGCTTTGGAAGAGCGGGATAATCTATGGATAAGACGTTAATGCTCTTTTATGGGCCATAGGATTTCCTTACTTGGCTAAGTTGTCGCCTAATGATTCCAATAAGGATAAAGATGTTTATTTTTTAAGCTTAAATATAATTATGAATGGTATTTTGCTCATTCTTTTGTAAAGATTAGGGTATGCTCTCTTCATCGTGTCTACAGGCTTTGGCTCTAATACCTGCTGGATTCTAAATCCAGCGCGAATTGCCTCATTGATTATATCTGGCAAGGGAGTGTAGTAGATTACTACTTCGTTTTTCTTCCACCATCTATTTTTGATTTGCCTCGGAGTAAAGTAGTCTCCATACACCTTATTTATCTTTCCATCTATTTTTCTATACCCCAATATCTTTAACTTTCTGTGTTTGCTTAGTTTTACTTCTTCAAGTGTGTCTTCAATTGGGTGTGTAGTAGAGAACAAAAATATCCCATCTTTCTTCAAGATTTTATATACCTCTGAAAATACCTTCCCGATATCACGGACGTAATGAATAGCTAGATCAGAGTACACGAAATCGAAGCTTTCAACTTTAAAATCTAAATTGCTCGCTGACATTTTATGTATCTCCGCCCAAGGCGCATTCAATTTGGATCTTGCTACCATATACTTCGATGAATCTATCCCAACCACTTTGTCAGCACCTTTCTTTTTTAGATAATTTAGTTCAATACCATCACCGCATCCGATTGCAAGAACGGCCTTTCCATTTAAATTAGGTATCGCTTTATGCATCGCAGGTTTATCAAGATATAAATGACGCGGATCTCGTGACTGAGAATTTATATATTCTCTTATGAAGTCTTCCGAATTATACACACTTCCAAGCTTTTTTAGCATTTTATCCTTCCAATAAGAAAAATACTATTTTATACCTTTAATAGGATTATTTAATAAATTGTAATATTAATAGTTTAACTAATTATCGTGCATTATCAACCTGCTTAAAGACCTCGGGTTCTCGAGCTTTTTCCTCTTTTTAACGTATCACTAATTAGTGAGTTTTCTTGCAGATGAATCCGAGATAATTCTTACTTTACTCTCAGAAGACTAATAGATAAAGCTTATTCTGGTTAGATATTTATTTTAGATGATTTGGGCATAATTATTGAAAGTATATGCTTTTTTATACATGTTGGAAGGGGTGAAATTAAGGAAGAGATATACTATACTCCAGATTAAATCTGGGCCCGAAGGGATTTGAACCCCCAACCATCAGATTAGAAGTCTGCCGCTCTGTCCAAGTTGAGCTACGGGCCCTTTAACAAAAGATATAACTAGTATACATTAAAAGGTTTTATTTTTTATTATAATAAATTTTAAGTGCGTCACTTATTATATAATGATGGTCAAAAGCAAGTTCAGGTAATTTACTTACATCCCACCACTTTGCTTCTCTAGCATCATCTCCTCCTTTTGCTATGCCAGAAACGTCTTTTAACAGGTAAGTTATGGATACTACATGCTTTCTAGGGTCCCTTTTAGGGTCAGAATAAACACCTACGAGACCGCTTATTCTTGCTTCCAAACCTGTTTCTTCCTTTATTTCACGTAAAACTGCATCTTCTGTTTTTTCTCCGTATTCAACGAATCCGCCAGGTATAGCCCATTTGTCTTTGTATGGATCGTTTTTTCTCTTTATCAGAAGAATTTGATTGTCTTTTATGATTACTCCATCAACTGCCAATGAAGGACTTTTGTATTCCATTAAATATATTGTCTTTCTTGGCTTATTATATTTATCTTTGTTTTTATAGCCCTTTTTTGAAGCAATCATTACATATTACACGTAGCTTCCCATCTTTTTTTCGATAATTTCCTTTTATTTTACCCAAAAAAGTTGTTTCTATTTCTTTTCCACAGACGCTGCATTTCATACTTTTATACCAAACCTCCTAAGCAGGCCTGAAAATTGCCTGTTATTTGACATTTTCATAACGGTTTTCATTTTTCTGTATTGTTCCAAAAGTTCTCTAACTATATCTTCAGAAGTACCGCTTCCTTTAGCTATTCTCCTTATCCTTGCTGCATCAAGAACTTTAGGATTTTCTAGCTCTTCTTTTGTCATAGAGTCCATCAATGTTATGAATTTTACAATGTTTTCTTCTTGTTTTTCAAGTAATTCCTTTGTCCTTCCAGAGGAGGGAACACCTGGCATCATCTCTGCTATTTTCTGTGGAGAGCCTAGCTTTTTAGCTGAAGAATATTGTTCATAAACATCCATTAGGTTGAATTCTCCCTTAATTACGCGTTTTGCGCTTTCTTCGTTTACTTGTATATTTTCTTCCTTTACCTTTTCCAAAAGGGATTCCAGGCCTTCTAATCCAAGCAGTTTGGAAACAAATTTCTTTGGATCAAAATCTTCGAAATCATTTATTTTTTCTCCGGTCCCTATAAAAGTGACTTTTGCGCCGCTTATATAAGCAGCAGTTAACGCTCCACCGCCATTGGCAGTACCATCAGTTTTTGTAAGTATTATGTTGTTTATGTCCAATAACTCATGGAAGCCCTTTACTTGTATAGAAGCATTCTGGCCCAAATCTGCAGGAATGACTAATGTTATATTGTTTGGTTTAAGCATTTCCTTGACTGCCTTTATCTCTTTCACAAGCTCGTTATCCAGTATGTCCCTGCCTGCGCTGTCTGCAATTACAATATCAAAGTTCTTAAAAGAGCCCATTGCGCCTTTTATTGCTTTTATTGGATCATTACCCCCACCCATTATCTTTACGTTTATCTGTTTTGAAAGCTGTTCCAATTGCTGATAAGCTGCAGGTCTGAATGTATCCAATCCTAAAAGTAAAACTCTGTAACCTCTTTTTTTGTAGTAATTTGCAAGTTTCGCAGCAGTAGTCGTTTTACCAGAACCAAATAAACCTACAAGCAGTATCTTAAATGGCACGCTGTCTATATTGATCTTTGTTTCTTCGTTTCCTACTATCTCCACTAGATTTTTATATATGACATCTATTACTTTTTCCCGGGTTACTAAGCCTTTGCCTTTATCTGATCTAATATCATCTTTGATCTTTTTCATCAGCTTTTCTATCGTGTGTTTATCTACATCTCCTTCTGTTAAAGCTGCCTGTATGTCTGTCAGTACCTCTTCTATCTTTTCATTCCCGGTGGAATTAAGAAGCTTCTTTATGCCTTCTTTCAATCTATCTGATAAATCTTCAAATGCCATTTACTATTATTTATAGGGTTGACTTAATATATAGATTATAGAATAGGCTTACTTATTTTTATTTCTTTTTACAGTTATTGGTAGAACGTCTTTTTCCAGTTCCCTTTTTGCAACTTCTATGTATGTATCCTCTTTTTTGTTTATTTTTATAAGAGGAGGTGCGCCCATTGATAGTTGCAAGGCCCTTGCACCAACTAATCTGGCCTTTTCAAACTTATTGTATTCTTCCATATCAATTATTTATATTCTCCATTAATGTTTTAAATCTTTCTTCTCTTAATTCAATGGCCTTTCCGGCACAGAAATCTATTTCTTCAGGTGTGAAAAATCCTTCTCCGCCCTTTTGCAGGGAATTTATCTTTTCACTTATCCCTATGGTAAATCTTGCGTCGGCAGCTTTTTCTTCTTCCGCCGTGGGATCAAAGACTATAGTTCCGTTTATCTTTGCAAATGTATGGCTGATTGCCAATTTGGACTGATCTAATGGCAGTGTAAGTGTTTCTTCTTTGCCAGCTACTTTGTATTTAGCATTTAATAACGCTCTTAAAGCTGCTATATTACCTGCATCAAATAAATTGCCTTCGTTATTAAGGCAGACTATATCTACATAAACAAAGGAGACTGTTTTCCCTTCTTCTATCACTAATTTAGTAAGGTCAATTAAGTTTGATTCCCGTATTCCTCTGTCAGTAACTCTTCCGACTTCTATTGAATAGTTTATCCTGTCATCATTATAATTAGATGCAAGTTCCGATGCTTCAAAATTTACTACTAACGCTCCTTCATTAGGTCTATCCTGGAAAGGCGTTCCATTTAGTACTTTCACGCCAGCTATTACTTTTGTACCACCTAATTCAACATAAGCTGATCCGTCAGAATGGTTTATTACATTGTCTCTTATTGTTATTTTTCTGCCTTCTAACTCGGCTCTTTGATCCAGTCTTATCTTTCTTTCTGCGAGTTCACGCATGTAATTGTAGTTCTCAAGTGTCATAATTTCCTCATCTCTTCCACTACTTCTTTCATCTTTTCCTTAAGCTCATTGCTTATCTCTCCCTTTTTACAGAGCTTTTCAAGCCTTTCTTCATTCTGTACTTTTACCTCATTTTCTTCTTTTTTAGCGGTTATGTCGAAAGTTATAAGCTTTGCGAATTTGGGGAATATTTCGGGTTTTACTATAAGCATTTTTTCCTTTTCTCCATTTCTTAGTATTTCAACATATTCAAGGTCTTTTTCAATTGTGTATGTTCTGTCTCCCCATTCGCTTCTGCTACTTATTGTAAGTTTTTGAACTTCGTTGTCCTTTATTTCCAATTCGGAAATTATCCCATCTATCTTGAATGATGTTCCGTTAAGTCTTGTGAATGCAAGTCTATAAAGTTTGTCTTTTACCGGGCCGTATCTCAAAAGCACTTCGTTTATTTTCTCATCTATTTCCTTGTCTGAGTATTTATCCAAAAGGTTCTCCGCGAAATCTGTAAGTATTGTATAACCTGCTGATTTCAACTTGTGATGGTTCATTATAGTAGGCATAACTTCTTTTCTTATCTTGTCAAGTTCATTTTTGTCAGTCTTATCGAATAGTATAAAATATTTGTTCATTCCTTCGTAGATAATGCTT
>JAMCSQ010000035.1 GCA_023378805.1 Candidatus Parvarchaeota archaeon | reverse complement strand
AAGTAACATTATAGTATCGATTAATTTCCTCGGTTATATTTTGTGTAGTCCATTCTTCTCCACCGTATATCGGTTTAACTCTAGTGTTGATTATTATAATATTTTTATGCATATCAGTTAATAGATGAGCTAGAATTAAATAATTCGTCCACGCTTTCTTTTATTGGTTTAAAGAGGTATTCGCCGATTGTGCTTATTAATATAGACGTGTCTGCTCTTGTTAAGTATTGATAGCTGGACAAAGGATTTGGAACGTATCTTTTTAAATTTTTATCTATTACTGGTCGAAGTCCAGTGTTTTCATCTAGTTTTTCAATTTCTAAGAATTCGTATTCCATATATAAACTAAATAATACCTCCTTTTAAACATTATTACGTCTCGAGTTCTCGAACTTTTCCCCTTCTTACAAGAATCACTAATTAGTGATTTTTCTCGCAGATGACTTCGAGATAACTCTTACTTTACTCTTAGAAGACTAATAGATAAAGCTTATTCTGATTAGATATTGATTTTAGATGATTTAGGCATGAATTATTGAAAGTATATACTTTTTTATACATCTAGGTAAGAAGTGAAATTAAGAGAGAGATATACTATACCCCCTATTAATTATGGGCTCGACGGGATTTGAACCCGCAACCACTCGGTTAAAAGCCGAATGCTCTGACCTAGTTGAGCTACGAGCCCTCAAAATAATACTATCTATTATGTTTTTTTGTTTATAAATATGCAGTCCGTTTTTCAAGAACTACTTTTATCTTTTTCGTGTTTTTCTTTATTTCTATGTAATCACTGTTTTCAAACCTTGAAGAGCAGATATGCAAATAGCCATTTGAAGTTTTTATTGTAACAAATGGTGGGAAAGCATATGAACCATCACCATTGTCATGCATGTAATCCATAGGCTCTATTTTTTCTTTTTCGCTTCCTTTGACCTTTATAATCACAGTATCGTTTGAATACTCGGTTTCTTGCAATTTGAACTTCTCCTTGAAATGCGGCAGAACCAGATAAGTCTTTTTCGGAAAACGGCCGTAATCCATTAAAAAAGGGCTGACTCCAAGGAAATCAATAGGTTTACCGTAAAGTTCTTTTAACCCTTCAACTTCTATGTCTCTTTCTGCGGGTTTATCAATGTTTCTAGGATTAATTAGACTTTCTAGTTTTTCTCCCATATCTACCTTTTGAATACTATAAATTTAACTCTTTTTATTTGCGTTGAAATATTTAAATACAAGTTAATATCTCCTTTTAAAAAGGGCTGAAACATACAAAGAAGGAAATAGTTTGGATGAATTATTGAATGCAATAATCAATATACCCAAAGGGGATATTCAACTTATTAAAAATGGATCTATCTCAGAATATATATAATAAGTGGTAACTCTAATGACATAAAAATTAATAATATGGAATTTTATCAAAGAGGGCGATTTTAATAAATGGCAGGATATATTCGATGCTTGAAGAAAAGGCAGTATATAAAGCTTTTATACTGTTAAATTCTTAGAATACTATTCTTTAAAATATATGGAAGCTACTGAGAATAATGAAGAATCGCATTTCTTCATAATTAGGGTTACGATAGGAAGAGAGATGCAAGCCTTGGATAGGCTGGAATCGCAGCTTGTAAGGGTTAAGGGCATCTATTCTGTGATAAAGCCGTATTCGTTGAAAGGTTACTTAATAGTGGAAGCGGATTCTAGAGACAGCGTATCAAATTTGATATACAACATAAAGCACATCCGTGGAATAATGAACAAAGAACTGTCAAAAGACGAAGCATTAAAAACAATAGAGAAGAAAAAACAGAAAATAGACATAAATATAGGGGATGTAGTAAAAGTCCTTTCAGGTCCGTTCAAGGGAGAGACAGCAACTGTTAAGGCCGTAAACAAGGAAAAGGAAGAATTAACAGTAATGTTTTTAGAGTCAGCAGTTCCTATAAATGTTAATATTAAAATATCAGATGTGTCTACAATAAAAAGCGAAGGAGAAAACAAATGAAAACTAAAGTAAAGATTGTAGTGGAAGGAGGAAAGGCTACGCCTGCTCCACCTTTGGGACCGCAGCTTACAATGCTGGGTTTGAAACCACCAGAGGTAGTCAAGAAAATTAATGATAAAACAAAGGATTTTGCGGGGATGAAAGTGCCCGTAGAAATAGAGATAGACAAAGCAACAAAGGAATATGAGTTAAATGTATTGATGCCCTCCGTTTCGCAGCTGCTTATAAAAGAGGCTGGTTTGGAAAAAGGTTTCGGCGACAGGAAGGACTCCGCTTCTATATCATTTGAAAAAGTGAAGAAAATAGCAAAGGACCATTCACAGTATTCATTGGCAAAGACGGAACAAGGTTTAATAAATGAAGTTTTAGGTTCATGTTTAAGCCTTGGCTTAAAGGTTGACGGAAAGGATCCAAGAGAATTGATAAAGAAGGTGTAAAATGATTTTTGGTTTGGACCAGATACTTGCTTTTTTAGAGAGCAATAGCTATTCTGCTATTTTTGTACTGATGTTTCTGGAATCGGTTATACTGCCAATACCTAGCGAGGTAGTGCTTCCGTTTACCGGCTTTCTAATTGCAATAGGGAAAATCAATCCCTACCTAGGGTTTAGCGATGCAGTAATAGCTTCTATACTCGGCAGCTTAGTGGGTTTTCTTCTTGGCTATTTTCTCGGAATAGAAATATTTATGAGGTACTCCAAAAAGCTCGGCTTTAAAGACTTAGAGTATGAAAAAGGCATAAATTGGATAAAAAAATATGGTGATTATTTTGCTTTCTTCACAAAGCTTTTGCCTGCAATCCGTTCTATAGCAGGCATTATCTGTGGTGCCTTTAAGATGGACATAAAAAAGTTTATAGCTTATTCTTCAGCAGGCGTTTTGATTTGGTCAGGTTTTCTTGTCTACACAGGTTATTACCTTTCTAATAATTGGGAAGCAATAGCAAATATCTTTGAAAAAGCAGGGGTTTACGTTGCAGTAATATTCGTCCTTTTCTTCTTGTTTTATATCTTCAGAAATAAAATAGCTTCAATTTTAAGGATGAATAAGAAGAAATAATAGGATATATAAATTTTCAGGATTTCAAGAAAGTCGATGTAAGGACCGGTAAGATAATAAGCGTAGAAGGTCTTCCGAATGCAAAAAAGCCGGCTTATAAGCTAAAGATAGCTTTCAGGGAAATGGGAATAAAAAGAAGCAGCGCGCAGATTACTAAGCTGTAAAGGAACGAAGATTTAATTGGAAAGCAGATTTTATAAGCAAATAAGAGAGTCAGATCCCGACAAAAAATTTGCGGTTATAAAATAGAAATAAATTGATAGATATTAATAAATTTTGCAACATTATAAGTTTATCTGAGATAAATTGTTTATATAAGCTGTATGGTGAGCTGACAGAGCGGCTATGTATTCGTCTGCAAATGACAAATGC
>JAMCSQ010000034.1 GCA_023378805.1 Candidatus Parvarchaeota archaeon | reverse complement strand
CCAGCCAGGCCCGGAAGGGAGCAACTGTAATTAAGCTGAAGCGTGCTTGTAGGTAAACTGTAAGGAGAAAATGTTGTTACCCTCTATATGGATAGCTATTTCGAAGCCATGGCCTGTCGCTTGCTTTAACTTTCATTTAAAGCATCGAAGATCAATTGATAGCAATAACTTAAAATAGATTAGTTACTCTAATCTGTAATAAGTCGGGGTGACCGAACGGTAAGGTGCATGCCTGCTATTCAGAAACGGAAAGCATGTTGGCGCAAGCCTTAATGGGTTCAACCCCCATCCCCGACGTTTCGTTTTTTAAACTGCGGATTTCCTGTAATATTCCGGTTCTTTTAGTAATTTAAAATTATCTCAATCGTATTTGTTAAGTATATATTCTAATAATTCAACTTACTTATATGGAAAAGAAAGAAGACAACGCAATTTATAACGCAATAACAGGGATAGCGAAGGTCGTAAAAGACAGCGTGAACGAACAAAAAGCAAGACCTAGAAAGGTTTCAATAAACCTGGATAAGCTTGAGATAAACGTGTCTGGTTTAAAGTACCCTTTAAAGCTTTCTGCAAAAATTGATCTTGATTTTTCCGGTAAAAGTAAGGAAGAAAAACCACAGAACCGGTAAAATTTTAAGTTTTTTATTTACCGTAAAAAGCCTTTACTGCGTATAAACGTTTATAAATGTCTGTAAATATATAATAATTCTATGGAAAAGAACGATAATGGAAACAGTAAACTGTTTAGTATGTTCCCACAGATACTTTTTAGCATGTTAGGGGGCAGGGACAAAAGGTTTTCATTTGATCTTGATAAGTTTGAGATAAAGCTCCCAAACATAAAGGAACCGATAAAATTATCTGGTAAGATAACAATAGACCTTTCAAAGCACAAGGAGGCTAAGAAATAATATGACAAAATTAAGACCAGGAAGATCCTATAAGGAATTGAAGATGCCTTACACTAGGAAATCAAAATACAAGACAAAAAGCTACATAAAAATTGCTCAAAAACCTAAGATAACTCAGTACCATTCTGGCAATCCAAAAAGAGAATTCGATAGCAGCGTTTTTCTTCTTTCAGAGAAGTCATTGCAGTTAAGAGACAATGCCATAGAATCTGCAAGGATAGTCGCGAATAAGTATCTTACTGACAGAATAACCGATCAGAATTTTCACATAGTTGTTGTGGCTTATCCACACCAGGTTCTTAGGGAACACAAGCTTGCTACCGGAGCAGGCGCTGACCGTTTTTCCTCGGGTATGCAAAAATCGTTTGGGAAGCCGATAGGACTAGCAGCAAGGCTTTCTGCAGGAAAGCGCATATTTGAGATACACGTTGACAGGGCAAATCTTGCAACCGCAAAAGATGCGGCATTCAAGATGGGCAAGAAATTGGGCATACAAACAAGAGTCGTAGTGGCTTAAGTTTAAAAGAATTCTTCATTGAATCCGTCTCTTTTGTTTACAACTCTTGATAAAACAAATAAAAGAGAAGACAACCTGTTAAGATAAGCAAGCACTTCCTTTTTTTCCAGTTTGCATTTTATTGCAGATCTTTCAGCCTTTCTGGCTATCGTTCTGCATATATTTATTATGCATGCAGCTTCACTTCCGTTTGGATACAAAAATCTTGTTATGTCTTTGAGTTCACCTGCGAAGGAATCTATCTCCTTCTCAAGTTCATCCACATCTTTTCTGTTTATCCCCTCCTTTTCTCTTTTTATAAGCACTGAATAACCGGAAGCGTATGCGCTTATAGCGTATATTTTACTTTCCACCTTTCTCATTGCCGTTTTTATGTCTTCATAATTTATCTTTGATATGGAATATCCTACGAAGGCGTTCAGCTCATCTAAAATGCCTATTAACTCAATTAAATTATCATCTTTTTCTATTCGCTTTCCTGCTATGTCAGTTATTCCCTCATCCCCTTTCCCGGAATAATATTTCATTGCTGGTCAGCATCCTCCTTTAAACTGTCTGCGTTCTTTACGAGATAATATTTTGCTTTTCTTCTTATCCCGTCTATGTAGACCCTAAATAAATCATATGAAAGTCTGTAATACACTGTTTTTCCTCTATGCTCTGATACTAGTATGGTGTTAAACATAGGAGAGATAAGGTTGTAGAAATGCTTTTTGCCATTCTGTGAATTTATGTCTATATTCAGTGCGTTTGCCAATTCTTCTCTGTTTATGCTTCCTTTCTCTCTTATTAAATTTATTATCTTTTCGGCTTCTGCATAAAGTTTCTTGCTCTTCGGATGCGTACCATATATCATTACAAGCAGTTCTTCCATGTTATTATTAGTTATTTGATTTATTTATTGTTGTATAACTTTATTTATATCATAATTTCTTCTAATTAAAATGGCATTTGATATAATCGCTGTCTTTAAGAAGAGCTTTATTATGCTTTTTACGGATCCGTTGATTTTTGTATTTGCAGCTATATACGCGGCGATTTACGTTGCCTTCGCGGCGTATTCCTTTTATTCTATTAAAATTACGAACATAAACAGTGTAAATATAAATTTAACTACCATGTACTATATTTTAATTTATTTAGTGCTGATTTTTCTTGCAAGCACTTTCATAAGCGGGATGGTATTTGTAAGGGTAGCAGGAAAAAAGAAAACTTTTCATAATATACTGAATAAGACAGTGAAAAGATATCCTGCGTTGCTTGCAACTACTTTTTTAACTTCAGTTATAATATCTTTGGGTCTTGTTGCACTCGTTATACCAGGAATTTATCTTGCTTTCAAATTGATCCTTTCACCTGTTTCCTCCGTTGTTGAAGACAAAAGTCCAGTTGATGCGATGAAAAGAAGCTGGAGTATTACACAGGGTAATTGGTGGTATATATTCGGATTATTTGTTCTTTTCTTTATAGTTATATCGATAATCGGCCTTTTGCCATATATCTCCTATTTCTTTTCTTTTGCATTGATTATAAGTTACCCGCTTGTTTTCATAGCTCTTGCCGGTGTACATAACTCAAAGAGAAAGACAGCAATAAAGTAATTTCTTTCAGTTAGCTATTTAAATATAGTAGTATCACTATTAAGCTATGGTAAATAAAATAACTAAGGGAGTTATACTTGCTTCCGGTAGCGGAACAAGGGCTAGGCCAGCTACATACTATATACCAAAACCGATGTTGCCTATCGGTAATACACCAATGTCAAAAATCATTATATACCAGATGATAAATGCAGGCATAAGAGACATTCTAGTTGTTTCAAGAAATGACAAAGAAGGGATGCCAACATTTAATATGGTTATTGATTACTTCAGCAAAGAAAACGTTGCGAGGAATCTAAGCGAATACAAAAAAGAAATTGAAAACGGAAAAATAAAAATAGAGTTGGACTTTCAGCCAGTGGATAAAAAAACAAGCAAACCTTTAGGAACTGCGGTAGGCCTTAATGTTGCGTATAGAAACGGTTTTATAAGAGATGAGCCTTGCGCCGTCATGTTTTCAGATGTAATGCAGCAGAATATAGTGGGTGGAAGCTCTCTGCTCGAAGAGATGCTTTCAAGGTATAATGGAAATACATTTGTTTCGATGAAGAAAAACAACATAGATAAAATCACCGAAAAATCAGCTGCTTATGGCAGTTATCTTGGGGATAACGTATACAGACTAGAAAAAATAGTAGAGAAGCCTACCTTGGAATACGTTAAAAATAATTCAACTGAATTGTCTGTTGCCGGCGGGATTTATCTTATTAATGAAGACGGCGGAAACAAGGCAGATAAGGTAAAAAGAGGAGCGGGCGGGGAGTATCATATCACTGACATAATAGACATGCAGGCTAAAGATAAGGGGGTCTATGGTTATCTTATAGATAAAAGCAGGTTTAAGTCCTATGATGTTGGTGACTTTGAAGTTCTTATAAAAGAGAATCTGGAAGAAAAACACAGAAAGGATTTCTTTGATTATGTTAAAAGTTCAAAGGCAGCAGTCAAAACAATTTTTACAGGAGGGGTGGCCCTGTATGGAAACACTACTGATCTTATGGAATTGCTTTCTTTGCTTTCAAAGGGTTAATGAGTTTCATTGAATCTTTGAACATATTCTTCAGGCCTTAATGAATTAAGGTATAAACCGGAAAGCTCCATCGCTCCGAAATTTGAAAATCTTGGGGTAATCTCCACATAGAAATGCAGTTCTTTATTGTCCTTAAGTTCATGGAAAATCAGATTATAGGAGTGGTTGCCGAATATTTTCTGGTTTTTCTCAAGTATTGTTTTTATGAACCTGGACAGGCTTTTTATCTCATTTTCTTCAAGCTTTCCTACGTAATCAATGTGCCTTTTTGGCATTATTATTGAATGTCCCCTGAATCTTGAGCCATATGGCGCAAATGCAACAGCATTATTATCTTCCATTAAAACTCTTTCCTTTTCTTTTTTTAATGCGCCTTCAAGTATGCATTTCCCGTGGTTGTTTTTTATGATCTCAATTTCCTGTTTTATTATTGGCAGAATAAAAGTGAAACCAATTACCTGTGTGTGCGGGTGATATAAGCTTCCTCCGCTTATGCTTCCGCTGTTTCTGAAAGTATAAACCTGCTCTATTTTTTTGTCAGAGTATGCAAGTTTTTCCGCATCAGCTATAAGATTAAACCATTTTTGCAGCATGCTTTCTTCAATCTCATGAAATTTCTGTAAATGGTAGGGAGTATCTACTATTACGTAAGAGCGGCCATAGTTTATGTATTTTTTGAAAAAATCGGAACTTTCATGGGGTGTTAACTCTTCGTTTACAATTGGATATTTATTGTACATTAATCTTAGCTTCCACGGTTTATCAACAAATTTTATCGTTGTATTGAGATTTTCATTTCCGTATTCAAAAGGACAGTTTTCCGCATTTCTATACATTATTTCTTCGCTTCTAAAATCCTTTGGTCTTTTGTCTCTTGAGAATGTGAATACCACGTCTGATCCGGTTATGTAATCTCTGCGTATCTCTCCTTTAAAGGGAATTTCAGACATAGCAACATAACAACAATTGAAGATAAAAATGTTTTTGTTTTTATTTTATAGGCTGTAAAAACAGTGAATGGTTATTGCTCCCGCCGGGATTTGAACCCGGGTCAGTGACTCGAGAGGCCACCGTCCTTGGCCGCTAGACTACGAGAGCAGCATAGATAATATTAAAGTGCTCGTATTAATAAATTATAGATTTAATAGCTTAGCACCAAATATATTAGTCTTAAGATGTTACTAAATTTATGGATAGGAAGTACTTAGCGGCATTAAGCACTACTGTAGGGACGATAGTGGGTGGTGGAATACTTGCTTTGCCCTATGCAATAGAGAAAAGCGGGTTTTTTGAGGGAATAGCGCTCCTTGTACTGATAGGATCTGCGTCTATATTGATAACAATGTACACTGGTGAACTTTCTAGCCATTTTAAAAAACTGCATCAATTACCTGTAATAATAAGCAAGTACACAGGCAAAAGACTAAGAATTTTGATTCTAATATTCCAAGTTTTAACCATCTATGGCGCACAGATAGCATATCTTACTGGGATAGCATTGGTAATGGTGTTTCTTTTTCATTTGCCCTATGCAGTTTCCGTTCTTTTAGTCTTTTTGCTTACCCTCCCCTTAATATACAAAGGCTACAAATTGGTTGAGGATGCAGAAACGCCATTGCTTTTTATAAAGATAGCTCTTATAGTTGCAGCGGCTTTGTCGGTTCTTACAATAGTCAAGGATGCAAACTTTTATTTATATAATATAACAGATCTTTTTGGGCCATTCGGAATAATCCTTTTCTCTTTTACAGGTTATACCGTAATACCGGAAGTAAAGGAAGAGCTTGGGGGAATGGACAAGCTTGCAAGCGTTATCATTGTTTCATATATAATTTCCATTCTTATTTATGTTTTTTTCTCCTTCGCATTTGTTGGCGCTTTCGGCCACTCAGTGTCAATTGTTGCTACCGACGGAATACATTCAATTTACTATGAAATACTGTTTTCTTTAACTACTTTATTCCTTCTTTTAACGCCATACATAGCGCTTAGTCTTGTACTGGCTGATTCCTTTACTTATGATTTTGGAATCGGAAGAAAGCCCAGTATGTTTTTATCGCTGGCAGCCCCATTCGCGATAGCACTTTTCGACTTAAATTTTGAAAGTATACTTGATTTTACAGGAGGGATATTTATTTCGCTTCTTGCAATTCTAATACTATTTGCCGTTTTTATTGAAAGAAGAAAAGCCAAAAATAAGATTAAATACCTTGTGCCAGGCGGCATATACCTTATAGTCTTTACATTTGCAGTCATGCTTTTGGGCCTGGTATATACAGTTTATTCAATAATATGAAAGTTACAAAGTTGGACAGCAGAAACAATCTGATAAAGGCAATAGTGAAATCTTATAGCGATCTTATTTTCCTACAATATATATACGAAAATGGGGATGAGTTAACCGCTTACTCTAGGAGAAAAGTCGTTGTAGGTAAATCGCAGGAGATAAAGACAATAAAACTAACAGTAATAATCGAAAAGATAAAATTGACGGAAACGTCTTTGGATATTGGGGGTAGGATAACCTACTCATCTGATGAAAATGTTCCATTACATAAGTATCATACAATCCAGATAAAGAGAGGAACAGGGTTCATCCTTAAAAAAAGCAGGCTTCTGCATTTTCAGGTCAAGCTTCTAAGACAGGCTGCGGAAACTTCCCCCAGGGTATTTATCTGTGTTTATGAGGAAGGTACAGCATTCTTTTATATAATGTCAAACTACAGGATAAATAGAAAGATGAACTTTGCAAAAGCAGTAAGCGGCAAGAGATTCAAAAACGAGAGCAGGAAAGAATTTTTCACAAAACTCGCGGCCTTGCTTTCTGAAGAATATTCGAAGGGATACAACGCTTTCATAGTAGCAGGAAAGGCTCTAGACAATGAGGATTTAAGAAAAAACTATCTTAAGGATAAAAGCATAACCTATGAAACGGTTTCATATGCAGACACGGGTTTGAGGGAGCTTTTATCCAGGGATAGCATAAATGAGGCACTAACCAGAGCAAGGCTTTCCATCCAAAGACAGCTGATCAATGAGTACTTATCAGGGATATCAAGAGATGATGGGCATTATGTCTATGGGGAGAACAAGCTGATTGAGGCATTAGCCAAAAGAAGGCCGCAGCAGGCTCTTATTTCGAAGGAATATATACTGAATAATAAAGAAATTATTGAAAAACTTGATAATCTAGGCTGTGAGATCGTTTTGTTTGATGAAAACGATGAATCATTAAGCCAATTAGACTCGTTCGGCGGGATTCTTGCAAAATTTACAGATATTTAGCCTAAATTAAAACAAGTTACCTTTGAAAGGTAGAAAATTAAGCTTAAATACAAAGTGCTGTGTTTATCTATTAATGAACAGTCCGAGCATAGCATTTCTTTTGCCCGCATTTGTAAGTCAAAAAGCTGCACAGAGACGGGAGTTTTTAGATAAGCTGAATGTAGCAGTAAGTAAGCAGTCTATAGTGCTGCTGGATTCAATAGAAACAGATGAGGAAAGGTGGAAAAATTTAATAATCGTAAAGTTTGCACATTCACGGCTTTTTGGGGAAAGCTTCCGGCTTGGTTTGTCAGCGGCTTTGAATCTCGGTGCTGAAAAAATAGTTACATTTGAAAGTTACTCCGCAGAAAACGGGGCATGGTTTACCGATTACTTAAATGGCGGTAACATGATTGAAAGTGGAAAAAGAAACTTTAGGGAAATGCTTGTAACGGAGATTTCTAATTTATTGTCATTTGGTAATTCATACAATAATTTTTCTTTTAATAGGATATTTACCAAAGAATCTGCTTTGCTTCTTAAAGACACAAAACTGAACGGAAAGTCTTTCCTTGTCGAATCGATAAACATTCTTAATGCCCACGGTATACACACTACTGAAATAATAAGAGAAGAGTATGGAAAGGACAATAAAAGGATCAATCTAGCAGAGATGGTCGAATCAATAATAAAAAGCTTTAATAAGACCTCAATAAATTACAGTCTGATTTCTTCTTTTTCCTACATGGTTAACTTACTTATGGTATATACAAGCCTAAGTCTTGGTTTTTTCTATCCCCTAGCGGTGCTTTTTGGAGGTGAGATAAGCGGACTTTCAAATTTTATCGTAAATGAGAAGATAAACTTTAGGAACAAGGGTTTTCTTAGTTCTGCATACCGTTTCGGAAAGTTCAATGCCTTTATACTAGCAGTAGTGGCCTTTGACATATTCATGATTAGCGTTATATCCAAGTACATGCTTGCCTTTGGAAGGACGTATTTTTCAATTATATCCACGTTTTCAATAGTTATAGTTTCAGCGGTTTCCCTCTTCTTTACAAATAAGTTAATATGGGGGAAAGGAAACCATCAGAAGGTTTTTCTGTAAGCTGGTTGTTATGATCTGGACCGGCCGAGATTTGAACTCGGAGCCTTCACGATGCGAACGTGACGTCATGCCATTAGACCACCGGCCCGTACTCTTTATAAATAGCACCTGTTAATATTAATAATATTAAATTTATGGCCAAAATCTCTGGGAAAAAGATAATAGAACAACCATCCATTTACTTGCTTTTAGGCATAGTTTCTGCAATAATTATAGCCAGGCTTTACGTTTATTTTGGAGGAAATCTCGGACTAGGCTATAATGGTATAAAATTTCATCATATATTTTTAGGGATTATACTCGTAATAGTCAGCGGAATAGTGTTTTTCGCGCTCGATGAACAGCTTAGAAGAAACAATACAGCAATGTGCATTACCGCTCTTGTTTTTGGTTTTGGTGTTGGTCTTATATCAGACGAGGCTAATTTTCTGGTAAGTGTAGGCCAGTACTATAACTTGAGCAATTACTACCAGCCTATAAATCTGTATGTAGATACAGCTTTCATTGTTTTTGCATTCCTGCTTTTTATCTTTTCAATATTTAAAAAGAAGCGAAAATAGTTTGGGCATTTAATGCTTTCTATAATCTATTTAGTAGGCAGTTTAATTACCGCATTTTTTGAGCCAACCTAAGTATGTATTATGTTTATTTATCAAATGTGAGCGGAAAATCTGCATGCTTTAACAGTGAGAGGATGTCACCCTGCCTAGTTAATGATTATTTTTTTAGCAGGCACATACTTTGGAATGTCATATACGCTGAAAAATACTGTTTTCCCGCTGTCTATCGCAAGTTTAAGCTCGTTATCAGCCCCTTTTGAATCTCCTATCTTATGATGATAATAAAGGATAGCGTCGCAGTCTTTTAGCCATTCACTATCTGCTTTTATATAATATTCATATGAAAGTATTTTCTTACCATATAGGTGTATGAAGTGAGTTAAATGTGGTATGTAAGGCAGGTGTCCTTTATCTGCTACGTCTATTCCATAGTCTATTGCACTTACTGTGTTTTCATGCGCAATTCTTGCGTAATCATGCGCACTTGCATCCTTCGGCGTATACGGGCCGGCAATGTATATCTTTAAAGGACGGTCTATCTCATTTTCAAGATTGTTTTTCTTTTGGATACCCATATAGAAGGCACGTTCAAGACTCATTTCAACTAATGTTTTCTGTGCCTTTTCTTTGTTTCCTTTCCCGATCTGTTCGGAAAGAAGCTCGAGTTTACTTTGCTTTTTTATAAAATTATAAAGATTATCCATACAAAGGTATTTAAGAAAAGCCGGTATATTTAAGTCTTTAAGTTCATCTGTAGCTTGTCTGCTTAAGTGCCCTTGCTGCACTTCTGTAGGGTTTCTGGGCTTCAGTTTGTCTTTTATCGTCTACAAGCAGTGTTCTGTCGTATTCCAGAAACTTTTTTCTAAGTGCCTTCTCTTTTTTTACGAGGCTTTTTGCGATTGCAGATCTTACCGTTTGTGCCCTGGCAACCTGGCCTCCCCCTCTTATTGTTATTGTTATATCATATTTTTTGTAAAGAGAATCGGACAATTCAATAGGTTCAGAGGCTATCATCCTGAAAAGCTTGTCATTAAATGAATGCAATGATTTGCCGTTTATGTACACATTTCCGCTTCCCTCTTTTATTACGGCATTTGCAACAGCCGTTTTTCTCTTTGCTACTATCATTGCATTCTTTTTCATTTTACCTGTTTAAGTATATTTGCAAGCTCTCCTATTTTAACTTTGTGTATAGGCTTGTCCATTCTTACCTTTGCAATATTGATCATTTCCTTATCTTTTAACTCCTCTGGAATGGATTCATATACTTTTATCCTTTTGAATGCTTCCCTGCCGTGGTACCTCTTGTTTCTTATCATGCCTCTAAGAGCTCTTCTAACTATCCCTTTTGTATCTCTTGGAAAGAATGGTCCTTTTGACATTGTACCAATTCTTCTTCTTTCAAGATATTTATTAAGTATGTCGTTTTTATTTCCAACTATAACTATGTCTTTTGCGTTTACTATATCAACATTCTCTCCTTCCAGTGCCGATTTTGCTGCGAAAGTCGCTAGTCTACCCAATACAGAATCTTTTCCGTCAATTATCATATCCTTAAATAGAATACATATCTGAATTTAAACCTATCGTTGTGTTTTACTTTCCTGCTCATTATTGGTTTTGAATGCCGTTCCTAAATGCATTGTTTTTTCCCGGGTCTTCATCTATATAATCTTCAGAATCTAATATCCCAATTATTTCTCCATCGGCATGTTTTAATCCCGCGTTTAATGCACGCGGTTTTTGTTTTCTTCATAGATACATGCTTCATATTCCCGTATTTGGATAATAGTATACTCTTTTGTTTAAATAACTATTTCATTCTTTGCGGCCCAGTCCAAAAGCTTTATTATATCCTCTACAGAATACTTCCTTACCACATCTGGCAATACCGTTAATATCCTGTCCAAAGAGGGGATGTAACTTTTTAGTATCGGAGGTATGGCAGAGTAAACCTTTACCAGCGAAGTCAATATCTCTTCTGCATCTTCATTTGTTATGCTTGT
>JAMCSQ010000033.1 GCA_023378805.1 Candidatus Parvarchaeota archaeon | reverse complement strand
CATCTGGCAATACCGTTAATATCCTGTCCAAAGAGGGGATGTAACTTTTTAGTATCGGAGGTATGGCAGAGTAAACCTTTACCAGCGAAGTCAATATCTCTTCTGCATCTTCATTTGTTATGCTTGTTCCGGCAAATCCCATGTCAATAATATTTATAGTATTTGCCCATTTTTGAGTGGAAGCTTAATCCCATAACTATCAATCCTATTACTATGAAGATTATTGAGGTGTACTCCTGCTGCAACGGTATAAATGATAGGATTTTATTGATATATCCGCTTATTGCCTGTATACTTAATCCTAAAAAAGATATGCCTCCTACTAAAAATATTATCAATCCTATCAAAAACAATGATTTTATCATATATTCTAATAGATTTTTCCATAATTTAACCTTTTCTTGCAATCTACAGCAAATTATATATTAGATTGCATACAACAGAATCTATGCAGAAGAAAAAATGCTTATTTTGTGGAGTGCCTGTCGAAAAGGAATGGAGTTTCTGTCCGCAGTGCGGCAGACCTCTGAGGACGCAGGGCATAAACATAAGCGGCTTGAACATAGACGTTACAAAAATGGTAAATGAGCTTATACCACAGGTTTTAAATGGGGTTTTCAATGGCTCTATATTTACAAATAAACAGCAGGAGAGCCAGCAGAGCCATGAAAGTAGCTCAAAACAATCATTTTCTGCTAAAGAGATAATAGAACCAGAGGATCTTGTGTCAAAGCACGGAGACACGGTCATACATGCGATTTCCCTGCCAGGGGTGAGAACCAAGAACGACATTGACATAAGAAAGATGGAAAACTCAATAGAAGTAAGGGCAAAAAACGGAGATAAGCTTTATTTAAAAATAGTGAGAAGGGACAAAAAACAAAGCGTAATATCCGAAGAATTTGCAAATGAAAACCTTGTTCTTGTCCTCAGAAAATTAAATTAAATAAAAATATAAAAATAACTTTTATTTTGTTTTATTCATTCTTCGTCACTTTCGTCTGAATCATCTAAATCGTCATCTTCTAAATCTTCGTCATCCAATCCATCTAGTTCGTCTTCTTCGATGATTTCATCGTCGTCTTCTACTTTATTTTTGTCCTTTTTGGCCATATTAACCTCCTTGGTTTTATTCTGCGCTTCTGCCTCAGCGCTTTACTTTTAAGAGATATATATCCTTTATAAATATTTCTATAATTTGAAACTTTGTAATTATTTTAAGTTCCATCTCTGAGAGCAATTATATTATTAATAAAGATCAGTGATAATATCTGGCATGGCGATATATAGAAACGATGAAAAAAGATTCAAAAGAGACTTTGATTACCTGATAAAGGCTTCAAGGGAGAATAATAACCTTTCAGAGAGGTATATATTCCTAGCTAAACGGATATTAACTTCTAAAAAGATAAAATTGCCAAAAGAGGAAAAGTTTTTAATATGCAGAAGCTGTAATAAATTACTTATACCAGGGGTCAACTGTAGGGTAAGGTTGAAGCAAGGGTTTTTAACCTATAAATGCTTAAATTGTGGAAATGTTAGAAAGGTAAAATATGATAAGAGGATACGACGTAAATCAAATAGAATTGGTGAATGAACTCGCAAAGAAGCTTGAGGAAGAAAAGTTAACTCCTTCTCCTGACTGGGCTATGTTTGTAAAAACAGGTTCGGCAAAAGATAGAATACCGTCACAGGATAACTGGTGGTATCTTCGTGCAGCAAGCATAATGAGAAGGATGTATACTAATAAAAAACCGATAGGAGTAAACCGCTTAAGAAACATCTATGGAGACAAGGAAAAGAACAGATACAGCGGTAAGCATTTCAAGCCTGCAAGCGGTGCGATAATAAGACATATACTGCAGGAACTGGAAAAAGCAGAGTTAATTAAAAAAGTAAAGGTTCAGAATCATTTTGGAAGGGTTCTTACCCCAAAAGGCATAGCCTTCACAGACAATGCAGCCAAGGAAACAGCAAAAAAATATGGAATATCAGAATAAAAACGATCCATCAGAATTGGAGCAGAGAAAGAAGATGGAGCAGATGAAGCAGGAGGTACTTGTAAAGTTCCTCACAAAAGATGCCAGAGAGAGACTTGGAAACTTACGGTATGCACATCCCGAATTAGCAGAAGAAGTTGAAAACATGCTTATTCAGTCGGCATTGACAGGTAGACTTAAATCAGTTATCGATGATGAAAGATTAAAGGAATTGCTGCAGGCAATAACGCAGCCAAAAAAGGAGCATAAGATAAAGTTTGAGAGCAAATAAATATGTCAAGGAACAAATCAGCAAATAAAAAAAGAGCATTGATAAAGCATGCTAGAAAGACTAGCCGTCCACCCGTATTTGCGCAGATAAGAAAATATGGCACAAGGAAGATGGACAGATCTAGGATGAATAAGAACGTAGGTAGATAACATGGCAGAGCAAAAGATACTGATGGTAAATATGCGCAAGGGAATAGAAAAGGTTCCACCTTACAAAAGAGCAGCAGCAGCTTCAAAATATTTAAGAGTCTTTATAAAAAGGCACATGAAGGCAGAATCTGTCAAATTAAGCCAGGATGTCAACAATGAAATATTCAGTAGAGGGATGAAAGATCCTAAAACAAAGATAAGAGTAATGTGTTCTAAGGACGATAAGAAGATAGTCACAGTGAATCTTGTAAAACAGGGCCAGTAAATGGAAATTGACGAGGAAAAGCTGAGCAATCAGCTGATGGAAATCGAGTATATAAGAAGGGAGCTTGAAAATTACATAAACGTTCTTAATAACTTACAGATAACACAGGATAATATTGCAAGGGCATTAGATGGATTAAATTCCTTAAAAGAGAACAGCAATGTTTTGTTACCTTATGCGCAGGATATCTTCATAAGAGGAAAGATAAACGAACTTAATGATGCAATCGTAGGCATAGGCAGCAACATCTTTAAATCATTTTCATTTAAGGAATTAAAGTCAAAGCTGGAGAATGATTTTAAGGAGGTAAGCGCAAATATAACTTCAATAGCGCAGACAATACAGGTTTTACAGGAGAGAGGCACAAAGCTCGAAGACGAGGCAAACAAGCTTTACGAAAGCTACCAAAACTCATTAAGATAATATGTTTGACTTCATAAAGAAAAAAATAAAGGATTCCTTAAATTCTATACAGAAAAAAATTTCAAAAGAAGAAGAAAAGGAAATTCTAGAAGAAGAGAAGAAGGAAGAAAATATATTGCAGCAGGATAACTTAGAACTTAAAAAGGACATACTGCCGGAAGACAAAAAGGAAATAAAAGAAGAGATTAAGGAAATAAAAAAGGAAGTTTCTAAACTTAAGGATGTTGAAAAGGCAGAAAATAAAACTGAGGAAAAGCAGCAGAAAAGTCCTGTAAAAAAGAAATCGATTCTTTCTCATACAATAACAGAAGAAGACGTTGAAATGATCTATTCAGAAATAAAGTCGGTTCTTCTGGAAAATAATGTTGCATTGTCTGTACTTGAAGGCATAGAAAAGGAACTGAAAAACAGACTGGTAGGTCAGGGCATTTCAGTGTTCGGAAATAAAAAATATCTGGAAAATGCAATAAAAGAGAGCATTGCCGGCGTTTTAATTGCGTACGATAAAGAAAAATTTATTTCTGATATTAAGAGCAAAAAACCGTTTATAATATTGATAATAGGCGTGAACGGCGCAGGAAAGACTACAACGATAGCAAAGCTGTGCAAATTTTTACTTTTAAATGATTTGAAACCGGTTATTGCGGCAGGTGATACTTTCCGTGCAGCATCAATAGAGCAGATTGAGATACATGCAAAAAGATTGAACGTTCCTATAATAAAGCATACCTATGGAGCTGATCCTGCAGCGGTTGCATTTGATGCAGTAAAGCATGCAGTTTCCGCAAAAGAAGATGTTGTATTGATTGATACTGCGGGAAGAAGCGACATAAACAAGAATTTAATTGAGGAATTAAAGAAGGTAAAAAGAGTGAGCAAACCGGATCTTACTATATTCGTTGGCGATGCCTTGACAGGAAATGACGTTGTAAAACAGGCTGAAGTTTTTAATAAGGAAATAGGAATAGACGCAAATATCCTTTCAAAGGCAGACGTTGACAAGAAAGGAGGAGCAGTTCTTTCAATATCATATGTTACTAAAAAACCTATATTATTTTTAGGGACGGGACAAGGTTATGACGATTTAATACCGTTTAACAGGGAAAAAACAGCAAGTTTTATTTTAAGTGAGTAGGAGAAATCTAAAACAGCCTCAAATTTAATAATATTTCAAAGACCTACAAATAAAGTGCACTCACTATGGAAGATCACTGCCAAAACCTACTGAGGGCATTACTCCATTTGGAGGCTGGGAGGGAGAGTAGTAATCTACTGGCGCATTTGACCAGACAGCATCTTCACCTGGTCCGCCTTGATTTGTGTAGTCTATTTCTATCCTGTAAGTGCCGTCTGTTGTAATTGTACCGCCGTATTGTGTTGCGCCTTCCCCTACCCACGCATTGATTATATTATTTGGATTATTGGAAGTCGATGATCCTCCAAGCCATGGTATCAATGCTCCACCGCTATTAGAATAACCAATTCCCATTCCATCATCCGTTAAACCGTATATTGTTGTTTGAGAGTTAACTACTACAAAACCTATTGCCTTCATTATTACATACTGTGGATTACTTATCGGTGGATTTGGAAAGGCGCTTCCTCCTGAATAATCGTACTGATAATCTATTATGACATTTGGCTGATTAGTTCCATCAACATCCTGTTCGTTACCTAATGATCCAGATTGGTATAAGGTAGGACCAGCCGTCGCTGTCAAGCTACCGTAAGAGAAAACTGAATTTGGAGTTAGTTGTGCTTGATAAACGCTTGTCTGAGACTGCATGCCTCCACCGTTCAATTGATAGAACTGGTACAACAAACCTTGATTCATTACATCGGCTATATCGTTATACTCACCCCGTACTGGTGAAAGCTGAGAGGATTCCCCATCGTTAGTGTTGTTAAACAGGTTTGCAGACTTAGAAGCTAAGCCCATATAAACTGTAAAAGATGAACTTGCAGGTATACTGCCTAACTTAAGCCACCATATTGCACTGCTACTGGTATAATTTTCCAGCCAGCTTGGTATTACCGTTCCGTTGCTGTAGAAAAACTCTACATTTTGACCAAAATTATCTGTTGATATAAGCTGCCAGCCGTTGTCTACCGAAGTTATGTTTATCATTTGCTGGAATGGTGATGGAGTAGCCTGGTTTTGGAGATTAAATAAGGTTATAGGTACATAACTTACAAGGTTTTCTGGTTTTTGTGGTAGTTGTATTACGACATTTGATGTATTTAATAATACTGCGGAAACGTTGACATTTTGTAATTCATTTAAGTATACATTTTGTAAGGTGGAATAAATTATATTGTATGTGCCATTTGATATTGTTAGTGAATTAACATTTGAAAGGGCATAAAGGAAAAAATAATACTGCAGTTTTGGCAGATTATATTCCTGTATCAGCGAATTTACGTTTTCATTTGTATTAAGGTTTACAGATTCTATTCCAAGTATTGTTATAATTGCAAGTATTAGGAATAAAGAAAAAAATATAGTTATCATCTGCGCTTTCTTATTCATATATTATAATTTATATGTTCAGCTTTTATAAATTATAAAGCATATGGATTATTACAATAAACAGGAAAGTTTATCCAGTTTTATGCCTCTATTCAAAAAAGAGATAGAGGAAGGTAGGGTAAAAAACAGAAAAGAGCTTCTCGCTATAAAAAGACAAGTATGCAGGCAGATAGGCATGGGTAACATACCAAAGAACGGTGAGATACTAAGTTATTTTTCACAGGGTGAACGGGAAAAATACGCGAGCATTATGGTTTCAAAGCCCATAAGAGTGCTATCAGGAGTAAATGTAGTTGCTATAATGACAAAGCCATATGATTGCCCGCATGGTACATGTATATTCTGTCCGGGGGGCACAAAGTTCAATACACCGCAGAGTTACACTGGCTTTGAGCCTGCTGCCAGGAGGGCATTGATGAATGCTTATGATCCTTACAAACAGGTAACTGCAAGATTGAAGCATTACCTTTTTATGGGTTATAACCCCCAGAAAATAGAAATTATAGTTATAGGTGGAACATTTACAACTTTACCAAAGGATTATGTAAAGGATTATGTTACAAATGTTTACAAGTCAATGAACGAGTTTTATGGCGAAAAGATAGAGGGTGATATTGAAGCTCAGAAGCGGGTTAATGAGACCGCAAGAATAAGGTGTGTCGCGTTTGCTGCAGAGACAAAGCCGGAAAGATGTTCAAACGAAGACATAGAGAGGATGTTGGATTTCGGCATAACAAGAATTGAGATGGGTGTTCAAAGCATTTATGACGAAGTGCTGCTGAGAAACAACAGAGGGCATAAAATAGCAGATGTCATTGATGCAAGCAGAAGGCTGAAAAATTATGGATACAAAGTTGATTATCACATAATGCTTAATCTTCCATTTTCAGACAAAGACAAAGACAAGGAAACAATAAAGCAGATATACGAAAATGAGGATTTTAAACCGGATGCCATAAAGATATACCCTACATTAGTTATCCGCGGAACCGGCCTATATGAAATGTGGAAAAGAGGAAATTATAAACCTTATCCCGTTAATCAAGTAGTTGATTTAATAGCAGAAGCTGAGATAAACGCACCCAAATGGCTTAGAATAATGAGGATTGAAAGGGATATTCCCTCAATGTTCATAGAAAACGGAATAAAAGTAACAAATCTAAGGCAGCTTATTGATATGAAGATAACTGAAATGGGGAAAAAGGCAAATGATATAAGAAGCAGGGAGATAGGTCACGTAAAAATTTCAAAGCCTATGAAAATAAAATTAAACAGGGAAAATTACAGGTCGGTAAATGGAGATGAAGTTTTTCTAAGTGTTGATGATTATAACAACAATGCAATCATTGCATTTTTGAGGTTAAGGATACCTGATAATTCAAATGAATCATTCGTAAGGGAATTGCATGTTTACGGTGAACATTTAAATATAAACGCTAGCAATAATAAGGCATTTCAGCACAGGGGATTTGGCAGAGAACTGCTTTCTGAAGCTGAAAGGATAACAAAAGAGGAATATTCAATAAATAAGATAAATGTTATATCCGGTGTAGGAGTACGCGAGTATTACAGAAATCTTGGGTATAACAGATATAAGTGGTACATGTCAAAGGAGCTTTAATGGAAGACGAAGTATTGATGAATGGGAAAAAGGCAAAAGAAATAGTAAGGCAAAAAAAACTACTGGAAAAGATAAAACAGCACGGTGTTACATTCGAAGTAGACGGGAACACCGCTTATATCAGTGGAAAAAGCGCTCTTGAGGTTTTGTCGGCTAAAAATGTAATAAATGCCTTTAACAGAGGATTCGACGCGGCAATTTCATCTCTATTGTTAGATGATGACTATGATCTTGTTGTAATAAGTCTAAGAGATTACAGTAATTCTGAGAAAAGAGCGATGCAGCTGAAAGGGAGAGTAATAGGTACAAGAGGAATTATAAAGCAGAGATTAATGAAGGAAACCTCATGTTACATAAACGTTTATGGGAAAACTATAAGTATTATCGGGCAGATACAGGATATATCTATTGCACAGTCTGCAATAGAAATGATTTTAAACGGCGCAAAACATGATAATGTGTTTTCAATGATAAATAAAAGGAAAGTAGAGGTGTATTTGAATGGAAATCGCTGAAGAACTTGCAAAGGGACAAAGAGCAATAAGTGTTACAGAGTTCTTTGAAAAGAACAGGCATCTTTTGGGTTTTGATAATAAACAAAAGGCGTTGCTTACGTGCGTAAAGGAGGCCGTGGATAATTCTCTGGATGCGTGTGAGGAACTTGGACACATGCAGGAAAAGAATAAGGAAAAGGTAACTTTGCCAGAAATAAATATAGATGTAAAGGCATTGAGTGACAATTATCAACTGCTTGATGAAAAGCAGAACGTAGGACAGCTGATAGTGAGGAAAAATGAGTTCACTGTTCTTTTCAAGGGAAAAAGTGAGTCAAAGCAGATAAGAGCCGGCAAACTATCCGTTTCATTCGATGATGTAACGTTTGATATATCAGAAAACAACGACAAGCTTTTAGTACTTATGAATGGCAAGCAGCTGAGATTAAAGAAGAATGCTCCAATATTCCTTATAAAAATAATGGACAATGGCCCGGGGATACTTTCATCAAAAATACC
>JAMCSQ010000032.1 GCA_023378805.1 Candidatus Parvarchaeota archaeon | reverse complement strand
CTCATTTGGTACAGAATTTGTAAGATTTATCCAAATCACACCGCCATTCTGAATAGCTGTTTGATTCCACCAATAAAGCTGTGAAGCTCCATTAGTTGAATTAACGCCAAAAATCCTTATATAATTTGGAATTAAATAACCAAAATTGAAATTACTATTAAGAGTTATCGTGAGTTGATAAGCACTTGAAAAAGAAGAAGGATTTAGAAGTATTTCATTGAAATAAGTATTATTATCAGTTGTAAGCCCAAATGAGGAATTTAATAGAGGGTTTAATTGAGATGCAGGAGAGTAAGCTATTTCTGTTTTGACCGGCTTGTAATATGGCAGGTAATTACTTACAAAAGCATAGCTTACAATATCAGATGACGGCTTAGAGGTAGTTGATATACCTAATAGATTGATATTTGAGGTAATAGAAGAAGAATTGCTATAAAAACTGCTTTGAAGATTAGAATTAAGATATGCTGTAAAATTGCAGCCATTTTGATTTAAACAGTAACGATTGAAACTTAGTTCATTCTCGGTAGCAGGCGAAATGTAATTATTTGAACCGCTCAGTAAACTTTCTGAATTTTTTGATATAGAATAGTTATACAGTCCATTTGGGTTCTGTACCGAGTTAAACGAAGCTGATATTATGGGATTGTTCAGAAGATAATCGCTAGAGAAGAATGCGCTTATTCCTGCGTATGGCCCCGTTGAATTAAAGCCTACATTGAAACTTAAGTTAATGGGTAAATTTAAAGAGCCATTGTACAATGCAAATGTCTTGTTGTAAAATGACAATCTGGCTGAACCTGCTCCTCCTCCGTAAACTGAAACAAGTCTATAGTTACTGCTTTGAGAACTTGTGAAATTTTTGCTGTCTATTATGAAGTAATCTGGACATGTATTGCTACTTGTTATCCAGTTCTTATAAGAAAAACTAGAAAGTTTATAGTAGGGACAAAAATACTGCCCATTTGACATGTTAGTGCAGTATTCTCCACCCGGAGCTGAACTAGTAGAATTCAAGTACTGTTCCATAGTATAGTTATTTGTCTGTAAACTGGCAATACAAGTATGATTTAAGAATAACTGAGAGATAACGGGGGCGCAGTTAATATAAGTCAGATTGTTTGTTGTAAGTGCCTCGGAAAATCCAGGATACCCTGTAGAATACGGTGAATTTTGTATTCCGCATGCTTCGCTTGGATTTAAATTAAGGCTGTTCTGGTAACCAAATTCTAAGGATATAGGTATTCCAAGTATTTCTTCGGAGAAATTCTCTAAAGGTAAGCTTTTTACAGAATATGAATAATTGGATTTTACGCTGTAATTGCTTGCGTTTACACATGAACCTAGCTCGCTTGCATTAATAGAAAGATTTAAAACATTTATATTAAAATTAGCGCCTGAAAGAAAACTTAATTCTTGTGGCATCTGACTTTGAAGCAAATATTCTATGTCCTGAGAGAGCGTAGTAGATAACAAATTTCTACAATAAACTAAATCAGACGAATTTTGTTCACAGTTGTATATATAAGTACCATAGTAAGGCTCTTTTACCCTGTTTAATTTATCCAAAAGATAATTTGTCCCTTGTGGTGAACCTAACTGCAGAATCAGTGCAGAGTACCAGTCGTATTTTGGCCTGCCATTAACGGAAACTGTCTTAAGGTTTACGGAGTTTATTGTATTTGAAATATAGTTATCTATTTCATACTGAGCAAATCCCTCTATATTCTTATTTCCTACCGGAAAACTTTGATTAACGAAGGCTATGCTTAACTGCAGTAACTGGCTTAAGTAGTTTTCTCCTGTTATAGAATCAGAGAGAGTAAGGCAGTTTTGTAGGTCGTATTGGCCTTCATTATAATTTACGCATACCTGTGGAGAATACAATGGAAGCAAAGAATATGAAACGTAAAGGTTCTGGTTATTGGGAAATAAAAGGTTCTGAGCACCGGAATTCTGTATGCTATTAAGTATGTATTTATAATAAACGAAATTTGGTTGCATACCAAACAGCATATAATTAGTAGGAGTTATAGAGAATATACCATTAGTGTTTGAAGTAACTGAAAAAGTATAGTTAGTGCCATCAAACAAAAATCCACTTTTTGAACCATTAACAAGTTGTATTTTGCTTGGTAGATTGTTTGCATTATCATATGAAATCACACTGTTAAACGTGTATAAATTTTCGTTTGGCATTGGAGTCAGGTAAAATGAAGTCGCACCAGATACTGTGTTTGTGTAAATTATTGCCACATTTCCATTGGGAAATGTAACTAAGGTATATTGACTTGACGGAGAAAGCCCAGATCCTTTAAAAAAAGCACTAACTGCAGTCGACTGATCTATAACTCCGGAAACTACGCCTTGAATAGGAAGGGAAGCAAATGTCATGCCTGACAGATTAAAATTAACGCCTAAAGAAACATTCGCATATGTATAAGCGCAGCCTTTTGATGACCATTCGCATACTGAAAATGTAGATGAAGAGCTATTGTATAAAAATTCATATTTGTTGCTTAAAAAAGGCGCAGAAAAATTTCCGAAAAACCCGGTGCTATTCTTATTGGAGAGATTAAGCAGTAGATTAGAATGTATGTTTATGTTAGAAGAATTTATTATATCAAATGAATTTTTGTTGAGCAGAGTTTCGAGACCATATTCTATCAGGTTGTTATTTGGGAGGCATATCTGACCTGCTAGATTCCTCCAGTAATACACCTTCGGAACAGGCACAAATGGTAGAGACTTAGAGGTATTAATATACCCACAGCCAAAAGTGCTTGGCTGTAATGTCAAGCCGTCAAAAAGCTCTGCTTTCTGAAAATTATAGTTTGCTTCCTGGATAAGATAGTTTTTTAAAGCCATCGTCTGATAAATGCTATTCTGAGCACTTATCTCTATTTTAGAACTAAGCCCGACATTGCCCAGGTATCCAAACGTATTTAAGGTAATATATATTGTAGCAGCGACCATGCCCAGCACTACAATCATGTTTGCCTGCCCTTTATTATTTAGCATCTTAAGTTACCACCCCGTAAATTCTATAAGGCTTAGAAGGATCCATAGGATTATAAACCTGTAAACTACATTCTGAAGTGCCGGTTACTCCGGAAGGAATCTGGTTTAAAAATACCTTCATATTAAGAGCATTTAGAGTAGCCGTTTCCTGTCCAGTTAAAACTTGAAAATCGCTTAGAGAAAAACCAGAAAAATAACCTATAAAATCGCTGTAAAGCGAAGAAGAATTATACAGGTAAGATTGCATATAATTATAATTAGGATTACAGGAACCGCTGCAATTGGTAGATAATGACTGCTCCTTATTTGAATTTGCCAAAGAATACTGACTTGGGTTATACAATGCAAGCTGAGACAACGCAAATGCATTATGAACATAGTAGGTACCATACAGAGTATCGAGTGCAAAATTACATGACAGGGATACGGGCTGCTGACTTACCGCTGTTAAAAGATTTCCAGTAGCTCCTTGAAGCAAACTATACGCCAGAACAGCTAAAACTACCGCCGCTAAAGGAGCTAAAACTAAGTCTAGCATTGTAAGCTGCCCTTTTCTCCCAATTCTAACTGTAAGGTGGAATTCCATAAGTAACCTGAACCTGTAACACGCCGCTGTTTTCGAAAGTCGGCTGACCCTGCCCATTAGTAAACTGTATTTCTACCGGGAAACTTTCAGTATATGTATTTTCAGAATAGAAAATAGACGCTAAAGCATATTGAGGTGCTATTTCACTAGTAGATTGCTGGCCTATTGCAAGTATTATATTGAATTGGATTAGACCTCCCGTAGCAATCATAATCGGAATGCTAACAGCAAGGCTGGCTGCCATCGCAGCATACTCTGCTTTCTTTGCAAATGATTGAATTGATGCTTCAACTTGTGGAAAACTACCCCCAAAATTAAATTGATTATAATTGGAGAGGTATAACGCCCCTGTTGGCCCAAGATCAGTTGGATCTTGTGTATCATATAATGTCAATGAAACGCCAGTTGCCGCAGCGATATCTGACTGTAAAGCAGGAATATTTGTCGCGCCACCAAAATATATATACTGCATGCATGAAAGGAAATAATTTTCGATAAATTTGTTTATATTTACCACGCCAGGTTCAGTGTATGAAGAAGAATATAACGGCCCTCCCGAAGCATTGAGGCTTGAATTATAATAAGAGACAGTATTCTTATATGCAAAACAATTCGGAGAAGTTATCAGTCTTGTACCTATCCCCGCTGCAACGGCTTCTGAATTTGCAAAAACGCTAGTACTATTAATTTGAGAAACACTGAACGACAAAACAACTAAAAGAAGAGCAAACGCGACTATTAATATGCCTGCATTCAAAAAAGCCATCATCTCAGTTAATGCCATGGTTATTTAGCTTACGAAAAGTAAGTCCCTCCGTATAAATTTGGATTATTAGGGTACACACCAAAAACTAAATTATTGTAAACATTACTTATAGTATAATTTGTTATACCGTTAAACTGCGTCTTTGTAAACTCAAGCGTTACGTTTGAATAGTCTGTTTCATAGTAAGAAAGGTCTGTATTGGATGAAAACGTGCTTAGTGGATAAACCAAAAAGTTAAACAAAGAAGTTGAAATACCTGTTTGAATCTTCGGACCAGTTTTTCCTAAGAGATTTTCAACAAAAGACGCAACTGGAAAATCTATTCCTGCGTAGTTTTTAATTCGTGCACCGCCCCCACTTATAAAATTACCAGCCGATAAGAAAGCATCGCTTGAAGTTACTGCATTTGGAAAATCTGACACTGGAACCGAGAAACCAACTAAGGAGAAGTTGTTTATGTAAAAATCATTACTTCCAGGCATGTTGTTTAAATTTGATAGTTCATTTTGTGTCAAATCCATATTTACCTTGCCGCTACTAAGATTAGTTATATTAACACAGGAGATAGGAGAGCCATATTCTGTAACATTAAATGTAAGAACATTAAAACTATTTACATCTAAGATAGGAGAGCCGAAGGAATCAATGACCATTCTGTATACACATAAATTTACATCTGTTTTTTGATTTGAGATAGCCAAAGACTCTCCTGGTGGCAATAAAAGTGTTATGTTTTTAGTAGTTGATTTTGAATTAAAAAGATTATTAAGCTCTGTTTGCAAGGTATTAGGAAATAAGGCGTTGTTTGGCGAGCAAAGAGTATTGTAAAGCCCCTGAGATATTGAAAAAGAGATAGAACCATTTCCACTTGGCTGTATAACGGTCCTTAAATTCTGTCCTGGTTCAGACGCAGTCTGCGCAAGTTCACACATATCATTCATATCAGTTATCAAAGGACTAGTAACTTGTGTAGGCCTTCCGCTTGATTGACCATTAAGATAAATCTCTCCACCATACCCCACAAAATAAGTACCTAATGGTAGAATACTGTTAATCTTAGTATATACATTCAAAAATGTAGTAACCGCGCCAAGTTGAGAGATTACTGCTGAGGCACCGCTTCCAGCAGAGCTGGCGTAAGTATTTCTGTTTAAAGGCTGGGGCGGAAGACTTAAGCAGCTAGCAGTCCTAGCATAAACAAGAAATGCATTCTGTGCGAGGAAAAAGGGGATAGCAAGTAATGGATCATTCCCATTTGCTGATAAATTTGCTGAGCCAATAAATGAATTTTTAGAACTTAAAACGCCCGGGGCAGAAACTCCTGAAATTGGTGTCCCATACGGGTTATTGGAAGCTGTTGTAGACACTGAATTAGAAAGTTCTGATAAAATATTCTGTTTTATAGCAACCTGTTTTGAAGCAAAAAGCGTTAGAGTATCCTTTCCGAGCCCTGGTGGCAATGAATTCAGGGTCTGTTCACTTGATAGTAATTGAGAGTATTGCTGCAAGACATAATCCGCTGCAGCATATTTAAATGGCATTGGTTCCTGTGTAAGATACGCTGCAGATATCTGTTGGCTTATTGAAACAGAAGGACCAGTCAAAGCGCCTACCTGCTGGCCATTTATATAAACTCCCTTAGTAACATACGTATTTAGATTACGGCCACTAGTTCCGAACCATAATTCTATTATTGGCACTGAAACTAATGCAACAGAAAGAGATGCAACTGCAGTCGGTATTAAAACCTTTAGACTAGGCAAAGCATCACGAATGGTTGAAAGAGCACTAAATAAAAGAGAATTTTCCGGCAAATCCTGTACTAAAGGATGCCTTAAATTAGTGTATATCTTGCCTTGTTTTATGGCGCTTTTTATGCGACTTGCTAAACTACTTGTGGGTGCAACTCCTTCCTCCTCTAAGTCTCCAGTTAGCTCACCGCTTAAAACTGATTTAGAAAGCTGTGCTTGCTCTTGTAATACAGATTCTGCCTCTGTTGCCGCTTCCTCTTTTGTGATCTGTGCAGCATCACCTACCGCTTGATCAGCAGCCGATTCGCTTCCGCCTACCCCCCCAAAACCATAGCCTACCATAAAACAAAGAGCAATACTAAATATATTTTTACCTGAATCTAAAGTTGGGCCATTGGCATAGGATAAATTATATATTTTAGACCCTCCCGCACAAGTATAAGCTGCTATTGATGGATCCCATGTGCACAATGAGTTATTTCCTGTTAAGGTTATTGCCATCGAGGAAGGCGCACTATACAAAGAATTTATTGAAAATGCTATGTTATCGGCAAATAATTGCAGAGACCTCGCGCCATTTTGAAAAAAAAGACCTTGTAAGTTAGCAAAATAAACACCTACTAAGAGAAAGGCGGCAGATAGGATAATAACCCCTATACCTATAACTATCTGTGCCTTATTAGTCAACATAAATGATTATAAGTTATGTTGATATTTATCCTTTATTCTCTCTAGAAAGTAATTAAGTTTTTACAATCGGCTAAAAAGTATATTCTATCTCACTTCAGAACTGTATTTCTCCTGAAATTTCTTGAATGCGTTGCCTAAATCATTTTATTGTAGCTTTTCAATTCTTCTGCAACTTTGTATGAAAACATTTTTGCTCTATTTATCATTTATGGATATGCCCGATTTTAAAAGCCAATCGGAAGTTGTCAAAAAATAAATTGCATTTGATTTAAGTACCTCATCTTTACTTAACCTGTAAACCTTTCCTCTTATCTTATGTAATTTAGAAAGTGCAATGGATGCTATTTTGGGTTTATTAGATCTAACAGAGATAAATTTAGAAGTTTTACATATACTGAAGGTCAGTATATAGTACTAATATCTAAATACTTTCAACGCTGTAAAACTACCCTAAAGCGCCCGGGGCAGGATTCGAACCTGCAACGCCTTGGTTAACAGCCAAGTGCTCTGCCGTTGAGCTACTCGGGCATCAATTAACAGATATTGATTTTGGAGACATATATTCTTTTATTTTAAGCAATATAAATTTATTGAAATCCTTAACATTGTAAATCTTATCATAACAGATGAATTTTCCTGCAATAAACACATTTTTATGTACATTAATAAAATTTTTAACTATCTCCACCTTGGAAAAGACTTCAGGACCGTATACTTTTTTAGTTTTTGTCTTAGGCACATTTTTAACTTGAAGGAACAAACTTGCACTTTTTTCATTAAAATCTACATCAAAGGAGTATATCTCTATGTCCTCTGCTTTAAGTTCTTTTACCAGCCTATCTAAGTTCTTTATGTACCTTGAAAGAAAGACGTCTTTAGGCTGAATTATTTTTGTGGTAAAAACAAATAATTTTGTTCCGCGTGCTTTAACCTCTTTTAGCACTCTTTTCTTAATACTCTGCTTTATAAAAAAATCAAACGAAGGAAAAAGATAGAAACGCTTCATAGAAAAAACAAACCTTGATAGGTTTTCTTCACTCACGGAAGCGCATATATTTCTTTTTGTATTAGTTGGATCGGAAAGAAAGATATGGGAACTGTTTTTATTCAAAGCTTTTCCAATTATGATAGGTGGTTTCCATGAATTAACTGCTTCCACCAAAGCAGTGAAACTCCCAAATTCTTTTGTCATTACCTCTAATGAATAACCTGAAAAACCGTGCATGTATGTCTCAGAACCATAACAGTTATTAGCCTTACAAAAGGCCTTTAATATTATAACATCCTTTTTCTGTGAACTAGACAAAGAAGAATTTATATAGTCTGCATGAAGAACGGATAAATCTATAGAATTCTCTACTGAGTTTATATCGGAAAAGCGAAGGACAGGGACAACTTCTACTTCTATTCCATTAAATAGCCCCCTAAAATATTTCCTTGTCCCAAAGGTTGGAATGAAATTCTTGGGAACTAAAGATGACAAGCTTTTCATTTCCTCTTCTGAATTAAAAATTGCAAATAGGTCTATATCACTTTCATTCTTTATCCATGTTCCTTTTGCATAAGAACCGCTAAATTTAAACTCAACGCCTACTCCCGTGTTCCTTGCATTTTTATTTAATAAGGTTATTAACTCTTCTGCAGTTTTATCGAGCTTGGCTTTCTCTTTTTCGGAAGGCACAAACACAGAATATGCTTTATCAAGTACTTTTTTAAACTTATCCATAGCAATATATCATTTGAAAGGTATTAATAAATTATATACCGCATAAAATTATCATAGAATAAAACATACGATGGAAAGTATATCAGCAAAATTAGAGAAGGTCTTAAAAGAGGTTGGATTCACTGACCTTACAGAAATACAAAAGATAGTCATACCAAAGATAAAGGAAGGAAGGAACATTATATTTAGAGCGCCTACAGGTTATGGAAAAACCCTTGCAGCGTTTTTACCTTTGCTTGACAAATTAAATCCTGACTCAGAAGGTATACAACTTCTTTACATAACGCCATTGAAATCATTAAACAGGGACATATTCAAAAATATAATAACAATAAGCAATAAAATGGGGATAGAAGTCGACATAAGACATGGAGATACAACTGCATATGAAAGAGCAAATCAATCGCAAATGCCCCCACATTGCCTTATAACAACGCCAGAAACCGTTCAGTCAATGATGCTCAGCAAAAAGCTAGTGGAAAAATTAAAAAATCTAAAGTATGTAATTGTAGATGAAGTCCAAAGCTTGATGGAATCTAAGAGAGGAACTCAATTCTCAGTTGGCCTTGAAAGACTTCGTAGACTTTCAAATTTTCAGGTAGTAGGCATAAGCGCAACAATAGCAGATTTTAAAGAAACAAAGGAATATCTGTCGGCTGAAGAAAGTGTTGAATTTTCTGGTGACAAGAAGTATGATATTGAAGTTGCTTACCCTAGTTTCAACAATGAAGATGAGGAAGTAGCTTCAAAAGAAAATGTTAGCAAACTTGTTGCAAATTCATTAAGATATATAAGTGATGAAATAAAAAATTCCAAATCAACAATAATATTTACAAACACTAGAGAGACGGCTGAACTTTTAGGCTCTAGATTAAGCAAATTCCTTAAAGACAAAAAAATGGAGGTGCACCATAGTTCGCTTTCAAAGGAGGTTAGAACAGAGATAGAAAACGCATTCAAAGTTGGTGAAATAGACATTATGATAGCTACTAGTTCTTTGGAACTTGGAATAGACATAGGAAATGTAGATTTGGTAATACAATACATGTCTCCAAGACAGGTAGTGAAACTTATACAGAGAGTAGGCAGATCAAACCACAATCAGATGGGAATAGCAAAAGGAAAGCTTGTTACTATAAATATAGATGATTATTTGGAGAGTAAATCAATAGACAATTGCAGATTAAAAGGAGAACTTGAAGTTATATCTCTACCAATCGGAAGCCTAGATATACTTGCACATCAAATAGTTGGTTTGATTATAGACGGAGTGCAGAAAAAAGACGAAATATTTCAGATAATAAAAAAGAGCTACGCTTACAAAGAACTGAAAAAAGAGAAATTTGAAGAAGTAATTGATTTTCTTATAAAACATTACATGATTAGATATTATGGAGATCAGCTTATTAGAACTAGAAAGGGCCTGCTTTTTTACATAAATAACATCTCATCAATTCCTGACAGAAAAAACTACATTGTAATAGATAACCAACTCAACAAAAGAATAGGCGTATTAGATGAAGAGTTCGTAGCCGAAAATGGAAAAGAAGGAAACAATTTTATAATGCGTGGGGAAAACTGGAAAATAGTAAAAATAGAAAATCAGAGGATTGAAGTCGTAAGAACAAACAGTAGTATAGGGGCAATACCTGCATGGGAAGGGGAGCTAATGCCAGTATATAGATTCGTGGCTGAAGAAGCAGCAGATTTAAGAGAGAAGTACTCTAACAAATTTTCAGTTTTGAAAGAGCAGAAGGAGAATTTCATCATCCCAAACTCAAAAAGAATAGTTATAGAAAAGGTGGAGAACTATGCAATAATCCATTCGACCTTTGGAAGCATGACAAACGAAGCGCTTTCGAAGGCAATAACGTCTAAGATAACAGAAATAATCGGAGAAAGCGTTGTAAGCAAAGTTGACCCTTACAGGATAACGATAAAAACGTTCATCCCTCCAGAAAAAATAAAGGACATACTTATAAATTTAAATGATATTGAAAAAAGAATAAAAGAAAGCATAAAGAGAACTTCCTTATATGAATATAGATTTCTTAATATAGCAAAAAGGTTCGGGATTATAAACAAATATGCAGACTTTACAAAGATGAGACTAAGAAGTCTTGTAGAGATGTATGATAATAGTGTAGCAGAAGAAGAAACATTCAAAGAGATTTTTTCCAGTAAGATAGCTGTAAAATCCGCAGAGGATGTACTTAACAAAATAAATAAAGGGGAGATAGAGGTTATTGTAAACAAAGGTGAAGCCTCGCCGCTTACTTATGAGGGACTGGAAAGCAATTATGGCGGTTCTATAATAAAGCCCGAAGAAGCAAGAAAGGTACTAAGGCAACTGGTTATTGAAAGGATAGAGAACACGGAGATATTCATGCAGTGCATGAACTGCGGGTACAAGATAGGGCACATGCTGGTAAAAAACACCGATGGGATAAAATGTCACAAATGCAAAGCAAGGTATATAGGATTCTACAAAATAAGACAGAGGGACATTTATGAAAAGGTATTAAAGAAGGCGCTTAAAAACAAGAAATTAAACAAGGAAGAGAAGCTACTATTTGAAAGCGTTAAACAGAACGGCGCATTGTACTTAGGCTATGATAAAAAAGCATGTGTAGTAAGTTCAGCTTATGGAATAGGAGCAAAGACCGCTAGCAGGATTTTATCTTCATACAGCAAAAATGAAGATGAACTTGTAGACAAAATAATCGAAGCAGAAAAAAATTACATAGAAACGAAAGAATACTGGAAATAAATAATAATACAATTTTTAATGATAATATAAAAATTAAACAAAAATGTCATCTACATTGTGGTCTTTTCCATGAGAAACGCATATTAAATCTGGCTTTAACTCCTTTATTTTGTTAATGCTATTTATAAGAGAGATATAATCTTCAAAGAAGGGGGGTAGCTCCAGCCTTTTATCAGTTCCCTGCATTAAATCTCCGACTATTGCCGTTTTTGAATCTATAAGATATATAGATATAGAGTCTTTTGTATGCCCAGGAGTTTCTATTATTTTTGCGTTTATACCCATCTCCTTTGGAAATATCCCTTCCTTAAGCTTCATGTCTGGCTTTATGAACTTTGGCTTTATGAACTTAGCTATTATCGGTAGTAACCGAACAAAAAAATTATTCTTAACTGATTTTGAATTTGATACCGGCATTAAAAGCCCCTTAGTACCATCAACATATAACATACCTTTTTCACTTATTCCTAAGTGAGCATTGCTCATCTTCTGCAATGCATAAGCACTCCCAAAATGATCCATGTGAGAATGCGTTAAAATAATGTATTTTATATCACTGACGGATTTGCCTATACTATTTATGTATGAAATTATTTTTTTCTCACTGTTTGGTAAACCCGTATCTATTAATATAAAACCGTCTTTAGATTTTATGAGAAAAACTTTAACATATCCAAGATTTATTTCGTGCAACTGATCATTTATCTTTACTCCTAAACTTTTTTTAGCCATAACTATGCAATATACCCTCTCTAGATAGTAAGGCATCCGAAGCTATCTGCTGCTTAAATATTTTCTGCTTCTTTGCCGCGTATTTTAGGAATTTAAAGAATCCTTTGTACCACTTTTTCTGCTCTAATCCATTCAATAATCCGACTGTATTGCAGTAATTCAACCCGCTCTTTGCTTTATATTCTTTATAATAAGTTTCTCTCAACACTAATATCTTGTTCCAAACTAGTGTTTTCCAACCTAGGTATTTTGAAAACATCCTTTTTTGTTTTTTATTGGCCCCTCTCCTAAATTTATATGGCATAAACATATTGTTATTCTATTCTTTATGCTATTTATGTTTTCCAGTTTTGGTTCTCTTTCATGCTATCTTAAGCAGGTAGGTTTTAAACCCTCTTTTAATAAAAATTTTAGATAAACGTTTATTATGAAATAAAAGCGCTCAGAAGCTACCCTACTCTTCATTGCAAAGCTCAGCAGGTGTTCATTTCATCATTGCGCCAATCAATTCAAATTAATCCTCGGTATTGTGGTTGAATTACTTGAAGAATTTCCAGACGTAAAAAATACAAGTATAAACGTAGAATTTGAATCTATAGACGAAAGCTTAACATCCGAGGGTAATAAAGGCGTGTTTGAACCTTCTTGAATAAGAAACCATGAAGTGCCATTGCTTGGATTAGCGCACAATTGTTCAGTAAACTGTTTTGAAAACAGGCACTGTATATTTCCATTTGATATGTTATACGAGATATTTTCTTGATTTAACAAGCTTTCTGTGAACTGCAACATATTTGAGATATTATCTGCTATTAGATTCGAAACAGGCACTGCAGATGAATAGGCTATCATGTCGTCAGGGACACCCTGCTGAACAGATATTTGATTTCCAATGTATGAGGAATTAGGACTTAGTACACTAGCAGGCACTGCAATGAAATAAGTTATAGGAGCCGTACTTGATACGTGCGGGAAGAAAAAAAAGATTGAAGATACAAAAGCTATGGCTATGAATAATGCCAATGCCTGTTTCAACCTGATATTTACCATATATATTGACTTTATTTGAGCTTATCTACTATAAAAACTTTATTTTACCAAAGCATAGCCTATAAATGCCACTATAAGTATTATTATTAATCCTATCAAGAAAGGAAACGGAGAAAAGGCAATCATTGCCAAAAGAACTGCAAAAACAAAGAAACCGAACAAAGCCCGCGAATAATTTTTCTTCTTTGAATAAACATAACCATACCCAAATGCAAAGAAAACAAATGCTGCTGCAAATGCAAGTGCGCTTATTATTATCAGTGACAGATAACTGAAAACTCCAGAATTAACTATTACCGGTGCAAATATAGTTATTAAAACTATTGGAACGGCTGCGGTTATGAGTAGTTTAAGGTTTTCATCTCTCTGAAGAAAAGAAGGCATCAACCCATCTCTGGATATATTGTCCAATGTTCTATTTGAAGCGTTAATTAACGCGAATGCTGTTAATAATATTACTATTATTGACAAAGCCACCATAATGTATTCAATACCCATGCCAAACGGTGCTGATAGTATATTTGCAGTGAATATGTTGGCAGTAGGAACGCTTGACAATATTGGATAGATTAATTTACCAACTGCTGCTGAGTTTTCCGCTGAGTACACAAAAGTCTGCACCAGCCCAAAAAGTATTATTGCAGTTATTATTATAGCTAATAGAGCCTTTGCAACGTCATTTCTCTTTTCGCCTTTGTAAACAATTGACGCTCCTTCAAACCCCCCGTACATCCACAGCAGTATAAGCAAACCAAATAGAAACAAAGGCGCTGAAACTGGCAGAACATAAGAAATTTGTACTCCTGCAGGAGCGGCCGTCTTACTTGATAAAAAAGATATTACTCCAAGTACTATAAGTAGCAGAATAAAGAATATTTTTAATGCTCCCGCAAAATTTAAAGTCCTTCTTGCTTTATTATAGAACATCAATATCCACATTATAACGAAAATGATGTCAACAACTGCTATTGAAGTGAAAGGACTCAATCCAAAGAAAAGAGAAAGCTCGCCAACAGAAGCTATACCTGCGGCGGTTATGGTTATTATAAATGAAACTAGAAGAAGAAATGCAAATATAAATGAATATTCTTTTGTAACTGTATTCTTAAGAAAATTATAAGGATCGTGATTATGTGTTATGCTTATATCATATATCAGCATTGCAATCAAAAGAGCAAGGAACCCTGCACCAATAACAAGATATATTGAGAACGCCCCCCCATAAACCAAAGCAACGAAAAGTGGAATAACTAATATCCCCAAACCTATTACTCCAGCAAGACCATGTAAATACAGCTCGAAAAAGGAATGAACTTTCTCTTTCTTTTTAAGGGCCTTAGTTATGGCTTTGCTTCTGATGACCTTTGCCTTCCTTTTTGTTTTTTTCTGCATATTATAATAATAGTTATATGCTATTTAAATCATTTGTATTTGCTTTCCCTTTTACCTGCATCTGTCAAAAGCACAAATTCTGCATTTTTTCTAAATTCAATCAGGTTTTTAGAATTAAGATAAGTCATTGAGGATCTTAAACCTCCAATAAGATTGTTTACTATCTTTAGAACACTGCCTTTGTAGGGTATAAGAGCCTCAGTTCCTTCCGGGGTGTACCCTTCCAAGTCGGCTGCCTCCTCTGTTTTTAATGCCTTATCCGAAAAAGCGTTTATTGAAGCCATACCTCTGTAAAACTTGTAATTTGCATTCTCTTTTGTTATTACAACTCCTGGACTTTCATCTGTTCCAGCAAACAATCCTCCTATCATTACGGCGTCTGCGCCTGCAGCAATTGCCTTCGCAAAATCTCCTGACTTGCTAATCCCCCCATCTGCCATTATGTTAACGCCATTCTTTGCGCATTCGAGTATCGCACTTAATTGGGGATAACCAACACCGGCTACAGGCCTCGTAAGGCATGCTCCCCCCGGGCCTATGCCAACCTTTACGCAGTCAGCTCCTGCTTTTTTAAGATTCAAAATGCCCTCTTTAGTTGCAACGTTTCCTGCAACTATGCTTACACCGAGTTTCTTAACTTCTTTAACTACTTCTGCAGTTTTCTGTAAGTACCCATTTGCAACGTCAACTACTATAAAGTCTGCATCGGCTTCGACCAACGCCTTTGCCCTTTCCAAATAATCGCTCCCTATCCCTATAGATCCTCCAACAATTAATCGGCCGTTCTTATCTTTTGATGCCTTGGAATAACCATCCAAAAGCTTTACATCCTTTGAGGTTATCATTCCAGTTAGATTGCCGTCTTTGTCTACTAAAGGCAGCTTTTCTATCTTGTTTTTATACATTAATTTCTTTGCGTCATCCAATGAGATTCCCCTGTGTGAGGTTATAACGTCTTTTGTCATAAGCTCGCTTACCTTCTTGTTCAGGTCTTCCTCGAACTCAAAATCCCTTCTTGTTATTATTCCAACAAGTTTTCCTTTTTCTACAACAGGAAAGCTGGTAACCTTTTTTTCAGTCACGAGCTCCCTCACCTTTCCTATTGCAAAATCCTTATTCACAACATAAGGCTTCTCTATAACTATATTCTGCTCCCTCTTTACTCTTGTTACCTCAAGAACTTCATTTTCTATGGAGTTAAAACGATGTATTATGCCCACTCCCCCTATCTTGGCCATAGCTATTGCCATTATATGCTCTGTAACCGTATCCATGTTTGAACTTATTAATGGGATACTAAGTTTTATTTTATCAGAGATACTGGTAGAAGTGTTGACCTGCCACCTTGAATTTACAGAAGAAACCTTTGGAACGAGCAGCACATCGTCAAATGTGAATTTATCTTTAATAATCCTCATACCAAAAATTATAAAGAAAGTATTAAGTTATAAACTTTTAATATCTTAGGATTTCAATTACCCTAAGGATGCAAAGCTTTTATTTTAGACTCTTATTAAATATCACTTATGGGCCGATGGCGCAATTGGCAACGCGCTCCCCTTGCACGGGAGAGACTGTGGGTTCAAATCCCATTCGGTCCACTTTTATTTCAAGGCTAAAAACTTTAAAGCCCAGCTGTCTATAGAGTAAATGGATTACTACGAAAAAGGAGAAGAGAGATTCGGTTTTATTTCCTCGAAGATTTATTCTATTGGCTCTTCAAAAGCAATGAAGAGTTTCTACTCTTTTATAGCAAGTGATATAAAAAAATACCGACCAAAAAGGATTCTTGATGTAGGAGCGGGGCCCGGGGATCTTGCTATACTTATAAGTAAACTGAAAAATATAGAGTTATACTGCGTTGATCCTTCCTATTCGATGAAAAGAATAGCTGAAAAGAAATTTACAAGGAATAGAATAAAAAATGTAAGATATGAACTTGGAAGCAGCCGTAATATTCCATTTAATGAAAAATTTGATGTTATAGTTACAACTATATCTTTTCATCACTGGAAAGAAAAAGAGAGAAGTATTAGATATATTTTAAATAGACTAAATAAAAAGGGCATTTTTGTAATATATGAGTTCTGCTACGACAAGCTAAATGCTATACAAAAGATATCAATAGGAAAACACAGCCTTTCTATTAAAGAAGCAGAAAGCTACAAGTTCAAAGGCTACAAGAAAAACAAAGAGATAATAAATAAAATCATAAAATTATCATTTGCAAAGCAGTCTTAAACATATAAATAATAAAGTAATAAATTATAGTTTAGGGTCTGGTAGCTTAGCCCGGTGGAGCGTTCGACTGATAATCGAAAGGTCGGGAGTCCAAATCTCCCCCAGACCACTTTCTTTTTTTAAGTATGTATAGTCTACTGAATTATAAAATACCACCAGCCTAACTCTTTTACACTTTTTGAAATAAAAATCAATAAAAATAAGTTTAAATCAACTGAAAAATTAATATTGAAATGAATTTCATAGCTATAGAAAAGAATACTGCAAAAAACATTGAAAAACAGGCTATAGAAATAGTAGAAAGAAAAGGGCTTGGCCATCCGGATTACTTAGCTGATTCAATAGCGGAGAAGTTCTCAGTGAACCTTTCTAAGTACTACATTGAGCACTTTGACAAGATATTGCACCATAACGTTGATAAATTAGAAGTAATAGGCGGTGAAACCCAACCTGCATTCAAGGGGGGAAAAATAATAAAGCCTATAACAATCCTTTTTTCTGGAAGAGCAACTGGTATTGTAAACAATGAGTCTATCCCATTAAAAGAAATTGCTGAGAACTCCGCAAAGGAATGGATAAAACACAACATAAGATTTTTAGACCCGGAGAAGTTAAGATATCTGTTTGAAACAAACAATGGTTCCGTTAATCTCACAGATGCCTTTCGAAGGAACGGAAAACCCGGTTCTAATGATACCTCATTTGCAGTTGGTTATTACCCGTATAGTGTACTTGAAAGCTTGGTATTGAAAACAGAGAACTATTTGAATTCAACTGAATTCAAATCAAAATTTAAGTTTTCAGGTGAGGACATAAAGATAATGGGAGTAAGGCTGAAAAAGCGAATAAAAATAACAATAGCTATGGCAATGATAGACCGTTTTATTTCATCTGAAGAAGATTATTTCAAGAAGAAAAATGAAGTAACAGAATTAGCATTTTCATACATTAAACAGCTAAATGAAAGGCTAGAGAATGAAAACAACATAAATGAAAAAAGAAAGATAGAACTTGCAGTAAACGGTATGGATAAAAAAGGAAGGGGCATAAACGGTTGTTACCTTACTGTTACAGGATTAAGCGCGGAAAGCGGAGATGACGGTGCTGTTGGCAGGGGAAACCGTGTAAACGGCTTGATAACTCCTAATAGAACAATGACATTGGAAGCTGCAGCTGGTAAGAACCCTGTAAATCATATAGGAAAGATATACAGTCTTTTTTCATTTGATCTTGCGAAAAAGATATATGATAAATTCGGATTAAAAGGCCAGATAAAGATGGTTGGAAGAATAGGCAATGATTTAAGCAAACCTTTGGCATTTTCCCTGATACTGGAAGAAAAAATTGACAAAAACCAGAAAAGGGAAATAACCAGTTTTATAAACGGAGAACTGTCAAGTATAAATGAAATTACAAACAAGATAATAGAAGAGAAGTTTAGCGTTTGCTGATTTTTATGGATGAATTTGAAATACTCAACCTTATAAACTACCTAGAAGGAATAAAGGGAAGACACACAGAACTGGTGACTGTTTACGTACCGGGAGGTTTCAACTTAGATTTAATACGTTCACAATTGGCAGATGAAAAAAGCACTGCAACAAACATAAAAGACAGAAATAATCGAAAAAACGTAATAGACGCATTGGAAAAGATAATGAATGAACTTAAACTTATAAGAAGCACTCCTGGAAACGGTCTAGTAATATTCTGCGGTAATATTTCTGAGAGAGAGGGCGAGCCTGACATAAAAGTCTGGGAAATTGTTCCTCCTGTTAAATCAGATATAAGACTTTACCGCTGTGACCAGAGGTTTATAACAGAACCTTTAAAGCAGATGTATCATCAGGAAAACGCATATGGCCTAATAGTCCTTGACTTAAGAGAAGCAACATTTGGTATACTTGAAGGATCGAGAATAAACGTTCTCAAGCACATTAAATCGTTGGTTCCGGGAAAATTCTCAAAAGGTGGCCAGTCCGCAATGCGTTTCTCAAGGGAAAGAGAAGGGTTAATAAGAGATTTCTACAAGGAAATAGCAGATACTGCAAAGGGCTTGTTCTTTAACAAGGAACTTAAGGGTATAATAATAGGTGGACCAGGGCCTGCAAAGGACAATTTCATTGAAAGCGGCTACCTTATAACAAATCTTAAAAACCTTATAAAAGGGATAAGAAGCATAAGTTACACAGATGAGAGTGGGCTGCGTGAATTAGTTGAAAAAAGCAAGGACATACTTGCAAATGAGAGGATAACTATAGAAAAAGAGTATGTCCAGAAACTCCTTAGCAGCATAGCCAGAAACGACAATCTTTCAACGTATGGAGAAGAAACAGTAAGAAAGGAGCTTGAAAGTGATAATGTTGATACTCTTTTAATTTCTACAGGACTAGAAGAAAACAAAAGAAATGAGTTCTATTACCTTGGCAAAGGAAAGAATGTTGATGTTGAACTCATATCAAAGGATTCAAGTGACGGACAGCAACTTTTTAACTTAGGAGGAGTGGCCGCATTTCTTAAACGACCATCGAGGCAGTGACGTACAAAAGGATTAAATATGTTTAGCTCCAGAAAAACTTATGGACTTGACAATAAATGACAGCAAAAGCATAAAAAGAGTTATAAGCGAAACGCTTTCCAAATATCTTGAACCGGAAGACAAAGAGAGAGTGTACAACTACCTCCTAATGAAAAATGAAAGAACGGGCAACTTAATACACGCATTAAACAACCTCCTAACAAAAAGTGACTATTCCAGAAAAATAAAGGACATAATAGAAAGGATAAATGACGAGCTTTCATCAAAACTTACAGTAGAGATGAATGCAAAGGATATACATTTAAAGGAAGATGAAAGTTTTATTTTAGCAATAAAAATAAAAAACAACTTTGATATCCCACTTGTTTTTGAAATAAAACTTGAAGATAGAGATAACTTTCTTCCGATAATATATGATAAGACACAGGATTCTTATTTCAATGAATTTTCCGAAGAGAGAATAATAGACAGTGATGAAACTAAAGAAATAAGATTTAAAATAGGGAGCAACGAAAAGGCGAAAAAAGGATCTACGCTTCTTTTCCTGGTTATAAAATCAAAAGAAATAGAAGGATTGAACCTTATATCAAGAATAAAGGTAGAAATCGCTTAAGCCTTTTGATTTATCATCTTATAAAGTGTGGCATCAAATTTATTTTCGTCTTTTCTGCTTTTTCTTACGCTTTTTCTTTTTAAAGCCAATTTTTTCCTTAAAAGATTTGCCATATTACATTCTCACCCAATTAACCTCATAGTAGGTAACGGAACCTTCATCGTCCACTACCCCCATAAGGAGTCTTTTCCTTACGCTGTGAGCTACTCTGTTCATTGCTGAAAAATTCAGCAGTGTCAGGCTCTCATGCTCATCAGAGCAATAAAGTATCCATTCTGCATGTTCTTTGCCTGGAATAGAACCTTTGTTATAAACTCTAAAATCGCCACCATATTTAAATGCTGTCTTTGGCAAATAACCCATGTTTCTAAGATCAGTGAAAACCAAATATCTTATCCAGAACCTTTTTTGTTTCTTTTTTGCCATTTCCAGTAATTCATGAAATTTTAATTCCTTTCCATTCTTACCGTATATTTTAAGCTCTTTTCTTTCATTCAAATAAACTGCTTCTTCGATAGATAACTCTAGTTTTCCGTTTACGAAAGCTCCGAAATTACCTTTATTAGAAAGAGTGGAAGCTAAAGCTTGATCACTTACTATAACTTTGCTGCCTGCAAAAATGGTCTCTTTTTCTTTGGTTTTTTTCATAGATATTATAAGGGATAGCAGTATATTTATTTATATAAATAGAAACATTTAGCTGGTAAACATGGAAATAAAGGAAGGAGATATATACATTTGTAGGGTAAGGAAACTGCTGCAGCATGGTATAATTGTAACCATAGGAAACGAGGAAAAAGAAGGATTTATACATATTTCAGAGCTAAGCAAGAGGTGGGTAAGAGATGTTAAAGACATTGCTAAAGAAGGCGATGTATTAGTCTGCAAAGTAATTACTTTGGGCCAGTCTCCTGAGCTTTCCATAAAAAGAGTAACAGACAGTGAAAAAAGAGAAGCTTTAAGGGAATGGTCAATAGAGAACCGGCTTATAAAATTGATTGAGAAATTCTACAAAAAAGACACTAATAAACTAAAAGAGCAGATTATCAAAAAATACGGCTCTATCTTCAATTTCTATGAAACTCTTTCCAAAAACGGAAAGGAGGAACTAGAGGAATTGAAATTAAACAAAGAGATAACTGGCGAACTTCTTGATTTCGTAAAAAAAACCAAAAAGAAGGTAATCATAAAAAATCAGCTTGAGCTAAAAACATATGAGGAAAATGGAGTAGAGAAGATAAAGGAAGTATTAAATGAATGTGCAAAAAATAAGGGAGTTTCCATAAAATACATAAAATCACCTGTTTACATGATGACAATAGATTTAGATGATACTAAAAAGACATTGAATGAGAATAAAAAACTGCTTGAACTTATCAGTAAAAAAAGCAAGTCATTAAACATAGATTTCAAATACACGGAAATAAGGCAGTAATAATGGAAAGAATAAGATTCTGTACAAATTGCAGTAGATACACCCTTAAAAAAACCTGCCCGGAATGCAGTAATGAAACTGAGATAAATGCGCCACAGAAATACTCAAAGGATGAGACTGTTGCTTATTACAGGAGAAGGATAAAGAAGGAGTCATTGAACATACATGAAAGTAACTAACGTAAAATCTGTATATTACGAGATAGTAAAACACAAAAACGAAATTAAAAAGATAGTAGACTACGTAAAAAAAGGAGATATAAACGGATTTACACCCCCATCTGCGCTTGTCGGGGAATACAACTACCCAAATGTTTCTGTTGGAGTAATATTTACTGAAGACAATAAAGCACAGATATATGATGCGCCGAAATTATGGGCCGCTAATAACTTTAAGGTAGAGGATGTTTTTTCGCTTAGAACAAAACTTATAAACGCATCTAAAAACTTCAATGTAAATAATATAGAGTTAGAGGAACTTGAAAGGATAAGACTTGCAATAATATCTTCAAATGAGCTAAACGTAGACCTAAAGGTATCCAGTGTAAATCTGCCAAAGATAGATAAAAACGACTTTTACCAGCATGGAGTAAAAACCAAACTGGAAAAGTTCAGAATAAATGACAATTTTAAGATAGACCAGAGAATAGAAAAAATATATTATGACAAAGATATGAAAGCCCAGGATGGAATAAAATTCCTGTACAATTCAAAAATAGACGAAAATAAAATAAGCAAGATACTAAGCGTAGGCGCAATGGGTGTAAAAAGAAAACTTGTCCCAACAAAATGGTCTATAACAGCAGTCGATGATTCACTAGGAAAAGAAGAAATTGAAAAGATTAAGGAATTTAAAAAAGGCGAGGATTATCGCATACAAACCGGGCAGTTTCTTGGAAACCATTTTACATTTCTGTTTTTAAAAGGCCCTTGGTCATTTGAGCTTCTCGAAACATGGAATAGAGATGCAAATACAGTTTTTATGGGCAGTGGAGACTATGAATTTTACAACGGAAGGAAGGAATACGTAAAGAACACTGCGGGCGCATACTATGCAGTAAGACTCGCTGTTCTTGAAAAGCTTATGCAGTTAAAAGAGCAGTATTCAGTACTGGTTATAAGAGAGATACTACCGGAATACTTTGTTCCTTTAGGAGTTTGGGTCGTGAGAGAAGGCGCTAGAAAAGCAATAGAAAGCGAAAGCATTTCCGCTCCCGATATGCAAACTGCATTAACAATTGCTAAATCGAAGGTTTTATTTCCCACAAACTTAGAAAAAAGAAGCAAACTAATAACTATGCTTAAAACACAGACTACTCTGATTTAGGCTATTAGCTTAAAATGAACTAGTATTCTGTTAAGTGTTATTGATGTTATAAAAGTTATTATAAGGTAGGCCCAATACCAATTAAGCTCGTTTCCAATCAAAGGCAAGCTGAATGGAAGCTTTGTAATTATAAATGTATTCGGTGTAAACTCCACCTTTGACGAATTAAGATTTATTGTCTGCACTTTTGATTTACCTATCAATGAGAACGATTTATTGTATGTATTTCCACTGGTTGAAATAAAAAGAGTACATGTGCCGCTTTTCGTTACATTTGCCGTCATCTTAAGCGATGTGTCATTTGAGAATATTGAAATGTTATTATGGCCATTAAATGTTATACAGTTATCTGCAGAAAAGAGCGTTCCATTTATATTTCCGGAGAATACTGCTGTTATCGGTGAGCCAATAGTTACAGGAGCATAACTAAAATATGAAGACATCAGAAGAAAGATTACCAGGAATGGAATAAAAGTTATAAATGTGGGTTTCATTGACTGCTTCATTATCTTAGAATTTTCAGCCATTAATTCGCTGTAAGTTGGCTTAAATTCTGGGTGATCGGGTTTTATCCCTTTCATCTTTTTCTGCAGTTCCTTTATTTTTGCCTTGCTTGTTCTAACCATCTCATGGTCTACTATAAAAAGATAGGCTATCTGACCAGAAGCCCCTACAGCTATCGAAATTAATATTACAGCAATAACATCTATATTCATATCCTTTAATCTATTTTTTTATAGTAAATAAACTTATCCTCACTCCATTGTATTACCAACTAGCTTGTCTTTTATAGGTTTGAATTCATCCCCATTATCTTGCTGCAGTGAAAAGTAGAACTGGTATATTATCATTACAATAAGAAGTATTCCTATGCCTTCCGTTAATGTATTCAAAAAGGCTGCAAGGGCTGCGACTAATCCAGTAAGTGCCCCGCCTAGTATAGCCAACGGAATTATGTACCTCTTGAATATGTCCACAAGTACTCTTTCATCTCTTCTAAAACCCGGCATGGATAAACCTGATTCCATAAGCTGTTTTACCACAGACCTTGGATCCTGGCCGCCTAGATACATCCATACATAAGAGAAAGCCGCCGCACCAATCACCAATATAACCGTGTAAATAACCATAGACTCTATCTCCAATGCCGTTATTCCAGTAGTTACTGCACTCGTATAAAGCTGCTGTATTGTCGGCGGTGAAAGGTAAGCTGCCAAACCACCAGTTGCAACCTCCTGTGTTCCGAATGCCGTTGATTCAGTAGTAAATGTTCCAAGAATGTTTATTCCAGCATGTGACAAAGTTAAACCAAGAAACTGCACACCCGCAGTCATCGAAACTATCAATACGATTGGTATTATACTTGTGTAAAACAATGATACTGGCCACCTTATGGAGTAGCCTCTTAATCTCCCAAATGAAAGTGGAAGCTCAACTTTTATTGATTGAAGCCATATAGCAACTGCAAATAGTGCAACTGTGGATATAACTGTTATTATAGGGAATAAAGCATTCAATGGTATCCCAGCAATGAATGCGTCTATTATTGAAGGTATTGCGCCTATAGGGGTTATAAATGGATTAAATGCGGTATTTATCAGTTGCAGTGAGATACCTGCAAGTATGAAAAGGCTTATCCCTGAACCTATCCCCCATTTACTTACAACCTCATCCATGAAAAGAAGTATTATCCCTGCTACAAAAAGCTGGAGAAACATAACTATCGGGAAGAACATTCCAGGACCTGCTGGTGTAAGCGCTCCGCTGAATACATAAACCCCATTCTCTATCGCTATAAAAGCAAAGGCAGCAAGCTTCTGTATCCCCTGGAAAGTGATCCTACCTTCCTTCGTTGCCGTATCTATATTTATTATCTTTGTCCCTTGAAGCATCTGTATTATAATGCTGGCACTTACTATTGGTCCTATACCTAAAGAAAGCAATGAACCAAAATGTGAAGCTATAAGAACCTGGAGTATCTCAAAATTAAGACTATAGGATTTACTTATACCAAACAAAGGTACGAAGGACATAACTATAAAAAGAACGACTATAACAAAAGTCCATTCTAATTTTGTTTTTAAATCCAGCTTTTTTTCTGGAACCGTTACTGCTGGCAGATTCGAAATGAATTTCTTTAATTTCTCATTCATATATTTCGCCGCCGTTGGCTAATATATCATCCTTAGCCTTTACGGAGGCCTTTCCATACACAGCCAACTTAAATTTTTCATCCCTAAATTTACCGCATACTTTAGAATAGCCCATATCCTTAAGCTTTATTTCATACCTATCATTATCCATCTTTATTTTTCCCTTCTTTTTAATAGAGTCTATCAAGCTACCAACATCCCTTAAATTCAAAGGCACTTTTTTCATGCCCGAATAACTGTAAGTATGAGTGTTTGCGCGAAAAGAGATCATTTTCTGCTGTCCCCTTTTTCCTCCTCCTGCTTTACCTACTCCTCCTCTGTTTCCAGCATGCCTAGTCCTCTTACCAGACCCTCTTCCAGCGGTTGAACTTCCTCTCAAATGCTTTCTTTTCATATCATCCTATCCAAAAGTTCATTTATTTTATCTCCTCTGTAACCAAATGCACCTTTCAAAGAGAACGGAGTCTTTTTGCCCTTTCTTTCAAAGCCTTTTATAGGCGGGTGCAGATTAAATATATTTTTAACACCTAAATCCGCTATCTTTTTCTCCCCTTTTAGGAAAGACTCTGAAAATGAATTTATGTCCTGTTCCTTCATTTCTATCTTCTTTTTGTTGCTTATCCTTCCTCTTTTAAGTAATAATTTAGATAATGTCTTTGAATCTATTTCGCCGTAAGTTACGACGCTGTTTATTATGTTTAGTATCCCTTTGTTGCGAGGAGAATTGTCAACTAGCGCGCAGGAATAAAGTTTTTTCAGCCCAAATACCCTTAAGCCATCCTTTATGGCCTTATTTTTACCTATATCCGTCCTTATCTTTATCACTGCAAGTTTTTCCATTTTATCCTTTTATCCCTAGATTTTCCTTTTCCTTGTTGAAAAATCTGTAATAATTAAGAGATTTTAACGCCTCGAAAGTTGCATAGCCGATATTTATTCTTGTATTTGTCTGTCCATTTACTTTAGACCACACATCCTTTATTCCCGCAAGCTTCATTATGGTTTTTATATCATCCATAACGCAAAAACTTATTCCCTTTGGAGCGGGTAAAAGCGTTACGATTACAGAACCGCATTTTCCAGAAACCTTAAATGGAATTGAGTGACCGCCATGACATGCACATTCCCAACTACCGCATCCTCTTAGTATACTTATTATATTTAACTTAGCGCTCTTAAGCGCTTTCTCCTTTGCAATGACTGATTCCAAGCCTCTTCCTTTCCCTATACCTATATGCCCATTTCCATCACCGACTATAGCCATTGCGGAAAAATGCTGTCTCTTTGCCTTTGCAGTTACCTTCTGTGTATTCCTTATTATTCTTCTCTTCCCTCCTCCAAGCTTGCCTTTTGACTGACCAACATAAAGAAAATCTACTTGAAGGTTTGGTATAAGAAAATCGACTATCTGCGGCTCAAGGATCTTAAGGTGCTTTTCCAGTATTTCATCTATATCTTTTATCTCACCGCTCTTGACTGCTTTTCCGAGCTCCGTTTTAAAGTTATAATTACTTTCGGTATATGCGGGATTTGCAGCCATTTCTCTGCTTTCAACAACGGGTTGATTTACAGCTTCTTCATTTTCCATTCTTTATATTCTCCAGTGTCTTATTAAACTCTTCTCTTATATTTTTAATTTTGTCTCCTACTGCTGAAAACTGATTTCCATTTCTGTTATTGTAATAACTAGAAATATGCTCTCCGTATAAACGTTTTTCATCAATTTTTATGTCATCTGAATGAACATTTACTCCGAAATCATGCATGCCTTTCATTACGTAATACATGAAGCTATTTTCCTTTAATGTCCTGTTTCCTTTGTCGAGTATAGCTTCCTTTACGTTTGACTTTTTACCTAATAAATAGCCTATTAAATATGAAGCTGATGAATTTTTACCACTGAAGTTCCAGCCAAACTTCTTTAGATCGTTCCCTCTTACCATTGCTATAGTTTTGTCTCCTTCTTCACTGTATTGTACAATGTGAGCTATCACTGATTTATCCGTTTTTCTCACCACTACTCGTGGTATACCAGATTTAAGCAATTCAAGCCTTTTTCTGTAATTGGTCCTTTTTGCATTTTTCATTGTCCTACCTTCTTCATTCCTTCTATGTAATTTCTCATGTGGTTAACACTGTGAAATGAATTTCCTTTTATCTTTTTATAGAGCTGCCTGAATTCTTTCTGGTCTATCTTTCCTTGTTTCCTCTGCTTGAAAAGTTCATTTCTAAGTGCCCTGACCTTATCTATCCATTCAAATTTCATTCTTGCAGATTTTTCTCCTTTTCTGCTACCTATCCCCTTTCTGTGTCCTCTTCTCTTCTTTTCATGAAGAATTCTTGCTCTTGATCTAGATTGGCCTACAAGCTCCTTTTTCTTTATCATTCCCTTTGAAATAAGACCTTCTATATCTGCCCTTGTTATAGCCTCCTTTATGTCCTTAAACTTTGACGGATCCAGCCAAACTCTACTTTCTCCGACGTTTAAAACATCACTGGCTATTCTTCTTTGAGTCTTCAGTTTTCCTTGCATAATTTATCACCATTATCTTCTTTTCCTTGCATTTCTCATATATTAATTTTCTCTTCAATGCGCCCACTGCTTTTCCTATCACAGCAATGTTTGCATCATTTAATTTTTCCACGTCTTTTAAGTTGAATATCCTTACAGGTATCTTACCCGCTATTTTACCTCTTTTTGAAGCAGGAGACATAAAGCCTTTTGAAGGCATTTTCTTATGCCCTTTCTTACCTACTTTTGTCTTATTCTTCTTACCTGTTGGTTTTCTCCATGAGTTACCAACTCTTTTAAGCTTTCCAGCATCATGTTTTGTGAATTTCATAATCAAGGTTTTTTAGTTATAAATACTCCGTCCTTAAAGACCCTCCTGTCTTTGTTTTTAATCTGTATTTTAGATTCTATTGTGCCAGCTAACTGACCTACCTTATATTTGTCTATTCCAAATATGATTATTTTATTGCCTTTTACCTCTACCTTTAACCCTTCAGGCACCTGTATTTCCCTTGGTTTTCTTTCTCCTACAAAGTTCTCCACCACTATTTTGTTCCCATTAAGCTTTAAAGAAGCAGGAAAATGCATGTAAACTAGCTCTAATTCTGCTGTGTATTTTTCAGTTACGCCTTTTATCATGTTTTTCACATTTGCAGCTAATGTTCCTGCAATTGATTTCTGGAACTTATTATCCTTTTCCGCTTCAATGAAAAGAACATTGTCTTTCTTCTCTACTTTTAAAAAAGGATGTACTATTTCAGTGTGAAGTTCTCCTTCCTTTCCTTTAACGAGTATATTGTTCTCTTTAAGCTCCACATCTGCGCCTGTAAGATCAACCCTAAATTTAGTAGACATAAGCTAAAAGACTGCCCCCAATCATTAATTGTTTTGCTTCTTCATTTGTAATCACTCCTTTATTTGTAGACAAAAGTATTAAGCCAAAACCTAAGGCAGGCAGGTACCTCTTTTCGTATTTTACTATATCGCCAGCTTTTATGGGTATTCTAGGCCTTATAGCCTTACATTTGTTTAAATGCTCATTTATATCTATTTTTACGAACCCTCCTCTTACATCGTTTATTATCTCGTAATTGTCAATGTATCCCGCTTTTTTAATAAGTTCCAAAAGATTGATTAGGATCTTGCTGTTTGGGCTAACAACGCAGGATTTCTTACCAACTTTTCTTGCGACGTTTATAGTATTGAATATAGTTGAAAGTGAATCTACCATGATTATGCCTCCTTTCCGTATTTTTTGAATCCGAGATCCGGAGCGACCTCTCTAAAGCACTGTCTGCAGTAGTTAAGACCATGTATCTTTTGGAACTTATTAAAA
>JAMCSQ010000031.1 GCA_023378805.1 Candidatus Parvarchaeota archaeon | reverse complement strand
TGATGAATCGTAGTAATCAAGCAGCTCCAAAATATTGTTTATCGTTTCATCATTTGCGGCGGCAAGTTCTTCACTGTCTATTCTAGACAAAACATTTAATTTGGCTATGTACCCTAAAAAGTTAGGCACGAGATTCTTAACGGGTATTTTAGAGTCCTCAGCAAGTTTTTTCTCCTGTGAATATGAAAGATTACGCCTAACTTTAATCTGTATTATCCTTTCAAGCAGTGGCCTTGACTCTCTTTTTTGTTCTTCATCCAACTCCATAAAAGCCTCATTACTGTGCATTATTATCAAACTATCAAGAGGAATCCTATTCCCTACCGGGTCAGAAAAATTATTATCATATATATTATTTAAAAGTTGGAAGACCTTTGGATTGATATTTTCCAATCTACTTTTATCCGCACTTATAGTTAAAATAGATCTGTTTGAGTTCATGATCACATTTATAAAAGAGGGAAGAAGAAAACTGTCACCAAATTCAACTATTGAAGACTGTGGAAAAATCCTTTCCAATTTTATTTTTTCAGGGCTTATTTTTTTACTTTCTATAATGTGCTCTAAATTATGCTCACACTGATAGCATATATCCGGTCTTTTGTGATTAGTCAACTTGTTTAAACCCTCTTTTTCAATATCTATGGGCAGAATAGACCTATAAAGGTTATAAGGGTTTTCATTGTAAAAGCATTTTGCACCGTTTATATTTAATGTGAACATTTCGTTCTCCATCGAATACTTTTTATATGCCCTTACAATACTGTTTATGATCTCAGTCTTACCACTCCCGCTTGGACCTATCAACAACATTATGGGGGTATATCCCTGTCTTGAAATGAAAGAAGCCTGTTCCAAGGCGTTCATAAGATTTTCCTTCACGTCTTTTATCCCGTATATATCATTAAATGCATTTTCAGCAATGATGCTTTTCCTGATACGGTCTACAGTGCTTTCTTCCTCATTTTCAATCAGGCGTTCAAGGCCGACGCTACCCATAAATCAGACCTACTTCGTTATAAATAGATTATAGGCAACACGTGCGCATTGATTACAGTAACCAATGTCAATTAATTTGCTTATTATCCTGTCTTGGTCAAGTTCAGTAGCAGTTCCTGCAACAGATGCACTTAGCTTATCAACTATACCCACTGTAAGCTGCGGATGCCTCTCAATTATTGTAGGTGTAAGTGTCTTTACAAGTTCATCTATGTTTTTCTTGTTATTTGATATAGACGCATCGTTTATTATACTGTATATGCTGTCGCGCATTACATCGCTTCTCAGGTTTGCCCTCTTTTCTAAGTCCGTAACGAAATCGTAGTCAATCGGCTGTACAGTTCCGAACATCGGAACCCTTACCTTCTTGTCGTTTTCGCTGCCAGTCTTCTTTATATAGTACACATTTATAACGTACTTATTTACAAGATCCTGCACCTTTTCAGAGCCGTATTCAACCATTGATACGTCGTTTTTCATCATCCTCTTTATTTCATCATATGCATCCTGCACTATCGTACTTCCTTCTCCTTTTTCTCTTGGCTGCACCCTTGTCTTTGTTTCCGGAGAAAGATCTTCCATAGTATTTAGGAAATCTTCTATATATCTAGTGCCGTTTAAATTGTCAAGTATCGTTCCAAGGCATGCCCTTTCCGTGAGTTCTTCCTTTGGCAGATAACCCGCTTCTACACCCATCTTTCTGCTGAAGTTCGCATAAGAAAGAAGCTTTGAGGGGGATTTTACCATGTCATCATATGGTATGCCAAACTTTACGCCTTCTTCCAGTTCCAAAATCGGCTTTTGTGTTGCTTCTCTTATTATGTCTTCAAGAGACACCTTTATTTCTGGCAGGAAAACTCCGTTGTATATGTCGGCTTTGTCTTTAAGTGATATGTTATCGTAGTGGGAAATGCTTGCTTCTACCCATATCCTAGACAGCATCCTAAGGAAGTGAGGAGGATAGTGTATGTTCAATTCATTTGCAGCATGCTTATATATATCATCCAATGCAGTTTCAGCGTCAGAAAGCTTTGTCATAGAGCGAAATACAATTATATTTGATCTACGTAGAAGGTAAGGTTTTATGCTATCTGCTATCTTTTTATAGTCATCCATGTTCGTGGTTCCTATCATTATTGCGTCAAATGATTCTTTAAATGATGGAGAAACCTTTGTTCTGGTATCCTGTACAAAATCCAAAAGTGAATTTGCAAAAGATGAAGAGCCTTTAAGCACTTCACTTATATAGATTATATTTCCTCTTGGAGAAGGAGCTGACTGACTGCCAAGTATACCAAAATCGTACGCTAAAACGTTTGAGTTATCCCCTCCTAATTCATTCAGTATTCTGTAGAACATCCTTCCACCGAATATCCCTTTGTAATCCAAGTGCTGGTCATCAGCTGCAACAACCGGTTCCGATATGTGGATAATATCATCATCACTTGATAATTCCACGCTTACAAGTTTTTCAACAATGTTTTGTATTCTCTCATGATCAGGTTTATTATCTTTCAAAATAAACTGACTTAAAGAATCAACAAGTGTTGTTTTTATTTTGCTGAGGGTAGAACTAACCGCTCCCCTCTTGTTTATGGTAGGTACAGTCCAATATTCACTATCAGGTTTATCCAGACTTTCTATAAGTTCTTCTATCTTTGTATTTTTAGAATAACCAGGCCTTTTCTGCAATAAGTAAATTTCATCCTGTATGTTTTCACCTAGAGTCAATTTTCTTTTTCCTTTAGAACCTAATTGCAAATGAACGTCCTGCAAAAACTTACGTTTCTGTTCTTCTGATAATTCCTTTAATGCGGGATTGTCTTCGAGCGAATCCAAGTCTAATTTCAAAACATACTGCGCACCTCTGCCTTCAGAATAAACCCTTAAAGTCTCTGCCAAAGTATTAAGGAACTCGCTTTTGCCTGCACCTGGCGGAGAGATTATTACAGTGAGCTTATTTTTCATGTCGCTGTTTCTTGCTGCTCTTTTAAGAAAAGAAATAAATTCATCAGCGAAGTCACTGGAATCGTATCTAGTTTTTATGTTTCTTTGATCATTAGGCTGCTTTACAAGAAACTGCCATTTACCATCTTTTTTACCGTATGATTCTATTGCGGCTAAAGCCCTTTGATTTGCATTATAGAATAGTTCAGGCCTCTCTTTACTAAACCCTAAAAATTCATCTAAACTCATTTTCTGTTTAAATGACGTTTTTTCTGCCATATCATTCAACCCCCAGTATATATAGGAAGGCATATCCTTTATATACTTTTTCTTCAAAAAATTCTAAGTTTTCACTTAAATTTTTAATAAAATTTACAAACTTTATGCTAAAGTTGCACATAAAACCGTTATTTTTTACTTTTTCCATATCAATTTTTCACCCTCAATTTTTATAATATTATATGATAGTAACCATATGGAAATTAAACAAAAGAATTAAATTCAATCACATGCCCAAACAAAATCTGAAAATCATCAGAGATTATTTGGGCAAATTAGTTTGTCTCAATTAGATATGAAAAAAAATCGCAGTGCCATGAGTATACCGAAAGAACCAAAAAACTTTTAGCGAAAGCACTACTTTGCATTTAATTATATTAAAACCAATTATATTTAAACATATCTTTCATGTCAAAAGAGCTTTTTTAGTTCATCGGCTATTGAATCTACTTTGAATTTCATTTCTATTTTGCTTTCAAGGTCTCTGACGGTGACGAGATTATCCTGTAGGTCTCTTTTTCCAACTATCACTACATATTTAATCTTTTTAGAATTACAGTAATCCAGGCCTTTCGAAAGGGAAACACTATCCAGGAGAATATCAGTTGTTATCCCTGTTTTTCTTAAAACCGCTGCTATCTCCCTTGCTTTTTCTAGATCATCTACGTTAAGAACGCATACTTTCTTGTAAAACTCATTTCTGTAATTTTCTATCAAGACCTCCATTATTACGTCAAATCCTATAGCTCCTCCAACTATAGCAAAGTCTGCATCAAATTTACTGCTTATCTTATCGTATCTTCCTCCGCCTGCAAGCACCACTCCATTCAACTGCCCTTCTATGAATTGAAATTCAAATATGCTGCCATCATAGTAATCTTGACCTCTTACTAGAGACCTATCAAAGTAAACTCCTTCTACACCATAGCTTCTTTTAAGATCTTTTATTAAACTTTCTACCTCTTCTATGCCTTCAAGCCCGGCAATTTCTTTGCCATTTAAATAATCCCTTACCTTTTCTGCCTTTTCTGCCCCAATCAAATTGCTTACGTTCTTTGTAACCTCTTCTATTCCAATTTTATTCATCTTGTCAATCTCCCTTAAAACCTGCACAATTTTCTCTGTCTCAACTTGAAGATTCTCCATTAAAGACGTAAGTATTTTTCTGTTGCTTAAATTTATTTTATAACCAGTTATGCCTAATCTTTTGAGCGCAAAGTCTATGCAGGCTATAACTTCAGAATCGTACATCATACTCGAAGAACCGAAAACGTCTATGTCTGCCTGTATAAACTCTCTCCACCTGCCTTTCTTTGTATCTTCATACCTCCATACATTTCCTATGCTGTATGCTTTAAGTGGAAAAACAAGTGATTTGTTTCCAGATATTACCCTTAGCTTTGAAATTGTATGTTCCGGCCGCAGAGCAAGTTTTTCTCCCTTTTTATCCTGAAAAGAATACAGCTGTGACTCTATCTCTGGACCAGACTTATTTGTAAACAATGATAAATATTCGAAGGAAGGTGTTTCCACAGGTTCAAAACCAAAAAGCTCATATGTTTTTCTTATGGTTTCTAGGGCCTGCTGTCTGAGGGATGCTTCTGCGCCTATAAAATCTCTAACTCCCTTAACTTTTTCTGTCGTCATCAAATATACTAAGAAATCAGATATTTAAAAACATAAAGGCCATTTTAAACAAATGGCCAAAATAAAATTTATTCTTTCTGTGTTTTCTCAAGTTTTGACTGCTTTCTAGCCCTATACAAAAAATAGAGCGAAGAGGCAATTGCAACTGCCCCCAATCCAAATAACACAGTGGCCTCATTCTGATATGGCGTAGCTTTTGAAAGGAGGTAGCCATAATCATGATTAAACGAATAATTAAATGCGTTTTTGAATCCAGAAAGTGTTGGAAAATCCTCCCTTAAGACACTCCTAGGGTTTTCCCAGATACTATAAAGCCTATTCCAATCAAGGTTATAAAGAGCATTATACTGATTATAGTACGTCTCAGCTTTTGCCTCTTCAATCCCTCCTGCTGCAATTAATCCTATACCTGTACCACCACTGATTAATGCAGAAAGTTTTTGTTTTATTCCCATAACACCTCCATATTTTATTACTTTAGAATGATTTATACTTATATAAATACTTTAACTTTCTTAAAAATCAGCTTCCTACTATTTTCATGTACGCCTTTTCAAGATCCTTATATTTCTTCTGTAGGTTTTTGACAGTATCGTGTTTCATTATTTTACCATTAGTTATGAATATTATCTCATCGGATACTTCCTTTATTTCTTGGAGTACATGCGAACTTATTAATATTAACCTATCTTTTTTAAGCGACAAAATAAGTTTTTTGAATTTTATTCTTTCTGCGGGATCTAAACCGCTTGTTGGTTCGTCTAATAGAAGTATACTTGGCTCGGGGACAAGAGCTGACACCAAAGAAACTCTCTGTCTCTGCCCTTTAGACAGTTTTCCTACCCTTGAATTTAATGGAGGAAGTTCAAGCAGCTTCCCGTATTTATCTATCTGAGAAGTTATATCATTTCCAGAAAGCCCGTTAAACTCTGCAGACATGGTTAACGCTTCTCTTACTGTCTGAAACTTATCTGGTTCGGGAGATTCTATTACAGTGCCTATACTCAAAAGGACCCTTTTTAGGTCTTTTTCAACATCAAAACCATTTACAAAAACAGAACCAGAGGTTGGTTTAAGTAAACCTGCAAGAATCTTAAATGTTGTAGTTTTACCTGCACCATTCGGGCCTAAATAACCGATAACGCCTTTGCCTTTATGTGAAAATGAGATATTATCCAACGCTACCTTATCACCATATCTTTTTGTAAGGTTCTTTACCTCTATGTCCATTATCCTTTCACCTCCTTATATTTGTACATGAATATGCTTGCTATAAAGAATATTACTAGGTATACGAGCATTATTTCTATCCCTTCCAAAGTATAAGGTTCATACGTTGTTATAGTAAACTCTGCCCCTTTTGTAGGAATCTTTAACTGTGAGAAATGTATAAAATGCGTTGAGAATACCGTATAAACTACCTGCCCTCCATAATTAACAAGGAACCATGGCTCTACTGATAAAAAGCTTTGAAGAACACTTGAAAGCATAGGTAAAACAAAAATTAAAAGAATTACAACTGCAATAATACTAGTTTGAGGACTATTAAACAAGGAACTCAGGAAAAATGCAAAAGATAGTATAGACAGCAAAAAAAGCGCAACTAAACCAATAGACGAAGCAAAAACCGATGGCAGAGTAGAAAAGAAGTAAAATGAGGCTATCGCTGCGAAAAGATAGTATATTAAGATTATCGAAAAAGAGACTAATAATGCTGCCAAGTACCTGCCTATCAATATAGAGCTCCGTCTTGCAGGCTGTACTAATATGTAATAACTATAATTTGATGCAAAATCCGTTGAGATTGCTTTACCTCCAAAAAATGCCGCTACTATTATAACTACAAAAGTAATGTTCTGCATGAAGCTGTAAAGGTAGTTTGATGCATTGCTGTACTCTGCGTTTATTGCATTTATTCCGACATGTAATTCTACTACAAATACTGCTATAGATATCAATGCAACAAGTATAGCCATTGCAAGAAAACTTTTGGTCCTGAGATATGATTTTAATTGGTACTTGAATGAAACCGATATCTCCGCTATACGGCCTATATCTCTAGAATGAATGCCGGACTCTACCATTGGCTATAATACACCTTTATTAATATAAACTTTTGTATCCTTGCAAATAATCAAAAGCGCCCCGAGCGGGATTCGGACCCGCGTCAATGCCGTGACAGGGCACTATCCTAGGCCACTAGACTATCGGGGCTTATATTCTTTAAAAAATCAGCTACAACTATTTAAAGTTTTATTCGTTTTTAATATTCATCTTAATATTAAGTTTTTATGTGAAGAACCAAAGAATTAGAGTTCTTTTTGTAGTTTCTTCCATTGAAATCGAATTTTACGTTTGCCTTATCCAATTCAAAGTTCCCAACTATGCCTATCTTGCTTTTTACTTCGTACATGACTATTATTTCATCATTTGGATTAAGCTCTTCTTCCTTCCAAGAAATGAGCATTTTATTGCCATGCTTTGTTATTTTTCCTTCCTTCTGGCCTGCTTTTGCTATCTTCAATGAATTTGGAGGTATCTCATCCTGTAATTCTATGCTATATATTTTCTTTCTTGAAATATTCTTGAGCCTCAAAGCTATTTTTATGTCTATAAATCCATCTATGGCCTTGTGTTCTATCACTTCCTTTTTGAATACTACCTTCCTATTGAAATAAAGAAATATTATAAATGCCAACGCTATTATCAAGACTATAAGGTATATTGGGTAATAAGAGACAGAATACTGTAAAGTTATGCTTTGCCCAGGCATTAGTAATTTGATTGATGGCTTGATTAAGTTATTCGCAACTACAACAGAACCATTAGATGAAGATTTAGAAGTTAAAAACAATGAATTAAAGTTGCTTATGCTCAAATCAATCGCGCTCTGGTTTATAGGAACGTTTCCTTCATTCTTAACGGTTATCGAAGCGCTGCCTCCAAAAATATTGAAACTGGATGTTTTGCTTACCACTGGATTATAATATGTAAGTATGTTTACTGGAAAGTATAATGTAGACGAATTCTTATTGTAATTTGTATAAATTGATATGTTGTATTTTCCAGGGGGTATAAGATAACTTAAAGCGTTTATTGGAATCGAGAAGTTAAATGAATTCAAACCTAAAGTTCCTATCACTTCATTTTTTGACGAGGAATAAACCAACTTCCCATTGCTTGATAGATTATAGACAAAAGGCAGTATCAAACCGGTCTGTCCTAAAGAGTTCATCACGTTTACCTGAAAGTAAATATCATTGTAAGGATAGAATGACTTTGAGGAATTGATTGAATAAAGATATATAGATGTTTTTGCCAGTGGTATTATCGCCGCACTTAGATTAAAGTAATCAGGTATTCCATTATCACTATAAAGTATCTGCAGTGTTATCGGGTATGAGAAGAAAACACTCTTTGATTCAAAAGAGAAAAGCACCGTTTTTGTCTGACCCGGTAAAAGCTCAAAACTCTGGGGGAATGCCCCTATGCTGTCAAAATAGCCGGAATAGATTATGGATGTCCTTCCTAAATTTAGAGATATATTTTGCGTTGTGTTCTGGTTATTATAAAAAGTAAAATTAAAGTATGAAACGGCATTGCTTTGAACGGTTATAGAATTAGGACTTACCTTCAAAGCATGGACATTCCCAACTAAGAATACTGCAGATAACAGTATAATAGTAAATATCACTAGATTCTTTGCTGCCTTGTTCATAACAATAGAAGTATTTTTAGTATTAAATAGATTTAAGCATTTAAATTTTATTGTAAAGCGCTATAAGTTTATCCACTGTTCTCTTTATATCAAATTCCTTTACTATTCCATCAAATTTATACCTATCAGAATGATCATATATTGCGTTAGCTTTTTCTACAAGATCCTTTACGCTGTGCGCATTAAATCTTTCACCACATTTCGCATAATTAAACAGCTCCTCCTGTGCACCCTTTTCAGGCAGAAGAATTGGCAGTCTATAGAAAGAGGCATACAAATCTACAATTCCCTGCGTTTCAAAAGTAGAAGGATTACAAAGAAGATCTGAAGCAGAATAGTAAAGAGGTATGTCTTTTTCTTTTACGAATCCAGTAAATATAACGTTTCTGTTACCAATTCTTTTGCTCAATGAAACAAGCTCCTTAATGTATGGTCCAAAACCCGCTATTATCACCTTAAAACCACTTGCAGACAGCGGTTTTGCAGCTTTTATAAGGATGTCTATATTCTTTTCCCTGCTTACCCTACCAAAATATAATATTATTTTGTCTTTGCTTTTTAGCCCCAGCTGTATTCTTGCCTTTTCCCTTTTCTCTCTTTTCATTGAATCAAAGTCTACCCCAGTTGGAATAATTTTTATATTCCTTAAACCGCTGTTCTCTAGTATCCTTTTTACATACATTGTAGGCGCGATTATACTATCGGTCTTTGAGTAAAACCACTTTAGATAACGCATAACCACAAATCTACTTATTTTTATCGCCGCTCTGTTATTAATAAAATAAGCGGATATAGCTTCATCAGAAAACACCATTGTATGAAATGTTCCTATAAATTTTGAATTAAGCTGGATACTTGCTCTGTATGCAAACAAACCAGCTGTAAAAGGGGTGTGAGCGTGTATTATATCTGGCATTATCTCCATTACATGCGAGCTTTCACGGCTTATCAAACCCATTGTGTACTGAGGGTACTTTTTAAACTGCATCCCTTTTATAACATATAGCCTTTTGTCTTTTTTTGCAAGTTTGACTGTTTCGCTTCCACCTGAAGCAAACACATAAACTTCATGCCCCCTTCTTTCCAATTCTTTTTTTGTATTAATTATAGAGGTTACAACTCCATCTCTGGATGGAAGGTAACTGTCTGTATAAAATGCTATTTTTAGCGTTTCCATCTTAATCTGCGGAGATATGTGGCCCTCTTCTTTCTCCCAATGCTCTTTCTATTTCATTCAATTCCTTTGTTCCGAGTTTTTTAGGAAGGTCTATAGCGATATCTATTATGAGATTGCCTCTTTGCCCATTCTGGCCATAAAGTCCTTTTCCCTTAATTATCAAAGGGCCTGTTTCGCCTGCACTCACTGTAATCCTTTCACTTCCCCAGGGAGTTGGTAGATCTAACTCTATGCCATTAAGAATATCCCTTAAATCGAGATATAACCTAGTTCTCAGGTCGTTTCCAGATATGCTATAGGTATCGCTTTTTCTTATGTGGAAAAACACATATAGATCTCCATTTTCTCCGTTAACTGAAGGTTCTCCCTTGCCTTTTATTATGGTATACTCTCCTTCTTTTACTCCTCTCCTTATTGGAACAGAAAGCATTTCATCTTTTACTACAAAACCAGTACCATTACAGTTATCGCATCTCTTTTTAACTACAAATCCGGTTCCACCGCACCTATCACAGGTAGTAGTGAATATAACGTTTGATCCAAATTGATGCATGTTCCTACGTATTTTTCCGCTACCGTGACATTTCGGACATTTCTCTCTTTCCTTTGCCCCTGAACCAGAACAAACAGAACATATCACCCTATGTTTTATATTAAAAGTTTTTACAGTAGGAGTGAATACCTCTTCTAAAGTTATATCTAAATCATACCTTAAATCTTCTCCTTTTGACGAAAAGCCGAAATTTCTGAATATATCCTCAAATCCACGAAAATTAAATATGTCGTTGAAGTCGTTGAAATTAAAGCCTTGATCGCTGCTTTCCTGCTGTGAGGAACCGCCCCCTTTGTTCATAAGTATTCTATACGCTTCATTTATCTCCTTGAACTTTTCTTCAGCCTTTTTATCGCCTGGATTTAAGTCTGGATGATATTTTTTAGCTAAGGTCTTAAAAGCCTTTTTAATCTCTTCTTCCGATGCATTAGGACTTACACCTAACACACGATAAGGATCATCCATATTATTCTAAAGAAAAGACTGCTAATAATCTTTAACTTCCGCTATTTTCTTCTCCATTTTGCGGATTATTATTGTTTCCATCATTCCCCTGAGTATCTTGCTGAGTATCATTCTGTTGAGTCTGGCCCTGCTGGCTATAAATTTTCGAACTTAGTTTATTTATAATTGCTGTCAATTTATCCTTGTCTTCATTTACCTGTTCAATAGTAACATCTTCTTTTGCCGTGTCTTCCTTTATCCTCTTAGTTATCTCATCGGCCTCGTTCTTCTCTTCCTCAGTGATTTTATCCTTGAAATCATTTAGTGTCTTTTCAAGGGAATAGGCCAGAGCAGAAACGTTGTTCTTGGCCTCGATTAATTCCTTTATTTTCTTGTCTTTTTCTTCATTTTCCTTTGCAGCCTGCATCATCTTGTCTATCTCTTCCTTTGAAAGCTTGTGTGGAGCAGATATTGTTATCTTCTGTGTCTTTCCAGTAGCTTTGTCCTTTGCAGAAACATTTAGTATTCCATTAGCGTCTATGTCAAAAGTTACCTCTATCTGAGGTACTCCCCTAGGTGCAGGAGGTATACCTTCAAGATTAAAGCTACCAAGACTGATATTATCTCTTGCAAGAGGTCTTTCTCCCTGAAGAACATTTATAGTAACACTTGTCTGATAGTCATCGGCTGTTGAAAAAACCTTGCTTACTTTTATTGGTATGGTACTGTTTCTTTCAATTATAGGCGTTGAAACACCGCCCAGCGTTTCTATGCTAAGTGTTAAAGGTGTTACATCCAAAAGCACTATGTCCTTGATTTCTCCTGCCAAGACCGCACCTTGGATAGCCGCTCCCAAAGCTACTGCTTCCATTGGGTCCACTCCTCTTTCAAGTTTTTCTCCGAAAATATCAGTAAGGAATTTCTGGACTATCGGCATCCTTGTAGGACCGCCTACCAATATTATCTTCGATACTTTTTCCTTGTCAATACTTGCGTCCTTAAGAACGTTTTCTATCGGCTGCCTTGACCTCTCTATTATAGGTCTTACAAGATTTTCTAAAGTAGCTCTGGATATCCTAATCTCTAGATTCTTTGGAGAGTTATTAACGACAGTTATATAAGGAAGGTTTATCTCTGTTTCAAGAACTGTTGAAAGCTCTATCTTTGCCTTCTCCGCCGCGTCCCTTACCCTTTGCATTGCTACTTTGTCCTTGCTGATATCAAAATTCTCTTTTGTTTTGAAATCTTTTACTATGTAATCTATCAGAGCATTGTCCATGTCTACACCACCAAGTTCTACATCCCCTGATGTGGCCAAAACCTCAAATGTACCAGCGGATATTTCCATTAATGTTACATCAAGCGTTCCTCCGCCAAGGTCATACACTAAAACCTTGATATCTGCGGATTTATCCAAACCGTAAGCCATGGCAGCAGCAGTTGGTTCATTTATTATTCTTACGACATCTAAACCGGCTATGCTTCCTGCATCTTTAGTTGCTTGCCTTTGATTGTCATTGAAATAGGCAGGAACCGTTATTACTGCCTTTTTAACCCCTGTCCCAAGAAATGCTTCTGCATCTCTTTTTATTTTCTGTAATATAAAGGCGGATATCTGTTGAGGAGTATATTCCTTGTTATTTATGTTATACTTGTAATCGCTACCCATCTTTCTCTTTGCTGCGAATATAGTATTCTGCGGATTTGAAACGGCCTGCCTTCTTGCAGGTTCTCCAACTAGAATTTGATTGTCTTTTGTGAATGCAACCACTGAAGGAAACATCTTGCCAGCTATTGTTGCGCCTTCTGCACTTGGTATTATTGTAGGTTTTCCAGCCATTACAACTGCTGCCTGCGAATTTGAAGTTCCCAGATCTATTCCTATTATCTTTTCCTTTTCTGTCATACACTGATTTTAACTTTCGGATACCTTATTATTTTTCCGTTAAGTTTATAACCTTTCTGCACCTCCTCGATTATCTTTCCCTTTTCTTCTTTACTTTCTTCAGTCGCCACCACTTCTGCTATATCAGATGAAAAATCTTTGCCTAAGACTTCCATCATTTCTAAGCCATAATACGACAATACAGAGACTAATGCTTTATAAAGCGCTTGCACTTTTTCATCCTTATCCTGCTTCAATACGCTTTCAAAATCATCCAGTACTTTGAGTAGATCTATTACAAGACGTTCATTTGAATACTTCATATATTCAACCAACTCCTTTTCCTTTGATTTTTTGTAATTGTCAACCTCTGCAAGCAGATACATATACTTAGACTTGTAATCTTCTTCGTTCTGTTCTTCCTGCTTTCCGGCATTTGCATCTTGCGCAGCATTTTTATTTTCTTCCATAAAATTAGCTTAATATTATTATAATTTTATTAGTAATATCTATTTTTATTAATTTTTACTCTTTTTATCCTTTTCCTTCTTATCATCTTTCTTTTCAGTTGACACTTTAGGCAAAGGTAAGATTGACGGAAGCTGTAGCATCTTTGAAAGGGACATTGCTTCTATTATGCTTATATTAAGGCTAGTCTGCAGTACTTCTTCAGTTATGGAATCGTCAAGCACCTTTTCATCCTGCCATTTATTATATATTTTATCGATATCCTCAGAAGTGTGCACTATGAAACCTTCTATTACAATGTGACCGAGTTCATCAGAACTATTAGCAGTGAACTTTGCATCGAATCTGAACTGAAATTTAAGGACCTTGAACTTCTCATCTTTTTCAACGTCTAGAACAGTTATATTATTTGAGATACCCATCTGCGTTTCAGGCGGGATATTGTCCTCTCTTTTGGCATCTACTTTAGTTATCAAGTAATTTATTATCATAGCATTCTATAAGAGTATTAGTATTTAAAAGTTTCCACTATAAAAATGAAAAATATATATTTATAAAAAAAGCTCTAAAGAAGAATGAACGAGGAAAAAGACGTAGATTATTACTTTGAAAAGTTGAAAGTTAAAGGATTGGACAGAGATAAATATTATTCGCAGAGTCTAAGTCCGATACATAAATATAATGTATTTCCAGACGAGAAAGTGTTCATGAACTGGCTAGTAGATGGTGACTTTTTGGACCTTAGATCTATGAATGATATAATATTCGCAATCTATTCAAATCCTTCTTCAGAAGAAAACATAGTTATAAATAGATACATAAAGGAAGAGAACAAGCAGCAAGAAATATCAAAGCTTTCGGATGAATGCACAGAAAATGTTCTTTATCTGCTAAAAGTCCTTACAAACCTTAAAGGATACAGCACTGAAGATTTAATAAAGATACATGAAGAAACTTTGGAAAAAATCGATAAAATGAAAGAAAGACTGAATAATATAATTAGCGGTGCATTTGAATACTTCAAAAAGAAGGAAAAGCAGAGCAATAAAGAGCAATACATAGGCTAAACAATATTAAATATTAAATCTATCAAAGTATTATATGGGAATTGCAAAGATATCATTATTATTCTCTGTATTATCATTTATACTTATAGGATTCGGAGCATTGGTAGGATACTTCCTAGGAGGAATTTTACTTTGGATGTCTATTTTCTTTTTTATAGCACTGGCAATGAACATCTTTTCATACTTCAAAAGCGATTCTATAGCAATAAAGATGACAAGAAGTAAAATAATAGAAAGATCTGATAATCCAAGATTCTACGATATCGTTGAAGAGGTTTCACAGCAGGCAAATATACCAATGCCAAGAATAGGTATAATGCCAACAGATGTTCCAAATGCATTTGCTACGGGAAAAGATAAAAATCATGCTGTAGTAGTAGCAACCTATGGTATACTGCAAATGCTTAATGATGATGAACTAGAAGCTGTTATAGGGCATGAGATAAGCCACATAACCCATAAAGATATTTTAATATCATCTATAGCAGCTACGATTGCTACGCTTATTTCTTACATTGGAAATATTATACTTTTTTCCGAGTTTTTCGGAGGAATCGATGAAAGAAACAATAGTAGTGCTATAATACTTATAATTGCAGCAATTCTCATACCTATCGGTGCAATGTTTGTACAGTTAGGTATATCCCGGGACAGAGAAGCATATGCGGATGAAGGAAGTGTCAGACTTCTAAAAAAACCAGATCAATTAATTTCTTCATTGAAAAAAATAAGCAATGTCAGTATAACACGCAGAAAGCCGGCCTTAAACAGAAATACAAAGAATAATCCACAGCCGGGAGCTTATTCTTCTTTGTTTATAGTAAATAACTTTTCAGTACATGCTCTTACAAACTTATTTTCAACACACCCTTCTTTAGAAAAAAGAATAGAAAACATAAACAGGGTAAGAAGTGAACTTAATATATAATTACTTGATTTGACTGTAATTTATAATATAAAAATTTAAATATACTATGAAAATAGCTCCTGTAGTCTAACTTGGATAGAACGCAGGCCTGCGAAGCCTGATATCTGGATTCAAATTCCAGCAGGGGCAATTATAATAATAAAAATATTATTACTATTTGCAGGGGCAGTGGTCTAGCTTGGTTATGACACCAGCCTAGGGCGCTGGTGGTCCTGGGTTCAAATCCCAGCTGCCCCATTTATTATTTGAGGTAATGCTATCTCAAAGAAATGGTACTGATTTAGATAACTTTTAAAAAGTTTATAAATTTGTGTTGTACACCCTTTATATGAAATTTTATCTTTCATCTTATAGGATGGGAAATTCTGTTGCAAAACTTCGTAGGATGATGCCGAAAAACAAAAAGGTGGGTTTAATACTCAATGCTCTTGATTATACTAGCATAGACGAAAGAAAAGTAAAAGAAAAAATTAAGGTGTTGAATCGTATCGGGTTTGAACCAGAAATTCTAGATCTTAAGATGTACTTTGGTAAACAAAAAGAATTAGAAAAGAAACTAGCCGAATTAGGAGCGGTTTGGGTTAACGGCGGTAATACATTTGTATTAAGACAAGCCATGAGACTTAGTAGTTTCGACAAAATCTTTAACAATTTGCTTAAAAGAAAGGATTTTTTGTATGGTGGTTACAGCGCCGGAATCTGTGTTTTAGCAAAGGATCTGCACGGATTGGAGATAGTTGATGACCCGCATCAAAGACCCTATAGTAAGAAGTATAAGATAATTTGGGAAGGACTAGGTTTACTAAATTATATGATTTTACCCCATTATAAATCCAAACATGCAGAAAGCAGGCTTATTACCAAAACTATCCAGTATTTTATAGACCATAAGTTGCTGTTTAAAGCACTGAGAGACGGAGAAGTGATTATCATTGAGTGAAAAGCATTAGCAAACTAATAAAAAATGAAGATTTTAGAATAATCGTAATATACTTTTTTAAAGTTTAACAATACAAACAAAAAAGTGTTTATACTAATAATTATTATCATTGTTATAAGAAGGTGATAAACATGGAAAAATTAAAATTAAGTGAATACTTTTCTGAGATATATGAAGATGGAGAATATCCAAGATTTAAGGTTTTTATAGATGGCAAATGGGTTAAAACAAAAGATAAATTTGATTTGATAAGCAGCATTGATGAAAGCAAGATAGCTGAAGTTGGATTAGTAAGTAAAGATGATTTAGAGCTTGCATTAAAGTCTGCAGATGAAAATAAACATAAAATAAGAGACCTAGCAGCTATTGACCGTTTAGAGTTAATAAACAAAGTAAGAAAAGAAATAGATTCACACAGAGAAGAGATAGTAGAGACATTAATGAAAGAATCTGGAAAAGCTTACAGCTCTGCGAATGGGGAAATAAATGCAACAATTGAAAGGCTAAGATTAAGCATGGAGGATTCAAGAAAGATAATGGGGGAGTATATCCCGGGGGATTGGTCAAGTGACACTACAAGAAAAATGGCATTAGTTATACGCGAACCCCTAGGTGTAGTCTTAGGAATTTCTCCATTCAATTATCCTGTTTACACTTCTATAGCAAAGATACTGCCTGCATTACTCTCTGGAAATTCAGTAATAGTAAAACCACCAAGCTCTGATCCAATAGCACTGCTCATGTGTGCAGAAATATTCAGAAAATGCGGTGTTCCTTCTGGTACACTACAAGTCATAACTGGAAGCGGAGAAATTACGGGAGACAGTTTAACCGAAAGCGATAAAATAAACATGATAAGCTTTACAGGAAGTACAAATGTGGGAAAGCATATTTCAAATGTTGCCGGGCTTAAAAAAATACACCTCGAGTTAGGGGGAAAGGGAACAGCAATAATCCTTGAGGATGCAGATCTAGACTTGGCGGCAAAGGAATGTGTAAAAGGTTCACTTGAACTTGCAGGACAAAGATGCGATGCTGTGAGCCGAATATTGGTACTTAATTCTATTGCTGACAAATTCTATGAAAAACTTAAAGAACACTTAAAGGATTACAAATTTGGTAATCCTCTTAATGGAAAAAACATCAATATGGGCCCAGTTATAAATAAAAAGGCAGCTGAAAGAATTGATTTAATGGTAAAAGACGCTGTCAAAAAAGGTGCTAAACTTGTTAGCGGGGGAAAATTCAAGGGTTCTTATTATGAGCCTACGTTGCTTGAAGACGTTCCATTAACAGCAGAGATAGCAAATGAGGAAACTTTTGGACCAGTTATAACGGCAATAAGAGTAAAAGATGAAAATGAAGCAATAAAGGTCGCAAATGAATCAAAATATGGCCTTGACTCGGCGGTTTTCACAAATGATTTTTACAAAGGCTGGAGAATAATGAAAGCATTGCAGGTAGGCAATGTAACATTAAATGGAGCACCGTCACATGGAACTGCTTATTTCCCATTTGGAGGAGTAAAGGATTCTGGTGCAGGAAAAGAGGGAGTCGGATACAGCATAGAAGAAATGACAAATATAAAAACAATAATCTTTAATTTGGGTGCAAAGGATCTGGGAAAGCCATACAGCGGAGAATTTAAGGATTAAGCGCACCTGCTAATCAATAAGGAGAGATTTCAGCAGCTATATGCTGTAGAGTAGTCTTGCTTCTCTGCTTAGATTAAGTTTATATATTTTAACCTAATGATTAAAGTATGGATTACAAAGATACAAATAAACAACCATGGGAAAAGATAATAGAAGAATTAATAGTAGGTATAGTTTTATTTATAGGCCTAGTTTCATTGCTTTACAGCTGGATAGATAGTGTATTCGGCGTTATAGTCGGCATACCTATGCTTACTTTTCTCGGTATTCTGGCGTCTTTTCTAGTCGTTTATGCAATAAGAGTATTAGATAAAGGATAAAAACATGCGTTATAAAAAAAGATATTTTCTGCTTGAATTAGAGGGGGTTTCAAATCCGGAGGATTTTGAAAAACAACTGTATTCTACATTGAATAGAATAGAACCTTTCCTTTCAATAAGATCAAACTTCAGAGTGATAAGAGACCTTACAAAAACTGATGACTACAAAACATTTGGAGTAATAGCAGTAAACAATGAATACAAGTACAGAGTTATATTTTCCCTCTCATTGATTAGTAAGTTTTATAAATCAAACTTGCTTACAATAATGAATAGTGGAAATATAAAAAAGATAAAATCTTTTAAATTTTAGGAGGAAAACAATGGAACCACCAGGGGATTTAATGGGATATGACAGAGCGATAACACTCTTCAATCCGGATGGAAGAATTCTGCAAGTAGAATACGCTAAAAGAACCGTTTCGCAGGGTTTTGCAGCAGTCGGCTTGGCAGGAAAAGAATGTATAGTTTTTGTCGCAGATAGAAAGGCGCATGAACTTGAGAAATTAGTAATACCAGAAAGCATAGAAAAGATATTTCAAATAGATCTGCACATGGCTGCAGCGATATCTGGAATGATAGCTGACGGGAGAACGCTAATAGACAAAGCACAAAATAGCGCACAGGAATACAAAATGACCTATAACCAACCTGCTGACATATTGCTTATAGTAAAAGGGATAAGTACTGAAATGCAGGCGCTTACACAGTACGGCGGTGCAAGACCATTCGGTGTTAGTATACTTTTCGGAGGACTTAAAGACGGAAAAACGTATCTATACATGCTAGATCCTAGTGGAACCTTTTTCCAGTACAGAGCGATAGCAATAGGTGGAAATTCAGAAACTATAAACAAAATACTTGAAAAAGAATACAAAACCGATATGGATGCAGAATCGCTGATTAATCTTGGGATGAAAGCAATCAAATCAGATGAAAGCAAGAATTCTTCGGAGAGATTCGAAATAGCTGTAATCGACAAAGAAGGCTTCAGAAAACTAAATAAGGAAGAGATAGCCAAATACATAAAATAATTCATGGTAGATAGAGTAACTGCCAAGTTAGAAAAGAACGGCAAAAGATATGAAATAGAAGTGGACTGTGAAAAGGCCATAGATATAAGAGAAGGAAAAAGCGATGATATTGATTCTGCACTTCTTGTAGATAAGGTATTCAAAGATATTAAAAAAGGTGAGGTCGCAGGAAACCTTCAAAAGGAGCTTGGAACTGACGATATACGAAAATTAGCCATGAAAATAATAAAAGAGGGAGAAGTGCAATTGAGTACCTCCTACAAACAAAAAAAAGCCGAGATGCTTAAAAATAGAATAATAGACAGAATAGCGAGCATGGCTATAGACTTAAACACTAATCTACCAATACCAAGACAAAGAATAGAAATCGCAATGGAGCAAGTCCACCACAACTTTGATATAAATAAACCGGAAAAAGAGCAAGTTGAAGAAGTACTGCTTAAGCTGAAAAAGATCCTGCCTATAAAGTTGGGAGAGTTCAATTACTCTATAGAGATACCAATACAATATGGAAATGACGCAATGTTATATTTAAAAAGGTTGACGAACATAAAAGATAGTACAAGAAACGATAATTCGCTGATTGTGAATTTTTCAGTTAAGGCAGGAAATGAAAATGAGCTGTTGAGTAAGCTTAAAAGCATAACGCACGGCAGCATAAATATAAGGAAAATATGATAAACGTAAAGAATTTTGATATAGTAACGCCGGGAGAACTTATCTCCGATGAAAGAAACGGAGGAAACGGCACATACGAAGAAAATGAAAAAGTATATTCCAAGTTCTTAGGAATGGTACAAATTTCTGATAGAGGAATAAATGTAAATCCGCTTGCCGGCAATTATTATCCAAAAGAAGGAGATGACATAGTTGGCGAAGTCACAGAAGTATCTGCAAAGTACTGGGTTGTTGACATAAATGCACCCTTCTACACCAGATTAGATATGCGGGATGTCAACTTCAGAGCAGAAGAAGGCGAGCTTGACAAATACATAGATATAGGAGAGCTTGTTTACGCAAGAGTTTTTAGGGTATACCCGAACAATGCTGCTGACATTTCAATGCGCGGTACAAGGTATGGAAAACTTGAATCAAAAATGGTAAGTAAGATAGATCCGGTTAAGCTTCCTAGATTAATAGGAAAAGAAGGCGCAATGATAAACATGATTAAGGATGAAACAAAATGTGACATAGTCATTGGACAAAATGGAGTAGTGTGGGTAGACGGCGAAGATAATAACAGAGCCGCTGCGCTATCAGCAATAAAATTCATAGACGAGCATTATGTGGATTCAGACCTTACAGAAAAGGTCAGGAGGTTACTTGAAAATGTACGAGGAAAGATTTGATAAGCGAAAATTTGATGAATTGAGACCAATGGAAGCGGAGACAGGCATAATACCGAATGCAAAAGGCAGCGCTAGATTTAAAATAGGCAATACTGAAGCAATTGCAGCAGTTTACGGCCCAGAAGAGGTAAAACCAAGACACATAGAAAAAGTAAATAAAGGTATAATAGTGTGTAAATACGATATGCTCCCTTTTTCGGTGCCTGACAGAGCAAAACCTGGAATGGATAGAAGAGACATAGAAATAAGTCAAGTTATAACTAATGCGTTAAACAGAGCAGTGATACTTGAGGATATGCCCCGAGCGATGATAAATGTCAGAATATACATTACACAAGCGGACGCTGGAACAAGATGTGCAAGCTTAACTGCTGCTTCAATGGCATGCGCAGATGCTGGATTACCGATGAGAGATTTAGTCGCGGCGGTAGCAGCGGGCAAAATAGGAGATAGCATATGCTTAGACCTTACTAAAGAAGAAGAGGACTTCCATGAGGGAGGGGCTACAGATGTCCCAATAGGTATTCTTCCATCAAAGAATGAAATAGTTCTTCTTCAACTTGACGGAAAAGTGACAAGGGAAGAACTTAAACAGGTAATAGAAATTGGTAAAAAGGGCGCAATGGAAATTTATGAGCTTGAAAAAGCCGCTCTAAAAAGGAGGTTTTTAAATGAAAGTAAAAGTTAGAGGTATTTACTCCACAGCTATAACAAAGTTACTACTGGATGAAAAAATAGAAGTAACGCAGGCTGCTGAGGCCATCAAGAAGGCATTGAACATAGAAGATGAAAGCAAACCTGATATAATAATAGAAGATACTGAAACAAAAGAAGGAGTTTACATATATGGAAGCGGCAGCGAAAAGATAGTTGAACTGTTAAAAAGTAAACTTAAAATGAGTATCTTTTACAAAGAGGAGATAGGAAAGATATACTGTGGTATAATAAAGAATACGGATCAAAAGGCAAAATCAATAGTTATATCACTTCCTGACGATGAAGAAGGAGTACTTGACCTTAAAAGTTTTTGGGGATACGTTAAATCTGGTGCAAAGATACTTGTTCAGTCAAAAGGAACCTATGACGGGAAGATAATGCTTTCTACGCAATTAAGAATATTTGGAGACAACATAATAATCATAAAGAATGGCTTTACAAAGATGAGCAAAGGGATACATTCAAATGAGGGAAA
>JAMCSQ010000030.1 GCA_023378805.1 Candidatus Parvarchaeota archaeon | reverse complement strand
ATACAAGGCTAGTTGCAGTAACCCACGTTTCAAATGTTACCGGTACAGTAAATGATGTAAAGGAGATAACAAAACTTTCGCATGAGCAAGGCTCTTTGGTCCTTGTAGACGCGGCACAGTCCATACCGCACATGAAATTTAATGTTAAAAATATAGGGGCTGATTTTGTAGCCTTCTCTGGTCATAAAATGCTTGCTCCTTTTGGTATAGGCGTTTTATACATAAAAAAGGATATAGCAGAAAATTTAAAGCCTTTTTTGACAGGCGGCGAAATGATAAAGGATGTAAGCCTGTCAAGAGTTATCTATGAAAACGCTCCGAACCTGTTTGAGGCTGGTACCCAAAATGTTGAAGGCGCTTACGGCTTAGGTTTAGCCGTTGACTATCTAAATGAAATAGGGATGGAAAACATAGAGAAATACGAAAATGAGCTCACTGCTTACTTATATGAAAAAGCAAAAGAACTTAATAACATAGAAATATACAGCGGGAAGAGTAAAAGATTTGGCGGCATATTCTCATTTAATGTTTCAGGTCTGCATTCACATGATACTGCTTATTTGCTGGATAAAAAAGGAATAGCTATTAGATCTGGTTTTCATTGCGCACAGCCATTAATAGAAGATAGACTAAAGTTAGATGGAGCAGCGAGAGCAAGTCTTTACTTTTACAATACAAAGGAAGAAATAGATACTTTCATAAATGAATTAAATAATATAGCTGTTAAGTATGGAAAACGACGATAAATTCTATGAGTTGGTGGAGCTCTATAGAAATCCGGAACATTACGGTAAGCTTAGAAAATATAATTATTCTGAAGCAGGATATTCGCCATCCTGCGGAGATAAATTTTCAGTGTATCTAGATGTTGAAAACGGTATAGTAAAAGATGCGTCTTTTGATGGCAAGGGTTGTGTGATTTCAACGGTTTCGCTTTCAAAGCTATGCAGCTATCTTATTGGTAAACCCTTAAAAGAGGTTAAAGAAATGGAATTGAAGGATATTAAGAACCTGCTTGGCATAGAAGATATAAGTATTTCAAGAGTTAAGTGTGCTACCGTCGGATTAGACACTGTAAAAAAGATATATAAAGAAATCGACAGTAGCTAATTTTTATTGATAGTTTTCCAAAGAATTCGAATCAGCCAGTGCTTGCATACACTCTTTGTAATACGGGCAGTACTTGCATTCCCATACTTTTTTATTGTCAAAGTAATATTCAGCAGGCGGCAATATTTTATTTCTTAAATGGTAATCCAGGTCTTTGAATCTTTGCATTACTTTTTTGTATTCTTCTTCGTTGTATTCTACCTTGAACTGCTTTATCTCCAGGTTTTTCTTATCTGCATATACTAAAAGGCCATAATCCGCTTTTTGTGCTGCTAGATATAAAGAGATTTGCATCTTGTGCTTAGGATCAGGTTCGTTTACTTTTGCTATATCTCCCGTTGATTTAGCTTCTATTATTATTTTTTTGCCTGTTTTAGTCTCTATATAATCATCTATTCTCCCATAGATAGTGAATTTCGTGTTTTCGTCTGCATATGTTATTCTTATTGGCTTTTCCTCTTCTGCCACCGCTAAAGTACTTGATTCTTTAAGGGCCTTCGCTATAAATTCATGAACGCTGTTCCCCAAAGCAAATATTCTTAGTGCGCTGGTTTCTGTAGGTTTGGATATAAAGTAAGAGTAATAACTTCTTCGTATGCACATACCTATCTCGCTAGGGTAATAAGCTCCAATTGTTTTTGGTCTTGATTCCTCATTAAGGTATTCATCTATTATGCTGCCTACATCCACATCTATAAGCGAGTCATCATTTTGCATTACCAATATAGTAAGCAAAATGTTAAATAACTTATCGAATGGAATAATTATCAAAATAGAATAAACTATAGATTAAATAAACCTGTCTAATCGTTTACCTTGCAATAACAGATGTGCAGTGAAATATTTATATCCTTTACTTTCCATCCAATGCTATGCCATTTAAAGCCTTAAACAATAAAGAAGAGGAAAAGACAGAGCATTCCTATATATATTCACACACAACTAATCACTTAAATTTTACAGTAAAAAGCAAGCGTTCTCAGTCCGCTTTAGAGTACATGATGACGTATGGCTGGGCTATTTTAATCATAGTAATAGTAGCAGTAATATTATACAGCATGGGTATATTCAACCCAAGTTCAAGCGTAACTTTCACAAGCTCTGGATTTTCACCGTTTACAGTATCATCAAGCTTATGCAATAATCTAGGATACAAAATAGCTATAATATCAGGACCAATGCCAAACAATGCAAATTATATTACAATAAACAAGGTATTTGTAACTTCAGCAACAGGAGCTAACACAACAACAGCCAGCTATACATTAACAAATCCAGTAACATTGAAAAGCGGCCAGTCAGCTACAATATTGATACCAAATGTTGCATGTAATTCAGCAAATGTTCATTACTCACTGTCAGCAAAGATACAGTACAGTTATACAGCTTCAACGTTAGGCTTACAGACAATAAACACGACAGGTACAGTGGCAGGAACCTCTATAACTGGAAAACCCTCAGCTTTAACAACTTATGAGCCAATAACAATCACAAATACACAAAGTTCAGCAACTCCAAGCCCCTTCCAGCAGATGATTAATTTCACATCCTCAGATCCAGGCTTTTCCTCAATAGCAACAGGTAATTTCGGCCAAAACGTGGAATTCTTTTATTACAATGGAACTATAATACCGTCATGGCTAGAAAATTATACATCAACAAATGCAATCTGGTGGCTTAAGCTAAGCAGTATACCTGCAGGCTCTTCTGAAACAATCTATGTAGGCTTCGCTCCAACATTAACCAATTTATTCAACACAGTAAACGATGGAGAAGCCCCGCAATTAACATGTTCAAATCCCAGCGATACAGCTTCCTGCTCAACTTATGCAGAATATGATGACGGAGCTGATGTGTTCAATAACTATTGGAACTTTGCCGGTACTGTCCTTCCTAATGGTTGGTATTCCTTTGGTAGTGCAAGTGTAGTCGTATCCAATGGTCTTATAGCCCCAGCTGGTCCAAGCGCCGGTGTGCATTATAATCTTTCTTCTCTGCCATCAGGAATCTTGGAAGTATACAATAATCAAACCTCTGGAGAAACTGCAGGATTCAGCAATGTTGGGATAGACAACGAATCTCTAGGTGAAGGATTGATCTGGATGGAGCTCAATAGTCAGCCGACTGTTATAAGCCCAGGTTATTGGCTGCCTGTATCTATTAACGGGCTAACGCCACTTGAGCCGACAGACATTTATGCGATAACAGGCGTCTATTACATAAATCCGTATGTCGCGTGGTATTATAATGATCAAGCGGTGCAGACTTATGATTACGGCCTCAACTATGTATTAAAGTCCATAACGATTTATAACGGAGGGGACGCTTCGAGCGGTGGTGATCAGATTTCAGTAAAATGGGTCCGTATCCGTGCCTACCCACCGAACGGAGTAATGCCTTCTGTGAGCTTTGGAAGCGTAGCTTAATTGTCTTCTTTAATAATATCAAGTAATTTTCAGGCTGCTTTTTAAAACAGAATTTTATAAAAAGTAAACATTTTATTTATTATTAAAGTTTAATTGTTTATGTAATAATTTATAGAGAAAAGGATTTAAATCTATTATTATTTCTATAATAATGTTTAATAAAAAACTGTTAATTACAGGATTGATTTTAGTTATACTATTTGTAATCATATTTTTACTTGTAAATTTCAAAATATCAAACAGTTTTGACTTGACAGTTTTTAAGCTTATAAATGAAAAATGGAGTGTTAATTTCTTAGATCCTTTCTTTGCAGCAGTGACGATTTACGGTAGAGAGTATTTCTGGATACCAGTAGTCTTATTAATGTGGATTTTAGGCAGCGCTTTCAATAATGAGAAGGCAAAGAAAGGCGCAGTTATGCTAATTATAGTTTTCATAGCTATAATAATAATCGGTTTGTCTTTGAAAGCGGTTTATTATAGGCCAAGACCATTTCTTAATCCTTTGTTGTCTTCCATAGATCATGTTCTGGTCCCTAAGGATTTTGATTCTTCCTTCCCATCAGGACATGCATTGATAGTTGCAGGAGGAGCTGCAGTTGCATTTATGTTTTTAAGAAAAAGATATTCAATACCTTTGGTTATTGAAGCCGCACTGGTTTCTTACAGCAGAGTTTATGTAGGAGTTCATTATCCAACAGATGTTATAGCAGGTGTAATTTTAGGAGTTGCAATCTCCTTTATAATCTGCTCAATTTTAATTAATAACAGGTACTTCAATAAACTTTATCAAATTGTAGATACAATTTATGTGAAGATATTAAAATCAGTTAGACTTATTAAATAATCAATAGCTTAGATAGCCATTAAAAATTTTACTGCTTTTGTTTTAATCTATATTTTTTAAACAGTTCCTTTATCTCTTTTATTAAATCAGATTCCGATTTAAACATGTTATCAACGAAATAAGGAGTAAACGGGCTGTATTTTTCAAAGGGAAAATAAAGTAAGACCTTTTTGCCAGTAAAATGAGCATGCATCCTTTCTCCGTCAACGCCGCTGGAATAAACCAAATCAGAAAGATAAACAATTGTAATATCGGTTTGATCTATTAAATGGAAATCTCTTCTAACCGTTTGATTAAAAATTAGATTCTTTGTCTTCTCATTTGTATTCTCTTTGTAAGCATCAATATCTACAGCTTTGGGATTGAAAACTATTAGGTACTTCTTTATCTTTTTTATGAATTTCTCCAATGCTTCATACCCGCTTTTTCTATGCTCTATAGTATAACTTATGTAAGCTTTCGGCTTGTCAGGCCTATAAATTAATTCATACAAAGTATTAGGATCTTCTTTTGAACCTACAACATAGTTTTTCTTGTTTATAGAGTTGCTTATTAAATCAGCGGTGTATAACTCTAATTCAGACCATAAAGCTATCTCGTATTCATCAACTGTTTTGTCTTCCCAAGATTTTTTCTTTTGCAGGTTTTTGTTCACGTTCTTTGGGTCATTTAATATTGATATAAAGAAATCAGGGTTTAGTACACGCATGTCCTTTGAGTTTATAAGACTTAATGGGCCGCCCCTCCACCAGAAAGACATGTGCCCATCTATTATGTAATCTTTTTTCTTATTTTCCTCTATAATATTTTTTATATTTTTTAGTGCGTTCTCTTTTAATAACCTAATATTTTCTATATCTAAGTTTGGAATATTTTTTGAATTTATGTAAGGATTCGTTTTATTTGCAACCTTTACCATCTCATCTATAAAATTTATTATTTCAAGGTTTTTACCGTGCTGTCTAGCTATTCTCATGGCTTTGCTTTCCAGACTTATCCTATCTGAGCCTGCGATTGCACAGCTAAATACTATCATTTATTTGTATATCATTTATAGCTAATAAACTTATTTTTTGTTCTTTAACTTTCTTGGGGTTGTAAGATTGAAAGGATCAAATATCTTTTCAAGTTTTTCTTTTTCAAGTATGTTCTCCTCTTCAGCAATCTGTTTTATTGTTTTTCCTTCTTTTAGTGCCGTTTTTACTATCTCGGCGCTCTTTTCATAGCCTATGTAAGGATTTAATGCCAGTCCAACTCCCGGCGTTTTATTTACCATTTCTTCTATTCTTTCTTTGTTGACTTTTATGTCATTTATTGCCTTCTCTGCAAATACTTTACAGGCATTTCTAAGGATTATTAGATCATGCAGCAGGCAATAGCTTATTA
>JAMCSQ010000029.1 GCA_023378805.1 Candidatus Parvarchaeota archaeon | reverse complement strand
TAGTATATCTGAAGGTTTCATATTAGTAATTACACTTGGAGTATTATTATAATTATAGTCTAGTATTATTCTAACACAAATTAAATAAAAATATTAAAAATAATTAAGCTACGCTTCCAAAGCTCACGGAAGGCATAGCTGCATTTGGTGGCAAACTTCTTATATATGTATAAGAAACATTCAGCTCATCGCCAGCAGCAGAATTCCAACCGCCTATTTCCCAATAAAAAGGAGGTTCTAATTTTTCATTAGTGCCTCCAGGCAATTCCCATAATGCTGTTCCAGTTGGATTTACAGTTTCTAAATAAGTCGAATTTATATCGTAGATGCTATTTAAACCCATGGTATCCCCGACAGTTGTTGAGGATGAAGAAGTACTGATTAGGGTGTTCCCGTATTGCACTCCATTACCAAATGTTGGAACACCATACCCAAAGTCTTGAGCTAAACCACCATATCTAATGTATGCCGTTCCGCCAGATGACTCAGAAGAGGATATGCCTCCACCTATCCAATAGTTAGAGCTAACCATAGAAACACCAGTTATGTAAAAAGAAAAAATTGAATTCTTTGTAAAGTTATAATTAGATGGTAAATATATACCATAGGCATTTGAAGACCCTCCTTGAATAAATAAGCCATTATCGACTGTAATTGTATATCCAGAGCTTCCGGTAATAAGAAAATTAGTTAAAGTAGTCCCAGAGAAATCATTATAATAATTAAAGACGCCAGCGCCATCATCATATTCTGCATATGTTGAACAAGAAGTAGTATCACTAGGGTTTGGGCATGTTAATTGTGGTGCTTCGCCGTCGTTTACTGTGTTGAATAAATTGGTTAATGTTGGAGCGAAGCCTACATAGACTGTTTCTGATGAACCTCCAGATATTGCTGCTATCTTTAGCCACCAGATTGCATTTGTTGATGTGTAATTCTCTAGCCATGACGGTATTATAGTTCCATTGTAATAGAAGAATTCCACGTTTTGGCCGAAATTGCCTGTTGCTATTGAGGAAAAGCCTGGATCTGAGGATGTGAAATTAACCATCTGCTGGAATGGGCTTGGAGTTGCTGAACTTTGTGTATTCATTATTGTTATTGGCTCATAGGTTGTTAAAGTTGAAGGTTTTCCTGATATAGAGGTTCCTGCCACTGTTCCTGTCGTGTTTATTGTCTGTAAGCCTAATGTTGAAGCTGTATAACTATACTGTATTTTTGCTGATAAGGAATAATGGACTTTTGCTGCTGTACAGGCTACATTTGGTATTAATATTGTAGCTGACTGACCGCTTTTCAATGTTACTGGATTTGTTAATGTATAACTTGCAGTCGTTGTATTAGCTCCTGTTGCTGAAGTTACAAATACCTTGTTTATTGTAATATAATTTGCATTGTTTGGTATTGGTCCTGCTATTATAGCTATTTTGTATCCTAGGTTATTGCATAAGCTTGATGATATTGTAAATGGTGAAAATCCAGAGCTTGTAAAAGTTACGCTTGATGATGGATTAAAAATACCCATGCTGTATAGAATGACAGCTACTATGACTATTATTAAAATAGCCCAGCCATACGTCATCATGTACTCTAAGGCTGACTGTGATCTCTTGCTTTTTACTGTAAACTTTAAGTGCTTAGTTGTATGTGAATATATATAGGAACGCTCTGCTTTATCTTTTTCTTTATTGTTTAAGGCTTTAAATAGCATATCATTGGATGGAAATTAAGGGATATAAATATTTCTTAGATTATAAAAAAATAAATAAAACCTAAGTTAAAAGTATATTAGTGTAAACATATATAACAGAAAACTTAAAAAGCTTTAAAAACATTAGGTTTCTTTATATCTAAATCATATGGAGAAAGAAAACGTGGAAAAGGCACTATCAGAAGTGCTGAAAGAGATAGAAGAGAAGAAAAGAAAATTCAAGCAGTCGATAGACTTTATAATGGTACTTAGGCCCAGAAAAAACAAGTCAGAAACACCGTTAGATTCCGTCATTTCCCTTCCAAATAAAGCAAAGGAAATAAAAACGTGCGCTTTCGTTGACAAAGACATGATAACAAAAGCAAATGGCGTTTTTTCAAAGACTATACTTAAAGACGACTTTCAGGCTTTTGATAAAAAGGCAATAAGAAAGATGGTAAAAGAGCATGATTACTTTTTTGCAGAGGCATCAATTATGGCACAAATGGCTGCAAAATTCGGTAAACAGCTTACTGCAGCCAATAAGATGCCAAACCCAAAGACGAATACAATTATAACACCAGATATGGATTTGAATGCGCAGGCAAAAAAAGTCGAGAATTTTGTTAAGATAAACACTAAAAAAAGCAATGCGATAAGCATTAAAGTCGGGAATCAGGATTCAAAAAAAGAGAGCATAATTGATAATGTTATGTCTATATACTCATTTGTAAAATCAAATCTGCTAAACGGTGATGCAAGCATAAAGCATATGTATTTGAAGTCTACTATGGGTAAGAAGGTATCTATATGAAAAAGTCAAGAGGATCATTGCAAAAAGAGAAGATGGCTGCAGAGCTGAATAAAAAAATCAAGGAGTATAAAACTATAGGTATAATAGAAATAGCCGGCTACCCTTCTGAAAGCTTTGAAAGGATTAAGAAAGTTTTCAGGAAAAAAGCTGAGTTTGTATACGCAAACAAGGTTGTTATATTCAATGCATTAAACAAGGCTGGTTATAAGCTTGCAGAAAAGGTAAAGGAAGTAAAAATGCCGGTACTTTTGCTTTCAAATGAAGACCCGTTCGAAATTGCAAGAGAATCGATGGAAAACAGCACTTTTACGAAATTAAAAGCGGGAGAGATATCAGAAAATGAAATAACATTACCAAGCGGACCTACCCCATTCCCACCTGGACCTATGCTTTCCCAGTTTTCATCAATAGGAGTTAAGACAAAAAATGAGGGTGGAAAGATAAGCATAATAGCGGATACTACTGTTGTAAAAAAAGGTGAAAAAGTAAATGAAAAGATAGCAGGGATACTTTCAAGCATGGATATAAGACCTAAGGAATTATTGCTTTCAATTGCATATGCTTATGACGGAAAAACAATATTCGGCAAGGACTTAATGTACACTAAGAAGGAAACTTACATAAATGATATTTCAAAGATATTCAATGCAGCGCTAAAAATCTCTGTAAATAGTGGCATAATCAACAAATATTCAATAAAACCTATGATTAAAAAGATTTATATAGGAGTAAGATTTTTATCTGTAAATAGAAATATAGTCTCAAGTTCAAATGCAAGAGACATATTGGCAAAGGCTATAAATGAGGCCAATGCGTTAAATAAAGTAATAGGAGGCAAATAAATATGGAGTATGTATACGCTGCAATGTTATTGAATAGCTTAGGCAAGGAGATTACTGAGGATTCACTTAAAAATGTGATTACCTCTACAGGTGCACAGCCTGATGATGCTCAAATAAAAGTAGTGGTTTCTGCATTAAAAGGTGTAGACATAAACAAGATAATAGAAGAAGCACAGAATGCACAAGTAGTTTCAGCTCAGACTGCACAGCCAAGCAAAGAAACAAAGAAAGAAGAACCGCACAAAGATGAGGGTAAGAGCGCGGAAGAAGCGGCAGCGGGTTTAAGTAGTCTTTTCGGTTGAAAATGCTATTGTAGAAAGATAAATAGCTCAAATTATTAGAAGATAGTATGGTAGTATTAGTTACCAATGATGATGGTTATAAGACAGAAGGACTGCATATTCTGTACAAAGCTGCTAAAAAAGTTTTTGGCAAGGAAGTAATGATAGTTTCGCCGGATAAACTTCAAAGTTCTAGTGGAATGAGTTTTACCTTCCACAAGCCTTTGCGAGTGGAGAAAATAAACTACAAAGGAATGCCCTGTTATACCGTATCCGGAACTCCTGCTGACTGTGTATTTATGTCGATTTACCACCTTTTCAAACACGAAGTTTCAATGGTATTGTCAGGGATAAATGAAGGAATGAACGCCGGCTTAGAAACGGTATATTCATCCGGCACAATATCTGCTGCAATGTTCGCTGCAATATCCGAAATACCTAGTATAGCATTTTCAAAGAACCTGTCACAAGATATGAAACAGAGCGAAATAGACAAAAACATGAAGGATTCGTATCAAAATGTAGTTAAGATACTTAAAAACATAAAGAAAAAGGGGTTCCCAAAAAACATTGATATGATAAATATAAACCTCCCGCTAAAAATAAACAAAAGAACTGAAATAAAAATAGTCAAAACCGATAAAAGAGTTTTTGATGATATAGTTATAAAAAAGAAGGATCCTAACGGTAAGGATTACTACTGGCTTTATGGAACGCTTAGGAAAGATTTGGACAAAAATGCAGATCTTTATAATTTATTTAACGGAAAAATAACTGTCACCCCTATAAAACTTTCAACTGTGGAAGAAACCAATCTTAAAATGTTAAGCAATATATTTACGTAAATACAATATCATCTATAGTATTCTAGTAATGAATATGGATAAACAAAGAAAAATTTTATTAGTGGTAGGCGCAGTGGCGGTGGTATTTCTTGTATATTTCCTTTTTTTCTATAACGGCGGAAAAGCCAATCCTGCAAGCAATACACGAAACTCCATTAATATATTTTACGATGGCTGCAGTTCATGCAGTAACAGCGCTCTAAACATCATTTATAATCTCTTCTATTCAGATAAATCTACATTAAAAGCAGAAAATATATCTTTTAACAGTTCTAAAGGAAATTCAATTGTCTCAAACTATTCAATTACAGCTTTGCCCACAATAGTAATGAATCAAACAAACAGTTCAGAAAACATTCTTGACAGCTTAGTTTACTTAAATATATTTAATATAGAAGGAAACAAATTTGTACTTAACACTCCATTTTTAGCCGGTCTCACAAAAGGGATAACATATTTTGATTTGATACAAGGAAGAAAAATAACTTCATTTGATATATTTAATCAATCTGAGGTATACAATAATACAAACAAAAATGTTATTAACCCATCACAGATACTTTATTTGTTTAATGGCAGTGAATATACTATAGGAAATAAAACATTAATAAGCATCATTTACAGCAACTCGAGTTTTAGCGCGGTTCAAAGCATGATACTTTATGAAGCTATCAATGCATTCGGCAAGTTCACTGATCTAAATGTTATAACCTCTCCATCTGTTTCATTTTCAACTAGTGAAACGCTTGGAAACACACAGTTCTATCAAATAAACGGGAGCAGGTATCAAAGCCCATATTTTGCTGTAGAATCATCGAGCCTGCAAAACTTAAGCTCAAGCAAATACATAAATACACTTGAAAAAGAGCTGTTTGAGTTCGACCAGAACTCCGTTGATCCATTTTTCAGCAACCTGGGGAATTTCATGCCTTTTATTGATATAGGTGGAAGGTATGTAGAAGTATCCTCTATGCTAAACCCAAGGCTTTTTAAAAATAACAATATAACACAAATAGAACGACTTATAAAAACAAATCAAACGGTAGGTAAAGCGTTCAATGATAGTGTTTATTTTATCCAAACTCTGTTATGCAGCTACGTCAATTACAATGAATCACCATGTAATTCAACGCAAATAAAGAATGATTTAAAACAAATAAACTCACTTACCTAATCCTTCAACAAGATCAGTTATAATAGATTTGTAGTCATTGGTTTTAAGTATGCCTGATGCTACTAGAAGGCCATCGCTTCCAAGCTCAACGCTTTTTTCTGCATCTTCTTTTCCCTTTATACCCGCACCTATCAACGCAAGAGAATTAGAATTTTCATTTATCAAACTACAGAATTCCTTTACTATATCTGGTTTGGAGTTTGAAACAGATATATTTCCTCCTATTAATTCAGGAGGCTCATATGCTATTCCTGTTGGCTTCATCTTTAATATTTCCTTCGCTTCTTCTAAATTCTGCACACATACATAAGTTTCCAAGCCTGCTTTGGTGCATTTGTCAACCGCCATTTTTAGAGCAGTATAATCTACTGGCCCATTTTTTGAATGTGCATACCTCTCTTCAGAATGATTTAAAAGTGTGCCTGCAACAGCTGCTTGCTTTAATTCAAACCAAGTTACATGAGCAGTAAATGCGCCGGGATCTACTCCATCTACTCCCTGTGCTATTGTCTTTGCTATCTTTGCAATATCCCTTAAAATCGTAAATGGCGGAGAAACTATTATACTTACACCAGAATTCTTTGACAGCTCACTAGAGTATTTTGCTATATCTATACCGTTCGTAAATGCTTCTTCATATGCCTTATAATTTATTATTAGAGTTTTCATATTCATCAATAAAATAACAACCTCTTACTACATAAAACTTCCCTCTGCTTATTTTTATTTTTATTTTTTTCCTTATCCTTCTGTCATTTATTACAGTATATATACTATCTTTCATAAACTTCCAGGAATTAGCGAAGCTTCCGCCGATTATTATTACTTCCGGATCCAATACAAACATCATAGAAGAAAGATATAAACCGAATTTTCTTCCAATTTCCTGAAATGCCTTCAAAGCCTTCTTATCTCCTTTTTCTGCAAGTCTGTGTAAATTAAAACCGTCCATACCGTAAATTTTTTTTATACTTTTCCCGCCTATCGCATTTTCTATGTCTTTTCCAGTACTGTAATCATAAATCATGTGCCCGGATTCTGTAGCGAATCCTCCTCCTTTGTATATCCTTCCGGAGTATATTATTGAGCTGCCTATGCCTGTTCCCCAAACTATTGCCAAACCGCTTTTATATTTTTTCAAACTACCAGCATACAGTTGGTATAACCCGAAACAGTTTCCATCATTTTCTATTGTCACTTTCATTGAAAAGCGTTTCATAAATTCAGTGAAATTAAGGCCGGTTATCGGCAGATTTGGAGAGAAGACGACCTTACCAGCATTATCAACCCTGCCTGCAATAGAAATGTTTATTATGCCATTTGAAAATTCTTGGTAATTGTTTATATTTTCACTTAATTCTTTTAGAAACAAACTCTTTGATTTGGGGGTATCTATCCTTTTGCTTTTTATAACATGCCCTGATCCATCAATTATTGCAAATATGATTTTTGTACCGCCAATATCTATGCATAATTTGCCTTTTGCCATTAATCTTTCAATACGCTTTTTATTTCCTTTATTCTTTCTACAGGATTATCACTTTGCCAGATATTTCTACCTATTGCTATTCCACTGAATCCGGCAGCAATTGCTTTCTTAACATGCTGTTCAATATTTTCTGTATCCAACTTTTTGCCTCCTGCCAGAAAAACTTTTGTTTTATCGGCAGATTTTACCACCCATTCTAATTTTGAGTCATCATCTGGATACTTTAATTTGACTATATCTGCTCCCATCTCAAAAGCTGCTCTTGCTGCATAAGAAACTATTTCAGGAGACTCATCATCCTGTATGTTTTTACCTCGTGGATAAGACCACATTATGACTGGTAAACCTACTGAATGCGCTTCTTCTTCTATTTTACCGAATTCCCGGACCATATATTTTTCATATTTGCTTCCCCAATATACTGTGTAACCAACTGCGGCTGCTCCTAATTTTACTGCTTCTGAAACGCTAGTATTCTGTGTTGAGAACGGCTCTCCGCCGTATAATCTTGTTTTGCCGTTTAATTTGAGTATTAAAGGTACATTTGTTTCCTTTTTACTGTAATAATGCATTGCACTCCCTTTTAAAAGTATAAGTGCATCAACTTCTGCCTTATTTGCCAGATCTATTATGTATTTTGGAGAAACATTAAGCTCATTAAAATCAGTTGGGCCGTGCTCAAGTCCATGATCATAGGCCAGAAAAACGCCTCTTAATGGTAATTTTTCCATACTACCTATAAACATTTAGTTATTATATATTTATCTTGCTTTTTGCTATCCTTAATTTCATATTTTCTGAAGGATACTTGCCGGTTATTCCTTCTTTTGCTCCGTATTTCTGTATAACGTTGCTGGCATTAAAACTTCCTGAGGTTATTGCCTGTTCTATGTCTTTTCCATCGTCAATGGCATTTACAAATGCTGATAAAAATGCATCTCCCGCGCCGACAAAATTTATCTGTTTTGATTTGAAAGTATTGGCTATATAAAGATTTTCTTTGGATAAAACAAGCGATCCTTTATCTCCTTTTGTTATTATAGCTGTTTCATTTACATACTCGGATAATTTAGAAATATTATTTACATCATTTGAGTATCCTACAAACTTTTTGGCTTCGTCGTCATTCATGCTTATTATATCTACATACTTTAACACAGGGGACATTTTCTTTAACTTTAAATTTAACTCCACCGAACCAGGATTAAGCACTGTTTTCATGTCATTTTCTTTAGAAAACTTCAAAACCTTTAAAAGAAGATCTGTATTTTTACATGCCAACGGGCCAATATAAAGCCACTTCGACTTAAAATCAAATTGTATATCTTCCGAGGACAATGTGCTTTCTATCCCCCGATGTATCAGCAGTATCATATCGCCACTTGATGACACAACTATATTTGAGAAAGGGGTCTCTCCATTAGACACTTTTATAAGTTCGGTACTTATCTTTCGTTTGTTTAGATCATTTATTACAAACTGACCATATTCATCATTGCCTATCTTTGATATAACTGCGCATTTCTTATTAAAAGCTGAGAACGTAGCCGCTGCATTTGTAGCGCTTCCACCGGTGAATTCTAGAACTTTGTTTACGTCTATTTTCTTATCAGTAGGTATCTCAAGGAAATGCTTGTTTACCCCTGGTTTTAGAAGCACTTTATCTAAAAAAAGAAATGTATCTTTCGTTGCAGAACCTAACGTAACAAAATCGAACATAATCTATTGTTGTTTTTAATCAATAAAAATATTTGCCGTAGCACTTTTACTATGATTTTTTGTTATTTTCCTGGATGCTTTGCAGTTTATTGGTTAATTCATCTATTGACTTAGAAGAAGCTTTTAACCTAAAATCTATTATTTCCGATTTATCTTTAAGGTCTTTTAATATTTCGTTTTTATTCTTCTTAATCAATATCTGGCCAGACAATTGAAATAGATCGGAGTTCTCTTGTGTTTTTTCAACCTCTTCTATTGTACGCTTCAATTCGTTGTATTGCAGTTGCAGTGTCTGCTTCTGTGTCGTTTCGACCTGCAAACGTTGCCTGAGCTCTTCAAATTCCTCTTCATTCATATCCATTTATAGTCTCCAGCATTTTTATTGATTGCATTATACTATTGTTTACTGCAAGAAGTATATTAAAGTCATTTGCATTTATTTTTATAGATAGTTCATCTAATTTTAATTTAATTTGTGTCTTTACTCTTTGATCATTTGTAACATTATATGACAATGCATGAAAAATACTACGTAGAAATTTTCTGTCAAGCTTCAATCTTATACTAGCATTGAAATGATTATCTTGCTTTGACATGGTGCCCCCCTTCAGGCTTTTTCTTTATTAAAACTCTGCCTCCACAATAAGGGCATCTAACAATATCTCCTACCTCGGATGAATCTACAGTAGCTCCACAATTAAAACACTTGTATTTTGACATATTATATCACCTTCGAACTTAAGTTGTAGGCATTGTCTGCAATTATCAATCCGCAATGTTTGCATTTCCATATGCCTGAGGACTGACGCCTTATCGAAAGCTTTTTACACCTTGGACAGGGATATTTTTCAGATCTTTGCCGTTTTATTGCATCGATTCTTTTCCTAACGCCTACACCGTATTTGGCAGTTCTCATATCTCATCATCTATTACTTTTTTATATTTAAACCTTAGTTTATTATATTATAGTATAAAATGTATTAAATTATGACTATGAAAGGAGACAAATTATCTGTTATTTTGTTACTTGGGATATTTATAGTTTTAATTACAGTGGGAACGGTTAATGCGCAATCGTATTCGCAGGTAAGCATATTCGACAATGTTACACAGACATCCAATCTTTATTCCTACTCAACCGTACAATATTCTATAAAAGTATACAATATTGCTGCTTCTCAATTCAATATAAGCCTACCCTCAAACATAGTTAATTTAACAGTTTTAGATGGATTGAAATTTAAAGTTTATAATTCTACTGATTGCCATACATTTTCAGTCTCGAGCAGCTGCATATTGGTAGGTTTATATAATATAACGGCAGGGGTACCGATAAAATTACAATATGAATATTACCAAGATTATAGCAATACAAACGGTTCCTTTAATTCAACACTATTTTTTCTTCCTTTCAGTTTTACCCGCTCATTAAACATAAAAATGCTTTTGCCAAGCGGCGCTTACATACCAAGTGGCGCGTATGAGATACCAAGCTCAACTATAACGCCTTTCGGCAACCGCTTTGAGGTATCTTGGGATTTAATAAATCAAAGCTACCCCAACATTACAGGATATTATATAGATCTGCCTTTTGAGATAGAATATAACTTAAAATTAGTAAATAAAAAACCTTCAAACACAAATTATTATTTAGATTATATTATCCCTATAATAATATTTTACGCAGTTATAATGGGCTGGTACATTTACCACAAAAAATCCAAAAAAAATTCTTTGAAAAAACCAAAGAAAAGAGGAAATAAAAAATTTGCTATAAATTTATTGAACCATGACGAGAAACTAGTTCTTTCTGCAGTGGATAGAAGAGGTTTTACATATCAAGCAGACATAATAAAAAAGACTGGATTCTCAAAAATAAAAGTTAGTAAGATACTTTCTAAATTAACGAATTACAAACTTATAAAAATAAAGCAGGAAGGAAGAGTAAATAAAATGAAGAGGCTGTAAATATGTTCAACAAAATGAAAGGTTACCGTGCTGAAAGGAACGTGAAATTAAATTTCATAAAAAGAGGCTGGAAAGTAGTAAGAGCCGGCGGAAGCCTTGGTGAATACGACATAATAGCATTTAAAAATGGGATCTGCGTTTTTTTGCAGATTAAATCAACAAACAAGCATAAATTTTACTATTACGGCTACATGGAAGATAAATACGCAGGTTTTCCTTTCAGACTTGTTGTACATTTCAGTAGAGGAAGAACAGTAGTACTGCCTCCCAAGAAGATAATATCCGAGAATGAAGGAGAAGATATAGATACTTTTATAGAAAAAATAGAAATTTAATAGTTTCCAATAGTTTCAAGCAAATACTTTAATATAAACAAAATTAAAAAGGGATATGAGTTTTTTTATTGAAAGGCAGTTTTTGCATACTCGGACTCAAAAACTGCTTTTTTATTTTTTAATTACCAAATACTAATTTTATTCCGACAACTACTATAACTAAAATAATGCCAAAAATTATTACTGTTCTTGGCTTGATTGTTATCTTGCTCTTATAATCCGAATAGTACTGAACTAACCCTCCAAATGAGGAAGGCATCCTCGTCTGTGCTTTTTTGTTTAACATATTTTTATATTTTAATCTGCATTGCTATTAAACTTTTCTATATGTACTATTTTGCTTAAATCTGCTTTGGGCCCGATGTGTTTCGCTTCTCCTTCTTCTTTTATGTAGCCTATCGGGATAATTCCCCTCACTTTATATTTTTGTGGTATGGCTAAAAGTTTTTTGACTTCATCTTGCTGCAGAGTTGCTATCCATGCGCTTCCTAAACCGTAGCTGCTTGCTACAAGAAGCAGATTTTCTATTGCAAGTGCTGCATTTTCAACGCAGAATGTTTCGCTGTCATCTTTATCGAATATCGCATCCATCTTTGATTTATCGCATATAACTATTATCATCAGCGGTGCAGAGTCTATGTGAGGTGTAAGAGAAATTTTGCTTATTTTAAGTTTTTGGTCTGGATTTGTCACTATAATGAACTCATACTCTCTAATCCCGCCCGCAGTCGGAGATCTAACTGCTGAGTCTATTAATCTAAGTATTATATCCTCGCTTACTTCTTTATCTAAAAAGGAATAAACAGTTCTTCTCTTATTTATAGCATCGTATACATCCATAAGATTTTAAATTAGCCGTTGATATATAAATATTACAAAAGGTAAGTAGTTATCAAATCGAAAATTTGAAACATTAAAAATTAGGAATAATTCTCTATCACTTCTGCTAGTATCTTGGCTTTTCCACCAGTAGGAGTTGCAAGCACCTCATTGCATACCAAACATCTTACTTCTGTAGAAGCCTTTGTAAATATTACCTGCTCATTTTTGCATTTATTGCATCTTACTTTTGAAAATTTACCTTCTGATGGTCTAAATATTATTTCTTCCATTTTACTTTATCTCCAGTTTTTTAGCTTTTTTACCTCTTTTCTGGGTAGTCATTTTACCGCATTTTGTACATTTATACCTTAAGTCTATTCTCTTTGACTGCTTTATACCAAGCCTCTTTGCATGCTCAAACATTGGATAAGGTGTGGAACCATAACCGTGCTCAAGATTCCAGCCTTTTCTACGGCTGCCTGCAGTCAATGTTCCTCGCTGACCGCCCTTTACCTGTACTACCTTTTGTAGTGTATGTTCTTTGCAAAATCTACAATATCTTCTAACCTGACTGGGTAATTTCATTTAGTTTCAATAAATAACTTAGTATTTAACTTTTTCTATATTTGAAATTGCAATAATTTTAAATTTAGTGGCTGTTTTACTAGCCTATGCAAAAGATAATACCCCTATTTATTTTAATAATACTATTATTGTCGGTATCAATAACCCATGCATCTAAAGGAATAAATTTGAATTTCCAGGAAATGCCTCTGCAAAACCAGGTTTGTAATTATTTAACGCCCCAAAACCTAAAAACTGCTTATAATTTTTTATCGTTGTATAATTTAAATATAGACGGAAACGGGCAGTCAATAGCAATTGTAGTGGCACATGGTGATCCGAATTTACAGCAGGATGTAAATGCCTTTGATTCATATTACGGTTTAAACGCTCTTACAAATGGTACTAACCTTATAATAGAAGAACCATTTGGAAACGCTAGCTATTATCCAATTAACTGGACCTATGAAACCGCTTTAGATGTTGAAATGTCGCATTCATTGGCGCCGGATGCGAAGATATACCTAATTATAGCTCCAAATGACTCTTGGCTTTTTCAGACTGTGAACTACACAGTAAATAATATACCTACAAATACTATCTCGCTTAGTTGGGGATCTTCAGAACTTGATTACTCCCAACAATCTATAAACTATTTAAATTCAATATTCAAATCTGCGCAATCTAAAGGCATAAATATATTCGTAGCTAGCGGTGATACCGGGGCTTATAATTCTTATAGTACGCCAAACGTTAACTTTCCGGCTTCTAGCCCGAACGTTATAGCGGTTGGCGGCACTACTCTATCTGTATACTCTAATGGAGATTATAAATCAGAAGTAGGCTGGAACGGAAGCGGAGGCGGACAAAGCCAGTTTTTTGGAAGACCAATATTCCAACCAGATATAAGCTCTTACCGGATGGTACCCGATGTTGCATTTGACGCTGGAACGCCCGTTTGTGTATATGCTAATTCTGGCTGGACTGCTCTTTATGGAACAAGCTTGGCAGCCCCGTCTTGGGCTGCAATTGATTCATTAATAAACCAAAATATTAATGGTGACGAAGGATACTTAGACAGTCATCTTTACAGACTATTTGACAATGTTGGTAGTATTGTCTTTAACAATATAACAAGCGGCTGTAATAATTTATACTGCGCAGACGGAAAATACAATGAAGTAACCGGGTTAGGTTCTCCAAAAGTATATTCTCTTGTAGAAGCGCTTTCCAATACCACTTACGAAATATATTTTAATGATTCTACAAGCGGTGTTTTCAGCGTAAACGGCAAAAATTATACTAAATCAACCGCCCTAAAATTCGCATTCGGTGAAAAAGTAAATATCGCTGCATATTCGCAGAACATCAGTTCAAATAAAAGGATCCTGTTTGATTCTATATCTGGGATTGTAGACACTTCTAACAATACGGCATCTTTTTTCATAAACCAGTCTGGCACAGTAAACATAGATTTTTCGGTTTATTTCCTTGTAAATGAGTATGATTATAACGGAATAAACAGTAGAAATGAATACATAAAGAACGGGAGTCTTTTAACTATCTCTACACAAAAACTGGAGAATTATTCACAGTATCAGGAAGTATTGCTTGGATTCAGTATAGATAACGGAACGTTATTGCAAACCTCCAATTATAAAATAAATGTACTGTCTCCTTTCAATGTAAGCTTTTCATGGAGTGAAGACCCAAAGGTGACTTTTAAATTTTTGAATGGAACAGATGGATTATATGCAAACGTTTCCTATTACAGAGCTGTTCCCCTATCAAAAAACATTCAAAAAGTTTATTCTTTAGTAGGTAACGAGAGTTACATCTACTCGAGTAATAATTCTAATTTTTATGTTTATGCCAGGCCGCAGATAATAGCCAAAAACAGGTATATTACGCTAAATTTAACAAGTAAATTCCAAAGTACTATACCAGTAAATTTCATAAAAGAATATAATTATACTATAAAATTTTTATCAGAACAAGGAGCGTTAATTAAGCCCTCTTACTTTTATCTGTCCTTCGAGAATATAACCGAAATATACCAAAATTATTACATTTGGGCACCTAGAAACAATGAGATTACAATCAGAAATATGAGTTATGATGGGGTAACCTTAAACATAAACCAAACAGTGCAAACAAACTCGAAAAACGATTTAAATGTTTCTGTACCTGTATCAAACATAAACATAAAGGTGGTAACGATACTAGGGATACCAGTCGTAGGGGCAAGTGTAACCATAAAAATCGATAATGCATCCTTCAAAAACTATACAAATGTATTAGGAGGAGTTACATTTGCAAATCTACCGCAGAAAACTTATAATGCAACCATAACTGCTTATAATTCAAAATTCTTTTTTAATAACTTGAATACGCTTTCTAGTACTTTATCGATTACAGCAGGGTTATATGAATTATACCTAATAATCGGCGCCATAGTGATCATTTTAGTAATTTTACTTTTAGCGGAGCATATAAGACACAGAAAATCCGGTAAAAAACATAAATAAATGCTTACAGACAATATAATAGTAATAATGGAATTAAAAAATAAAGACTATTCTATTTCTAGGGAAGAAGGAGAGATATCACTCACATACAAGGTATCGTTAGATGTACTTTACCCAAATCCGGAAGACAATGAAGAGATATTTGAAAAAATAATCAACGCAATAATTGAATCCGGGGAGATAAGCCTGCTTACAATAGTAAGTGACAGAAACTACATATACACGAAAGACCAGACAAACCTTTTAAATGACCTTGCAAACAGATACAAAGCCATGCTCGAATCCGACCTTTCCAAACCTTTTGATAATGAGATACAGAAAAATTTCCCTGAGGAAGTATCCAAATTCAATTATATATTATTTAATCGTCTAAAAAGAGACCCACTTGGAGCGTATGTGCTTGGATTGAGATTTTTAAGAGAATTTAAAGTAAAACAAGAAAATAATGAATCGGCATTATTTTCCAATTTTCTTGAAAAATTTTCAAACCTTATATCACAGATATCAGAAATAAAAATAGTAAACAAAAACCTAAATCTTATACTAGGTTATAAAATAGGAGATAGACAACCTTACCGTTCAATATTTAAACCTCTTATAAGACCAAATTTTACATATACGCGGATAATGTCAGAGCCGCCGCTTTCTGCGGTAGAACTGGAGAACTATAAATTAGGAGATGAAGACCAGACAGAAGTAACAATATACCGCATACCCGGAATGTCGCAGTACTTATACCATCTATCGCCTCCGGAATTACTGCTTAATGTAGAAGAATATGATATACTAGACCAAGTTAGGAATAATTTAATAGATTACAGGCCACAGGAAAACGAGTTTACCGATCCTTTAAGAATGAGAGAAGTATTCTTCAAAATAAGCAAGGACATGATTACAGAGATAAGCACCAAAAATGGATACAGTTTAAGTTTCAAAGACATAGACAAGCTTGCAAGAATACTCGTTAGGTTAACTGTTGGCTTTGGGATGACGGAGATAGTTTTGTCAGATGATATGGTAGAAGATGTATATATAAATTCGCCAATAAGCAAATCCCCTATTTTTGTCAAGCATTCAAAATATGGAGAATGCGCTTCCAATATTATACCAAATGCAAAAGAGGTTGATGCCTGGTCTTCCAGATTTAGATTAATGTCGGGAAGAGCTCTTGATGAAGGCCATCCGGTACTGGATACTGAGCTTATAACAGATATGTTTAGATCCAGAGTCGCAATAGCCCAGCGTCCTCTTTCTCCGGATGGGATAAGTATAGCTTTTAGAAGGCACAGAGAAAAGCCATGGACAATGCCACTGTTTATAAACAATAAAATGATATCCCCTTTTTCAGCTGGATTACTTTGGTTCTGCGTTGAAGGAGCAAGAACAATACTTATAAGCGGTACGCGTGGAGCAGGAAAGACATCGATGTTGACTTCGCTGATGCTGCTTCTAATGAAAAGATACAGAATAATAACAGTTGAAGATACTCTAGAAATCCCTACGGATTCATTTGTCAAATTAGGATATGATATGCTATCTTTAAAAGTGCAAAGCGCAATAACTGGGGAGAAATCAGAGATGAGCGCAGACGAAGGCATAAGAACCACATTAAGACTGGGAGACAGTTCATTAATTGTAGGGGAAGTAAGAAGTACTGAAGCAAAGGCATTGTATGAAGCAATGCGTGTAGGTGCACTTTCAAACACAGTTATGGGGACCATACACGGTGAAAATCCATACGGAGTATTTGATAGGGTTGTAAACGATCTAAATGTTCCAAGAACTAGTTTTAAAGCAACCGACTTAATAGTCTCTGTAAATAAAATAAGAACCGAAGATAGATTAAGCGAAAGAAGAAGAGTACTTAATATAACTGAAGTGAGAAAAGACTGGACTGAAGACCCGCAGTATGAAAATGGGTTCGTAGATTTAGTGAAATACGACATACACAAAGATAGTCTTGACCCATCAAACGATTTATTGGAAGGCAACAGTTATGTTATAAAGGAAATCGCATCGAAAGTGGAAGATTGGGCTGGCAATTGGGACGCAGTACTTGAAAACATAAGAGCAAGAGGGGACATATTAGAGGCATTATCCAATTACGCAAACAAAAGTAACAACCCAGCACTACTGGAAGCGGATTTTACATCTATAGCGATAGACCAATATTATGATATAATAAATAAGTTAAGAGAAGAGTATGGAGCTGCAGAAAGAAAAAACATTGTAAATTTATTTGATTTATGGTTAAGAAGCAAAAAGTAAAGGGGGTTGTGCCTTCTGTGAAGATAGACAAAAACTTTATAGACACATACTACACAGACGAAAGCCTAGTTCCAAGCGATTTATACAAAAAAGACGAGAGCGTTAGAGAGGAATTAAGATCGCTTGAATATAAAATATTTAAAGAGAAAAACCCGACGAACTTTTCTAAAATAATAAACTTCGGAGCAAATACCATAGGTAAAATAATAAAATTTAACATAAACAGAGAGCAGGAAAAGAAAATAAACACGCTACTTTACCTTCTTGGCTATGATTTCGATGCAAAACAGTTATATGGCTTTGGAATATTTATGCTTGTAGCTTTGATGTTTTTAGGATTGATTCTTCTTATTTTTGGCCAGGTAATAGCCGGTCTAGTACTGATGTTTTTGGGAGTTATTTCATTTATAGGAGTACAAATATTTCCTCAGCAGCAGATGACTGTTAGATTAAGTAAGTCTTCAAGTGACCTTGTTACTATGATTCTTTACTTGGTTATATTTATGCGGCAAACTCCAAATTTGGAAGGGGCCGTGCAATTTGCTTCTGATAACCTGACAAGTTATCTAGCACTTGATTTAAAAAAGTTAATATGGGATACAGCTGCAAGAAAGTATAATAACATAAAAGAAGCCTTGGATGAATATTCAAAAAGATGGGCAAAAACAAGCCCGGCATTCACGGATGCACTTTTTCTTATAGAAAGTTCTACTTCGCAGGAAACAGAAGAAGCAAGGTTAGGACTGCTGGATGAAGCTTCTGATAGAATATTGGGCGGGACTTTTGAGGCAATGACAAAATATGCTTCATCATTGAAAGAGCCGTTAAATACAATATACATGATAGGTATGGTACTTCCGGTTTTAGGATTGGTTTTGGCTCCAATGTTAATGGCATTTGTAGCAGTCCCTGATTTTGGCTTGCTGCTTGCGCTAATGTACGATATAGGGCTGCCTTTAATGGTTTATTTTTTGATAAGAAACAAACTGCTCACGAGGCCAAGCGGATTCGGGGCACCGGATATAAGCAATATACCAAACATACCAAAAGTTGGAAATTTCTTTATAAAGATAGGGAAGAAAAATGTAAACATAAACGCAGTCCTCCCTGCTATTTTAATATTCATTCTTTTTATGCTGCCGGTTTATTTCCTTTATCCTATGCTTTTAAAATTTGGACCAACGCAAATATACGTTTCGATGTTTATAACTGCGGCTATAGGATTTTCAATAGTGGCTTACCTTAAACTTTCAGTTATACAGCTTAAAGAAACAGAAGAAGAATTAAACGCAATAGAAACCTCTTTCGGCGCTGCAATGTCACAAATGAGCTCTTTCCTTTCGCAGGGCTACCCACCGGAAGCTACTCTTGTAAAAGTAGAAGAAAACATGAAAGGCACGCCCGTTTCGGAATTCTTTGATGTAACAATAAATAACATAAGAAAACTTGGCATGTCTTTAAAAGACGCATTTTTCAATGCAACGAACGGGTCTACCCGCTTCTTCCCATCTCCTATGATTCTTGCATCTACGAAAATTTTCCTTTCCTCTGCGGCAAAAAGCGTAAGAAATGCTTCTGTAGCTACCGCTTACGTTTCGAAGCACCTTGCAAACTTACGCAGAATAGAAGAACAAGTACGCTCACTTTTAGAAGAAGTTACTTCGGGAATGCGCGTAGAAGTTGGATTGATAAGCCCGGCGATGGCCGGTATAGTAGTGGGATTAACTACTTTGATAGGCAGTGTACTTACATCTCTTTCGGGCAGTATAAACTCAATACAAAGCGCCGCAAGTACATCATCGAGCGGTAGCGTTTCATCGGTTGTTCCATTTGCATTCAGTTTATTCAATTTAAGTGGGGGGGCGATACCTCTGTATACTTTTCAGGTAATAATAGGGGTATATCTTGTAAGCTTAAGCCTTATAATAGGATATGCAGTATCCTCTATATCACAGCCAGGCGATAAAATACTAATGAGAGACACAATGGCATCTATGCTTCTTATTTCTATGGTGTTGTACATATTGATAGCATTTATAGTAACATTAGTATTCGCATCAGTTGGGGGGTTAGTAATAAGCGCAACTCATATATAATCAGTGCCTATTTTTAATTTCATTTAAAGAAACTAAATCAATTATCAGTTTTGCCGCAAGTATTTCTGTTATATTGTTGTCATTTAACGGCCGGGTTTCCATTACATCCATGCCAACTAAAGCTGAATTACGAATTATAGCAGAAGCATAATTAAGAAAATCGCTGTAAAGTATTCCATTAGGCTGGGGTGTTCCAACGCCGGGTGCTATAGAAGGATCAAAAACGTCCATGTCTATGCTAATGTAAACCTTTTTGCCTCTTATTAAATTGATTAAGGAATTTAGGCTTTTTTCATCCTTTATTTTGTCATTGGTTATCACTAAAAGCTTTCTTTTTTCTATTTCTACTTTTTCTTCTAAATTAAGGCTCCTTACTCCTATCAGAGAAACGTTGTTTCTAAGATTAACCAGCCTTGCATTGCTGGCATGGTTTATCTCTAGCTTTAAGAAATCCGGCTTGAAATCAGCATGTGCATCGAATATTACGAACTCAACGTCTTCTCCAAAAGCCAATGAAGCCCCATATGTTACAGTATGTTCCCCACCTAACAATATAGGTATTTTACCTGCAGAGACAAGATCAGAAGTGCTTAAATTTATTATATCCATTGCATTTCTTATGTCTCCGCTTAATTCAAGTTCATTAAGGGTGAATATCTTGTCTTTAAGCTCGTAATTAAGCTCAAAATCGTAATTTTCCAGCGAACGCGATGCCTCAATAACAGATCTTGGCCCGAATTTGGTTCCTTTTAAGTACGTCGTTGTTACATCTAATGGCACCGGTAGTATAACATACTTAGAGTCGTTAAAGCTCACTACTTCCTCTAAAAATGAATCCTTACCTTCATTCAAAAGCATACACCATAGATACATTCTTAATTTTTAATGCTTATGTTATTCTGCTGGCCGTACATCTCCACAATATCTTTTACCGTATTTCCATCCTCTGCTTTTTTATCTGTACGTATGAAAGAAACCGCCCTTGGAAATCTAAGCGCATAACCTATACCATTTTTCATCCCTGCGGTATGTGTCGGGCTTCTTGTGATCTCATCTGCTTTTACTGCTATTACGTATTTTGGAACCACCCAAACGTCAGGCTGCATTATACTGTCAACTCTTGCCGGTTTACTGTCAACTTTTATTTCATTTAATATCTTGAAAAGCTGTTTAAACTGTTCTTCGGAGAAACCAGAACCTACCTTTGTTATGCTCTTGAATTTGTCTTCCTTTGAATCATAAACTCCTGCTAAAACTGCACCTAAACCAAAACTAGCCCTTTGTCCTCTTCCTTTAAAATACCCCAAAATAACAAGGTCTATAGTGTCATTTAATTTGGATTTATAGGAACGCTTCATCTTTATCCAATTGAAGTTTCTCGCGCCTGCAGAATAAGGAGAATCCAAACGTTTTGCTACTATGCCTTCCAAACCTTGTTCAATTGTAAGGTCAAAGAACTTGTCTATTTCCTTTTCATCGTCTGTTATTATCATTTTTGTCTTGGATATCGTCTTTGTATTTGAAAATAGTTTATCCAATAACTCTCTCCTTTTTATATATGGCTCATTTATCATGTTTTCCCTGTTGTAAAGCATTATATCAAAAACAAAAAGCCTTAATGGCAATTCCTGGGATATCTCTTCCACATTATGTTTTCTTTTTCTTTGTATCGTTATCTGAAAAGGGTATAAGACATTCGTATTTTCATCATAAGTTAAAGCCTCTCCATCTATTATTAAATCCTGACAGTCTATCTTTTTTACTTCCTCTACTATTTCTGGCATGAAATGCGTTATATCCTCTAAGTTTCTAGAAAAGACCCTTACTTCCTTGTCTTTTTTATGAACCTGGGCCCTAAAACCATCTAACTTTTGATCAATTGCGCATTTTCCCATCTTTTCCAGGATTTCCTTTGAAGAGCCCAACCTTTCCGCTAATGCAGGTCTTATAGGTTTCATAGCGCTTATCTCAAATTTATTTATTCCTTCTGCTCCTTTTGAATATAGTACCTCCGACACATAACCAAGATCAGAACAAAGATTAAACGCCCTCTCTATATTGACCTTGAATTCCCTGTTCCCTGTTCTTGCCTTTGATAGCGCTTCCATTATAGTTGCTTCACCAACACCCAAACGCAATTTTCCCATTACAAATCGGATAATAAACTTAGATTCTATTGGAGAGATATTGGCTATGAGTTCTGAAAGTTCAGTTATCTTTTCGTCTACACTGCCTTCTCCTGAAATCTTCGCTATCTTCAAAAGTTTGCCGTACACTTCAGTAATATCTGTTTTCTTACTATCAGATGTATTCGATTCCTTTTCCGCTACTTCTCCCAAATCACCAACTTTTTTGTACTCTTCTAGTATCTTTGAGCTTGGTTTATTATATGCAAGTGCTATGGCTTTTTCTACCATTTTATCGGCTATTCCCAGCTGTATATTATAAAAAGGTGGTAGCAACTGTTCCTGTATAAAATTTACAGTATAATTTATTTCCTCCTTCTTTGTCTTTGAGAAAACCTCTGAAAGAATATCTATCATCTCAAGCCTTTTTGATGTTTTCTCTAATTTAAGCAGATAGTTACAAAGCTCTTC
>JAMCSQ010000028.1 GCA_023378805.1 Candidatus Parvarchaeota archaeon | reverse complement strand
GCCTAACTTTTTAGGGTACATAGCCAAATTAAATGTTTTGTCTAGAATAGACAGTGAAGAACTTGCCGCCGCAAATGATGAAACGATAAACAATATTTTGGAGCTGCTTGATTACTACGATTCATCAAATATAAAGGAGCTTGAGAAGAAGATGACGCAGTCAATGTCGAATTTTCTCAGCAAGCTGCTTCCAGATTACAGTTCTTATGTTTCTAAGAAGGACCTTGAAGAAAATAAGTATATTAAGGATGCAGCGCATACTATAATATACGACAATTTTAATAATTACAGGAGCGGATGGGCTTTTGGTATATCATCGAGATCAATAAGCAGCATACTTGATTTTAATTATGTTTCAAATAAATCGAGAGATTCTCTTCTGTTTTCTGATATAGCAAGTTATATTAATAAAAATGAGGAAAAAATAGACGGGAATGTATATCAAGAGATAAAGGATTACATAGATTCAATTATAACGGAGGATGTGCGTTTTGAAATAGATTATGCATTGCTTTCCTTTTATTTTGGTGAGCATTTCAATGATTATGTAAATGTTATATCAGAATATGTAGATTCAATCATTTCAGTAAAACAATCACAAGAGTTCAAGGATACCAATGGATATCTTATGGAAGCAGGCAGGTATTTCGATGTAGACGGACTCAAAAATAAAATAATCGCGTTTAAATTTAAAAAAGTTCCTTTAGGGATAGTAAATTACAAGACAAAATTCGAAGATCTTCTGCATTTTTTGGTATCTACAGACGGGGACTTTATAAAAAAAGAGAATAAGTTTAAGAGTTTTATTGGGGAATCTAAAAAAGATATAGATAGGAACTCTGAACTGTACCCGTACATAAAGAATTTTCTAATCACGAAGCGCGGTTATTTCGATGAAGCGGTAGAAGAAGCATTTAAAATATACAAGGAGAGGACATTATTTTATGACCAGTGAATTGGGGGACGCAGAAGATAAATACAGAAAGAAAATCGACGAAGAAGATGACCTTATATTTACTTCTACAGATATAAGGGATATAAATGATGGTAAAACTATTATAAAGACCTTGCCCATTAAAATAAATCCAACAATATCGTACAATGGACTAGGTGGTAATGGTGAAGGAGAAGGCAATGGAGGAGAGGGTGGAAATGGAGGAGAGGGCGGAAATGGCGACAATTCAAACGTAAAAATAGGTGTAGACAAGAGAAGACTGAAGCAAATAATGGAAAATTGGGGGCTCTCTTTTTCCAAGCCGGGAAAGAAGGACAAAAAGCTTTATAGGCTGTTAACTGCCGAGAATGGGGTGGACGAAAATCAGGAAAAAACCATAGAAGCTATGCTTGATAGACAGATGGCAACAGGTTACTTTGAAAAAAATGGCTTTAAAGTAGATGTAAGAGAAGAGGACATACGTTATAACTTTATTGAAGAAAAGCTAATCCCAAATTTATCGGCTACGTTTATTATAATGAGAGATGTGAGTGGGTCAATGGACATGTATGGAGAGTTTTCTGCTACAGTTGCAGGTTTAATAGAGTTCTGGCTGAGGCAAAAGTATGAAGACACTGTTAAAATAAGATATTTAGCGCATACTACTGGAGCATTTGAATTTGATCCGCGTAAAAAAGAGGATTTTTACAAGCTTGTAGCCAGCGGCGGAACTTCATTTCAGCCGGCTTACAAATTGGTTATGGATATGATGGACGGCAATGCATACTCCTCAATGTCACCGTACAAAGAAAGAATAGATTACCAGTCTGAGGATGTTTTCCTGCTTCATATAACCGATGGAGAAAACTCTGATGACAACGGAGAACTTTATAATACACTTAAAAAGCTATGTCCAAGGCTTACAAAAGTATTCTACTTGCAGGTTGGAAGTGATTATGAGGAGTTTTATAAAATGATAAAATCAGCCGGCAGGGAAAAAGTAAACGAGGTAAAATCTGGTAATGACGTTTCTTATCGAAACGTTAAAAAAGTGCTTGATGCCCTTTTAAACTAATATGACAAAGCAATCACTTGAAAAGTTGTTGGTAGACGGAAAAGAGATAGATGTAATAGCCACGCATGGTTCGATAATAGACAAAAGGTACACCACAAAAGCAAGGGAGATAGCCTCATTTATGATAAATAAACTCGGCCTTTCATTTGGCAATGTAGAATTTAAGATACTTGATAACGAGGAGTTTGCAGAAAAGGTAGCTCTTTACGGCACACCTCTCCCAACATGGGAAGCAGGTCAGGAAAAAATAATACAGGAGGACAGAATGAAGTATAGGCAGGGCGTTTTGTATGAAATGGTTGGACATAAGTTCTATGATCCTATTAAAAGGAAGGAATACACCTCAGTTTACATAAACCAAAACGACACTTATGATGAGGTATTAAGTGTGATGGCCCATGTATACGGACATTTGCATATTGAGTATAATAACAGGCTTGCAAAAAGTATAAAGTCAAATTCAAATAAGCACGCTTATTACAGAGACAGATACAGAGAGATGGAGAGAAGGCTTGACATAAAAACCGTAGAGAAAATGTATGATTACTCCCAGACATTAAGCGGGCTGATTGACATGTTTCCAGATTTTCATAAGAGTAAAAAGAACGATTATTACAGCAAGGAAGGAACATATCCGGAAGAAGACATTTACGATGTTTACAAGTTTACGCTTGAAAATATAAGATTTAATCCATGGGAAAAGGAACTGCTTGAAATTGTATATGATATAAACCAGCTTATGAAGGGTGCAAGAATAAAAATAATGCATGAAGGTTTTGCAACCTTCGTTCAGGACAAATATGCAGAAGAAGTAGCAAAATACGATATAGATACGGCATTTAAGATGAGAAAAGGAATACTAGAGGTAGCCGACGTTCTGTCTCCCGCACAGCTTCCTTATTATTTAGGTTTCAGGCTGTTTAAGGATATAGAAAAAAGATGGGACGAAGGCAGGCATGGCATGCTTTATGATCTGCTTTCAGATGAAGAAAAAAGATATTATATGAAAAAAGAAAACAAGGGTTTGTCGGAGATACTGGAGATAACGAAATCATACACGGATTGGGAATTTATATTTTCATATGCGGATCTCCACTTTTTTAAATCCTTGGTTAAGGAGATAGAAGAAAAGACTAATATTATGATAGACACTATTTACGGTGGAAAATACCCTGAATATATAATAAAAATGATAAAAGCTGCAAACAACTCAAAACTCGATCCAAATATACTGCGTTTCCAGCTTCTTTTGGAGACAGAGAACTACGGTCCAATGGTATATGTTCCAAAAGGCAGCTTTAAGGGCGATAAGCTTACGTTAAGGCAGGACCTAAGTTTTCTTAAAAGATACATCGGAAAATTACCTGATAATGAAATAGAAAGCTTTGAAGAACAGGCATCGCAGATTTTCAGTCTTGACAATGAATACTCAGCAGCATCATTACGCAGGCTTTCAAAAATGTGGAAAATACCTGTAGAACTTCAGACTATGGATGCCGAGGGTAGTCCTTTAACAATAGAAAGCGATGGATCCAATATCTCTAAGTCTAATGCTGGAGAAGGCCCTAAATTTGAGGAATAGGCTGGTTTTTTAAAAATTATAAAAATATTCTAAATGGAATCCGATTATTCGGAATATATTAATAAAGAGAGTATACATTAGTAGTATGTCATCTCTTCAATGACTATGTTTTATATACATACCTTTGAACGAAATGCAGACAAATTAAAAGAAGCATAAATACATAAAATGGACAATAGAGAATTCATAGAAAAAGCAAGGAAAAAGATAAAGGAAGGGTTATCAGTTGATGATCTTATAAGAAAACTTATAGCCTTCTCCGATTCACTTGAAAAAGGGGAAAACACAATATTTGAGCAGTTAAATGATCTTTACTTTCTTTACTATCCAGAAGCTGCGGATAAGCTAAAGGAAAGAGATAACTTTATAGCTGCCCTAAAAGAATCTTGCGACAGAAAGAGCACTTCAGATAAGCTAGCTATTCCCATTGAAAGCATGGGCCTTGATTTGGATGACGAAGAGATTCAACTTTTGTCGCTTTCAGTAAATGAGTTAAGTAATCTTTCTGATCTAAGGAAGGTAGTTAATGACAGGCTTAATGATATAATAAAAAAAATTTATCCAAATCTAAATGCAGTTTTAGGCTCGGAGATAGCAGCAAGAATTATTTATTTAGCAGGCAGTTCATATTTGCTTATGCTTATGCCTTCTTCCAAAATACAGGTGCTTGGGGCTGAAAAAGCGATGTTTGCCGCGAGGAAAAAGAAAGCTACTCCGAAATATGGCGTTATATACAACCACGAACTTATGCTTTCAGTATCTGATAAATTAAAAGGCAAAATGGCAAAAGTTATTGCAGCTTATACTTCTCTCGCTATAAAAACCGATGTTCTTTCAAAAGAGGATAAGAGCAGTATTATTATGGAAAAGATGCTTAAGGACATAAACAGGGTAAAAAATGGAACTTAAAAGAATAATTGACAGAGTATACTGGCTTTTAGATAGAAGACGTACGCTTGTAACTTTAAGCGCTTATGGCGGAAAATCAGTCTATGGCGAAAAAATCTTTAATTTTAATGATAAGATATATAGGGAATGGATTCCGTATAGAAGCAAGTTTGCAGCTGCATTTTATAAAGGTTTGAATGGAATCGATATGAAGGATAGCTATAAAGTGCTTTATCTTGGGGCTTCTTCTGGAACTACAGTTTCTCATGTTTCTGATATAATTGGTTTTAATGGGCAGGTCTATGCAGTGGAAATAGCGGAGGAGATGGCAGTAAATTTAATATTGCTTGCGGAATGGAGAAAAAACATATTCCCAATTGTAGGTGATGCTAGGAAGCCTGAGAATTATTCAGGCAGTGTACCAAAATGCGATTTACTTTATCAAGATGTTGCACAGAGAGATCAAACAGATATTTTCATAAAAAATGCAGATCTCTTCTTAAAAGGTGGAAAAATAGGAGTTTTTGCTGTAAAAACAAGGAGTATAGACGTTTCTTTGGATCCAAGAGAAGTAATAAGAAATGAAGTGAAAAAATTAAGGTCAAAGTTTGATATTATAAGGGAGATAAATCTTTATCCCTACCAAAAGGACCATTCTTTGCTTATACTACGAAAAAAGGAATGAGTTTCAATTTATACAGTTAAAGTACCCAGTAAAGATATAAATGGGTAAAGATTAAAATAATAATATGGACAGTAAAGACAGTCTTATAGATAGAATAGAGGAAGTAAAGAAAAAAATAGCGGAATTTGAAAGTAATCTTAATATAAGTTTCTTAGACATAGACAGGGTAACTGTGGATAAAAACAGTGAATTGATAAATCAAATAGAAAACTACAAGAACAGAATAAACAACATAGAAAAAGACGTTATAAACAGCAAAAATGCATATCCTGTAGAGCAAGAACCGCTTTTATCCAGTAAGAAGATGGAAACATTTAATTCTACTAATACTGAAATAAGATCTACTATTCCTAAAATAAATTCTACTAATCCTGAAATAAAAGATAAAGATTCGTATACAGACATAAAGAAAACCATAAGCAGGGTTGAAATGGAAAAACAGGAAGTTGAGAATATAAATAACTTGCTGGAGAAGCTTAAGAAAAATGCGGTAGAGCAGAAAAAAATTAGTGTGGCGCAGGACCTTAAGAATGTTCAAAATAAGACGGAAATTAAACCAAAAAATGTAAATTCTACTAGCAATATCAAAACAGCAGAGTATAAAAGCAATTCTTATATTAAGAGTAGTCCTGTAAGTAAAGTGGGAAATTACAGTGAACCAGCTAAAGTTAATCCAAATACTGTAAATATAACGGAAAATGATCTCCATTCAATTTCAGAGTTGATATCTAAACTTGACGATCTGTTAAAATCAAATAAAGACATAGCAGATAAATTGAATGAACTGCTCAAGGAACAGAAGACTGACAACAGCAAAGCAAGTAGAAATGATGAACTTATAAAGAGATTGGCTATACTTGGTTCAAATGGCAATCTAAGCTAAATTTAAATATCTTTTCCGCTTTATTTAAATGGCGATAGAAATGAATAAGACTGTTTTTATAATAGTAGATGGGATGGCGGATCTTCCGATTAAACAACTAAAAAATAAAACGCCTCTTGACTACGCAATAAAGACCAATCTTTATAGATTTCTAAGGCATGCCAAATTTGCTTATCCTACCGTATTGGGTAAGTTTGCGCCCCAAAGTGATTCAGGCGTTATGGCCGATTTGGGATATGATCCTCTTAAATACTCTACAGGAAGGGGCTGGTTCGAGTGTCTTGGACTTAACATGCAACCGAAGGACGGTGAATTAAGCATAAGAGTTAATTTTGGTTCAGTTGTAAACGGCAAGCTAAATTCAGTCAGAACTTATATGTCAAAGCAGGAATTACAAGATATTTCTGATGAAATAAACAGAAAGGTTAGGGTAGGCGCAGATTTTGAATTTAAGGCTGGGGAAGGTTATAGAGCCGGGCTAGTTTTCCGCTCCGGGAAAAAAGCTTTCTCTTCTTTTGTGTCAAACAATGAGCCAGGCTACACCGCCAAATTTTTTGGAAACGGAGTAAAATTAAGCTTTGCAACTGGTATAACTGATAAAAGGATACATAAGATAAGAGCAGTAAGAAAAGAAGCAGAGTATACTGCTTTGCTTCTTAACAATTTCGTGTCAAAAGCCAACACTGTAATAAAAGATTCAAAAGTTTTCAAAGAAAGGAAAAAGAAAGGCTTGGATCTGCCAAATTATTTATTTTTAAGGGATGCTGCAAGCAAAGATCCCAGACTTTGTGATATAAATGAAAAATACGGTAAGAAGTGGGCTGCAGTTGTTGGCATGCCTCTCGAAAAAGGGATAGCAACTGCTGCAGGCATGACCCTTGTTGATACTATTGAAGAGAAGGACATAAGAAAGGATTTTTATGATAAAGCAGAGAAGACAGTAAAGGCGCTTTCAAAATTTGATGCAGTTTATCTTCACATAAAACAGACAGACGCGGTTTCACACCTCGGTAAATTCATGGATAAATATGCTATAATAGAGAGCATAGACAAAATAATAATATCACAGCTGGCAGGTGCTTTGGACCTTGAAAAAGACACGTTAGTGCTTACATGTGATCATGCTACTTCTAGCAAGCTTAAGAGACATATAAACTCAAATATACCTGTAATGATATCAAATAAAAAGTTCGGTTTCAGTAGCAATTTCAGTGAGGCTAGCTGTTTAAAAAATCATATAAGCGAAATCAAAAAGGCCGTGGGTATAATGCCGTTTGTTATGTCAATTTGATATTTATTCAGTGTAAACTATTCTTAAATATATGGAATTTTTAGGTAGGTTATGGGGTCAAACAAGGATTTGGCTGAAAAATTGAATGACATTGCAGATATTCTTGATATTAAAGGTGTTAAATGGGAGCCAAGGGCTTATAGGACAGCTGGCTTAACTATTTCAGGCCTATCAGAAGATATAAGCAAAGTTTACAAAGAAGGAAGACTTCTTGAATTAGAGGGCGTTGGTAAGTCAATAGCGAATTCAATAAAGGAATACGTAGAAACGGGGAAAATAAGCAAGTATGAAGATCTAAAAAAGAAATATCCGATAGACTTTGACAGTTTTAGGAAAATAAGGGGAATGGGCCCAAAAAGAGTTTATACTCTTTATAAGAAATTGGGAATAAAAACAGTAGATGATCTTAAGAAAGCATTGGACGAACAAAAAATACAGGGTATAGAGGGTTTTGGCAAGAAAAGTGAAGAAGAGCTTAAGAAGAATCTTGAGTCATTTATGAGCATTAAAAATGATAGGCTTCTTCTTGGTTATGTCCTAGAATACACAAATTCGTTGATAGAAAAATTAAGGAAAAGCGGCCCTTTTGAAAGAGTGGATATAGCAGGCTCAATGCGTAGAATGAGGGAAACAATAGGAGATATAGATATACTTGCAATCTCCGAAAAACCGGAAGCAGGTATGGATTTGTTTTCGAAGATGGATGAAGTGAAAGGCATTGTAGTTAAGGGGCCCACAAAAACCACAGTAGAATTGGGTATAGGCACAACTTGTGATATAAGGGTGCTATCAAAAGAATCGTTCGGTGCTGCCATGCAGTATTTCACCGGCAATAAAGATCATAATGTGAAACTAAGAAAAATAGCGATATCAAAGGGCTTAAAATTAAATGAATATGGCTTGTTTAAAGGAAAAGATTCTATAGCTGGTAAAAGCGAAGATGAGATATACAATAAACTGGGAATGGATTTTATACCGCCAGAACTACGGGAAAACACTGGAGAAATAGAAGCGGCACAGGAACATAAACTTCCAAAACTTGTGGGTTATGGAGAGGTTATCGGCGATTTGCATGTTCATACTAAAGACAGTGACGGAATGAATTCGCTGGAAGAGATGGCTTATGCAGCAGAACAAAAAGGTTTGAAGTACATTGCTCTTACAAATCATAGCAGGAGTCTGCCGGTTGCACATGGTCTGGATGAAAAACGTTTCTTTGAATTAAATAAAAAGATAGATTCATTCAATGAAAAAAGCGATATAAAAATATTGAAAGGAGTGGAACTTGAGATACTGAAAGACGGTTCATTAGATTTAAAAGATGAGTCTCTAAAGGAGTTGGATTTTGTTATAGGAGCAATGCACCAGAACCTCAACATGAATAGCAAAGAACTTACTTCTAGATTAATTAAAGCAATAAATAGTGGAATGATAAACACAATTGCCCATCCAACTGATAGAATAATCGGACAAAGAGAGGGATTAAAGCTTGACTTCGACAAGGTAATGGAAGCTTGTAAAAATAATGATGTTTTACTGGAAATAGATGGTTACCCTGAAAGATCAGATTTGCCGTTTGATTTAGTGAAAAAGGCAAAAGATTATTCAATAAAGTTTTCTCTTGGAAGCGACTCTCACAGAACAGAACATCTTAGATTTTTAAACCTTGCTGCAGCAATAGCCAGAAGAGGATGGCTCGAGAAAAGGGATATTATAAATACCTTGGAATATAAGGAGGTATTAAAGCTAAGGAGATAGTTAATAAATTATAAGAAATACTTTATTATGTATGGTTGAAAGGATCAAAAGCGGAGTGAATGGTTTTGATGCAATAGTAAATGGCGGATTCGTGAAAAACAGTGTAGTAGCCATATATGGTTCTCCCGGTGCTGGTAAAAGTATATTCTGTACGGAATTTCTTAGAGAAGGACTAAAAAACAATGAAAAGGTTTTTTACATAAGCATGGAACAGGACATAGATTCTTTCTTAGAACAGTGTGACGCATTTGGGTTTAGTGAATTTAAGGAAAACCTAAATTCAAATTTTGTTTTTTCAAGAATGAGCGGCCATGATTTCAAGAATTTTCTTTCAATAGATCTGCCAAAGATACTTGAAACAAGAAAAGAAAAGCATGCAAGAATAGTGATAGACCCTCTTACGCCTTTTCTTTGGGAAGTTAAAGATCCTACTTTGCAGAGAAATATACTTACGGATACATTTAAAATGCTTAGGGAGTTTGGTACCGCCTTAGTTACAATAGAAAGATACGGTGATATAAACACAATGGAATTATCAGAGGACATAGCAATACCGATTTATCTTTCGGATATGGTAATACTGCTTTCAATGATATACAATCAAAATTTCTATCAAAAAGCAATATCCATAGTTAAGATGAGATTCTCCTCTCACAGCACCGGAATGCATCCTTTTGACATAGGAAACAACGGCATAAACATTTTCCAGGATCAGCCCGTCTTTTAATTGATTTCTAAAAATACCGGCACATGATCAGATCCTTCCTGGTTTTTAAGTATTCCTGCTGCCTTTACTTTATTTTTCAGCTCATTGGATACAAAAAAATAGTCTATTCTCCATCCAATATTGTTTTTTCTTGCGCTCTTGTATAAATAAGTCCACCATGAATAATTTCCTCCATCTTTTTTGAATAACCTAAAAGTATCAATATATCCTTTTTCAATAAGCTTATCAATGAATCCCCGTTCTTGTAAAGTAAACCCAGCGCTTCCTTCATTCTGTTTTGGTCTAGCTATATCTAGTTCAGTGTGTGCAACATTGAAATCTCCTCCTACTATTATCGGCTTTTTCTTTCTTAGTCTTTCCATAAATTTAAGCATCTCCTTGTTGAATTCTATCTTATACTCCAGTCTACTCAGATCTCTCCTAGAATTAGGAAAATAGCCGTTTATTACAAAGTAGTCGCTAAATTCCACGGTTATAATCCTTCCTTCTTTATCGTATTTTTCATTTTTAATCCCATAAATAATGCTAAGCGGCTTGTTCTTGCACATTGTCATTACTCCGCTGTACCCTTTTTTCTCAATGGAAGGCATTATGTACTGCAGGTATTTATCTTGTTTTATTATACTACTTGCTTCTTCAATTTTAGTTTCCTGCATAAGTATCGCATCGTAGATCTGCGAATCTACTATCTTCTGTATTTCGTGTTTTCTTGCAACACTTCTTAGTCCGTTTACATTCCAGGATAATATTCTCATATTAATTATATCAATATATATTAATAATATATATAAAAATAATAAACAGTAATACAATACATCTTATGAGATCTACTGAACCGGCTGAAAGGAAAGGTTATAAACTCCACTTTACCACTTTTATGGTTGTGCTGTCTATACTTCTGATTATTCTATTCTTTTTAAGCACTATTAGCGGCTTCTTAAATTTTAATCTTGCAAAGTTGCTTGGACTAAAACCTTTAACTATAACGCCACCGAAAAACATAAGTGTTACCCCTCCGATAAACACTACAAACAGCACTAAGTCGATTCCTATCCCTAAATACACCCTTTTTTACGAATCAGGGCTGCCTATTGGCACCCTTTGGTCAGTTTCATTTTCTTCCAGCGTGTTCTATTCAAACGCAAATTATTTAAATTACTCATCATTTCTTAAAAACTTTTCGTTCAACGTCAACAAAGTTTTCTTGGGAGGCTGCACTTTCTCGCCTACTCCCGAATCAGGCACAATAGCCGCGGGCTCTTACATTTACGTTTCGTTTTCTGCGGTTTGTAATACTACTTTTAATCAATATGGCTTGCCTGACAACGTAAACTGGACGATAACCTATGACAACGTTTCAAGGAGCATAAACACTAATTCAACCTACTTTTCATCGTCATACGGAGATTATTCTTTTTCAGTGTCAGATTCTACATACAATGGCTGCCCTTACTATCCGTATCCTCAGTCGGGATATGTATATGCTGGCTCTTCCAAGTATATAATCTTCTTCACAACATGCGGTTCCAAATCCAACAAAGTCACTTTTTTGGAAACTGGCTTACCATCAGGTTATAACTGGACGATAAAATACGACAAAATTAGTAATACTTCAAATTCAACACAGATGATTTTTATCCCTGTAACCAATGCTTCTTTCGTTCCAATATTCAATGTCTCAACAGTTAAAAAGAACAATTGCATTTTTACTCCTAGTCCTGAGTATGGAAATGCCACTGTTGGTCAGAACATTCTTATAACGTTTAATTCTTTATGTAATACAACTATTAGCGAAGAAGGATTGCCAACCGGTACAAAATGGAGTGCAGAATACAACAGTAAAATAGAGTATTCTTCTTCTTTCTTTTTGAGCATAGGCACAAATTACTCTTTAAATAATCTAAGTATAGCAAGTATAATAATAGGGAACTGTACCTTCAATCCAGCCATAAATTCCACCAACCCAGTTATTGCAGGGTCTCCGATTTCTGTTTTATTCTCAGCAAGCTGTACGACTGCCTTTTCTGAAAATAGTCTTCCCGCAGGAGTGAATTGGAGCGTAAAGTACGACAATAAAACGCTGCAGTCCGCGGCAAACATAATAAAGTTCAATACCTCTGATATCTTCTCCTCCTTTTCGATTCCAAATTCAACCAAGGGCGGATGCGTATACTCTCCTACACCTTCAACTGGAAATTTAACAGCCGGTTCTTCTATTTTTATATCTTTTTCACAGACATGCCACACTATATTTGTTTCCAGCGGTCTGCCTTCAGGAGTTAGCTGGTCCGTTAATTACGACAATCAGACAAGGGACGGCGCATTTAATTCTTCTATAGAGTTCCCTTACTATAGAGGAAAGACTTTTTCCTTTAATGTATCCACAATAAGGATAGGCAACTGTACTTTCACACCAAATCCGGAAAACGGGAGCATATTGGCCGGAGATCTGCAAAGTATACATTTTTCGGGAGAGTGCGGCACTGAGTTCGTAGAGACCAACTTACCTAGTAACACAAATTGGAATGTAACGTTTGACAACGTCACAAAATCTTCAACGATTACAATTATAAACTTCAATACTATAAATGGTTCCTATATATTTTCAATACCTTCGCTGCCCATCAGCAAAGGATGTTACTATATCCCTTCTCCTTCTTCCGGAAAGGTAACTGCAGGCTCTAATGAGACAGTGTCGTTTACAGATAGCTGCGTAACGAGTTTCATAGATCCCGGTTTGCCGGCGGGTGCCAACTGGACGGTTACTTTTGCGGCTGTAACTAAGCATTCTGTAACTCCTAACATGTCTTTTCTTCTGCCGCAGGGAAAGTATTATTATCAGATACCTCAGACCAGCTATAAAGGTTGTAACTATGCCCCGAATTCTACATCAGGATCAACAGAAGTTGGTAATAATATACATGTAACATTTAACCTTACTACATGTGATACAGCTTTTGTAGAGTCAGGTTTGCCCTCAGGCACATCATGGCAGGTGATATTTAATGGCAGTGCTTCAGATTCTCAGGCAAGTTCCATATCTTTTAGTAGTTTTCCAGGAAATTACACTTTTTCAGCGGAAAAGATCACTCTTGGAACATGCGTTTTCTCACCGAACGAATCCAGTGGAACGGTAAAAGCAGGATCTACTGTTAACATAAGATTCAACAGTTTATGCTACACAGATTTTTACGAGAAAGGTTTGCCTGCGAATAGTTTATGGAATGTAAATTACAGCGGGAAACTGAATTCGTCTATAGGTACATTAATATCTATAAAAACAAGATATGGTACTTTTCCATATTTTATAAGCAATGTAAGCGCGGGAGGAAATTGTTACTTTATACCGCAGCCAGTAAGTGTAAACGATACAGCAGGCACGCCCGTAACCGTAACCTACGTTGAAAAATGCATATCTACGTTTTATGAAAAAGGATTGTACAACAGTGTGTACTGGTCGGTAACGTACGACGGAACGATTGTTTATAGCAATAAAAATAATCTGTCCATATTAAACTTTCCAGGTAATTATTCATATAAAATACAGAACACTAATGGCAGAGGCTGCCTTTTTGATTCGTTAAATTCAAGCGGAACTCTTATATCGGGCAGCAATGCAAATGTTTATTTCTCTCCAGTTTCATGCATCTCTAACCTAACTGAAACTGGCTTACCAGCAGATACAAATTGGAGTGTAGCTATTAATAACATTACTAATTTCTCCATAAAGAATTATGATTTAATTAGTACAAAGCCCGGAAATTATTCACTGTATATACCACCAATAAAGATCGATGGCTGTGTATTCTCTGCCAGTTATAGCAGTGAAATAATGGCAGGTTCTTTATTTACAGTGCATTTTACGGGGGCATGCAGGACTATTTTCAGTGAAACGGGCTTGCCCAGCAACACTAAATGGGAGGTGAACGACTCTTATCCGAATTACTTTGATTATAATTCAAATAATCCACATATGGTCTATTATTATAATCTGTATTCTTCCTCCACAAATGAAATAATAGTCAACTCTTCAAATTCTTCCGCTAATCCTTATAGTGTGGAAAGTGTACCAATAAGTGGAGCATGCGCATACAATCCGCAGCCTTCCTCAGGTTATATAACTCCAGGAGATAACCTTTCAATAGTTTTTGAAAATGATTGTGTTACCTACTTTAAGGAAATAGGTCTGCCTAGTAACACGCAATGGAAAGTTTATTTCGATGGCATAAACGCTTCTTCTGCTTCGAATCAAATTTCATTCTTAACTCAGGTTGGAGTGCACAATTTTAAGATATTTACGGCGGAGAGTAACGGATGTTTTTACGTTTCCAATGTGACGCAGGGAACCCTAAATACTTCATCCGTTCTCAATGTTAATTTTACGGGAAAATTCTGTCTTACTAAATTCAATGAAACAGGTCTTCCAATCAATACGCAGTGGAACGTGACTTTTAACAACTTACTAAAAGTTTCTTCTTCTACCGAGATAATCTTCAACAATTCGTTTTCCACTAGTACATATAATTATTACATAAGGCCGAAAAGCATCTCAGAACAGGATTGCCACATAAACATCAGTTCTGCAAACGGAACAGCGATAGCTGGTTCTTCTATCTTAATAACGTATGCAAATGCGTGTAAGACGTTGTTCAATGAAACAGGTCTTCCAATCAATACGCAGTGGAACGTGACTTTTAATGGAGTTTCAGGTAGCTCTCGCAATGGGACTGTAAGCATATATGCTGCCCCAGGCAATCATTCGTATGCATCTGGCATAGTCAAAATAACTTCGGGATGTTTCTACTATCCTAAACCTAGATCTTCTTATTTGATAGCGGGAGAGTCTACTGCAATATCTTACACAAAGGAATGTCTATCAACGTTTTCAGAAAATGGTCTGCCTTCCAATGTAATCTGGACAGTTATCTATAATGGAGATACAAATTCGTCACGTATATCAAACATAAGTTTTGTTACGCTTCCAGGCAACTTTTCGTTCTCCGTAAAGACCGTTGATTATGCATATTGTTCGTTCCTTCCATCTCCTTCTTCAGGTTATCTTACTGCAGGCGGAAACAAAAGTATCTCTTTCGTAGAAAATAACTGCAACACTACGTTTATAGAAACCGGCTTACCTGCTGGATCGCAATGGAAACTTACTTTTGATGGCATAACTAAAAGTCCTTCAGCGAACAATGTCACAATAACCACTCCTGCCGGAATTTTCACTGCGAAATTCTATCCCATAAACCTGTCAAATTGTATATTTGAACCACAGCCTTTTTCTAGCAGTACAGCCGCAGGCGCCTTCTTTTCCGTTCATTTTACTGCAAAGTGTACTACCAAGTTTACTGAAAAAGGTTTGTTTAACAATGAATACTGGTTTGTGACTTATAATGGCACAACCGTTTCATCAAACAGCACTGTTATAAAAGTTCCGTCTATAAACGGCACATATGCTTATAGTTTGCCATTTATAGGCAATTCAAGCTGTTCATATCATCCAAATCCATCTAGTGGGACTGCAGTAGCAGGTTCCAGCATAACTGTAAATTACAGTGGGGGGTGTACTACTGTATTCTATGAAAATGGCCTTCCACCCGGAACTGAATGGAACTTGACATATGATAATGAAAACGTAAGCTCTGTAACAACAAACATTCAATTGGTCACGCAGCCGGGCATTTATAAATTTGCTGTTCAAAACTTGATAATAGACAATTGTTTATATATTGCTGAAAATGAATCTTCAAATCTTACAGCTGGCTCTACATTTTATGTAGTATTCAATCAGACAAGATGTTATACTACATTTACAGCCAATAATCTTCCAAAAGGCAGTAAATGGAGCTTCACATATAATAATGTGAATTACAGCTCTAATAAGACTTCACTGCAGCTTTCAACAATTCCAGGGACTTTTGACTTCACTGCATATAGTGTAAAAGAATACAACTGTGTTTTTACTCCTAATCCAAGTAGTGGTCATGTAGCAGCGGGTTCTTCTTTGCTTCTTTCATTTTCTTCTTCCTGTATCACTTTATTCAATGAAACTGGGCTGTCCAAAGGTATAACTTGGAGCGTTAAATTCGATGGCATAACTAATTATTCGTCAAATACTTCGTTGTACGTGGATTCAATTTATGGTAATTTCTCTTTTTCAGTTCCTAGAATACAGGTATCGGCTAACTGCTACTTAACTCCTAATCCAAGCAGCGGTTATCTAATCGCAGGTTCAAGCACAAAAATTAGCTTTTCCAATGATTGCTATTCGGAGTTCGTAGAGAGCGGTCTGCCTTCTAATGTCAGTTGGTCTGTTAAATATGATAACATTACAAATTCATCAGTTTTATCAGACATAAGTTTCAATATCCTCAGCGGCAATTATTCTTTTTTCATACCGGCATCAGAATACGACAACTGCTACTTTGTTCCGAACGAATCAAAGGGATACTCTCAAGCTGGTTCATATCTGTCAGTGAAGTTTACGGAAGAGTATTGTATTTCCAATTTTACAGAGACCGGCTTGCCTAGCAGCACTACGTGGAATGTGACTTTTGCTGATGAGCTTAATGCATCTGCCTATACCCATATCTTTTTTAATACTTCAAAAGGGTTGCATAATTTTACTGTGCCCGCAATAATTGTAGCCGGCTGCCAATATACTCCAACGCCTGCAAGTGGTAATATTGCTGCAGGTTCAAGCACTAAGGTAAGTTTTTCAGTTTCTTTCTGTGTAACTACTTTCACTGAGACAGGTTTGCCTTTAAATTATAATTGGTCGGTAACATATGACAGCATAAGGAACTTTTCTACTGAAAGGAACATAACATTTAATGATTCTGTTTTTTCTTCTTTCGCATTTTCTATACAAACTAAAAATGAGTCCCAGTGCAGTTTTATTCCATCGCCCGTAAGTGGCAGTGCGGTTTCAGGCTCAACAACATCGATAGTCTTCAGCAGTATCTGTCATACATATTTCAATGAATTAAACCTTCCTTCAGGTTATGTTTGGAAGGTAAATCTTGATGGCCAGAACCATTCCTCCAAATCAGGCACAATAGAGTTTACTACCAATTATAACAGGAATTACAGCTTTGAAATTTATCCGTCTATAGACTATAATTCCGGGTTTATCCCGAACATTTCAAGTTCGTATTTAGAGGCTGGTTCAAACTTTACTGTTGACTTTTCAAATGACACTTCTGCCTATAAAAAACCGGTTATACTACCTATTTCAATCTATAACAATCAGTCAATATCAACTTCACAGCCGTTCCAGCAGATGCTCAGCATAAACTCATCAAAATACTCCGAGTACGAAAATTCCGGATTGACAAACATAATATTTACATATCAGAATGGAACCTTAATACCCTCATGGCTGGAATCGGGTAATTCAAACACTTCCAATGATACAGTATATTGGCTTAGACTACGAAGTATTCCCGCGAAAAGTGGTATTACAATCAACATGATATTTAATCAAACACTTCTTCCTTATTCCAATAATTTCAACAACAGAACCACCGGTGAAGCTCCGCAGCTATCACCAACGTATGCAGAATACGATGATGGGGCTAATGTATTCAATTTCTACAGCGACTTTAAAGGAACAAGTTTAAATACAAGCAAATGGACTGTGGTTGGTAATGGTGGAACTGTAAATAATGGACTTTCAATCACCATATCTTCTGGTTCTTCTGGAGACTACGTTATTTATTCGACATCGACCTTTTCTCCTGATATAATTGCAGAAACACTATTTTCAACTTCAACATTTGCAGGCAATATAAGGACATATAACCCTACATTAAGTGCATCCAATACCCAAACAAATCCTGCAGCAGATGGAGCTTCAAGTCCTGTCATCGATTGGAGTATAAACAGTGCAAATTCCGGCTATTGGAATGCGCAACAAGGAGATTCTTCAGCATATTTTGCCTCTTCTACAGGAAATAATGCTGCAGCGTCTAATTGGCTTTTAGGAGTAGGTTATACTGGCTCAACGAATTACTGGTATGGATTTAACGGAGCAACGCAAACAAACTATTATACATATACTTCTTCTTCTACTGACAGCCCAACAGGTTCATTATATTTAGGGCTTGGGGCAAATTGGGCGAGTATATCAACAAGTATAACAGAAACTTACATATGGGCTCGTGTACGTGCCTACCCTCCAAACGGAATAATGCCAACAAATCTTATTAATTCAACTTTTGTAACCACCTATTTTGTGGAGCAGGGGCTTCCGCCGAATTATAATTGGTCGGTAACATATGACAGCATAAATAAACATTCCATAACTTCGAAAATAAATTTCACTACAGTAATAGGTAATTACTCGTATTTAGTCCCAACATTGCATAACTCCTCTTCAATCTTGGATTGTGTTACTACCTATATTCCTTCCCCCTCATCTGGATATCTGTCAGCAGGATACAGTAAAACTATCATATTTTCTAATTCAACGCTTTGTAAGACTACTTTTACAGAAGCAGGGGTGTATAATGGTTCTAAAGTAAGCATAACTTATAATGGAACAACAAAACCTAGCTTAATTCTGCCACCTGCTCTTTTGATTTTTATACATAACAGCCAGGACTCGGCTACGCCTGCACCATTCCAGCAGATGGTTAATTTCTCTTATTCTGCATACAAAAAGTACATAAACCTAACTACAGGGCATAAATTTCAAAACGTGGAGTTCTTTGATACATTAAATGGCAGTGTAATAGACAGCTGGCTTGAGAATTATACTTCAAAGTATGCCATATTCTGGATAAAATTACCGAATGGCATACCTGCAAATGCTACTCTAA
>JAMCSQ010000027.1 GCA_023378805.1 Candidatus Parvarchaeota archaeon | reverse complement strand
TAACGGCGTCATCATACCGCTTCCCCCACTGTTCTGGAAAGAAGGGATCAGGGTTAAAGAGACAGATTTCAGTTTTTTTAGAGATTACCATAATAGTGCAGTGTCTAAAAAACTTCAAGAGAAGTTAGAGATTCTTATAAGGAACAAAAAACTTCGGGAGCAGATGGGTAGGAGAAACGAGGAACTGATAAAAGAAGGGAGATTCTCCATGAAGAGAAGGGTTTCGGAGCTAAAAGCGCTTTTCGACCAGGCTTGCAAGGAGTAGAATTTTACTGATACTGTATCGAGATGATATCCGAATGTCTTTTAACCATTATTCTTTTTATTGCCGCTCTTTTTAATCTTTGTGGTAAAACCGACAAAAACACTAATATGAGCCTTTCTTTCGTAGGGTGAGTCAATGTGTCAATATAGTCTTTGAATTTAGGGAATATTTGTTTATCTAGATCATTAAAAGAATATATTTTGTACTTTAGTTTACTTTCTATATTGAATCTCCTAAACTCTGGCTCATACCTTGTGTTTTTTACTATATTGCAGAATAATGTTGATACCTCATAGAATCGTCTCTGTATCTCCTGTTTTCGTGTTATGAAGTCGGACAAGTCTTCTTCGGTTACGTTCTTAGTGGAGGAGTTAGCCCCGTGTATCCGGTATAAAGTAAGCTCATCGTTGCTGAACTTTATACCCCCACCATCCTTTACTGCAAACGCAAGAGCGAGCGTGTCTATAGACAATTTAGCTTTTTTCCAATCAGAGATGTTCCCCACGAATAGCTTTCTTCTTATCGAAACCGAACTATTGTTGAATGCAGCTCGGACAAACCTCTCTTTTCCTATGTTTTTATACCTGTACTTGTTGCTTAATTCTTCGATTATTTTGCCTTTGGCGTTTATTACCTTGTAATTGTTATGATAAAACACCAGTCTAGGGTCCTTCTCAAATTCTGCATAAACATGCTGAAGCTTGTCCCTAGTAAATTTATCGTCATCGTCCAGAAAACATATTACATCGCCACGGCTTTTTTTGAATGCGTCAACTATGAACCCACCATTACTAGCAGTGTTAGACAGCACGCTTTTAAGGTGGTTCTTCTTTATGTACGAATCGATGTCTTTATCCCTAAAGTTCTTTATAACCACTATCTCATATTTTGATCGCGGAAGTGTCTGGTCCAGTGCAGAAGCTATGGCCTCTTTTAGGAAGGTTCTTCTCCCGTATGCTGCGATTATCACCGTTATAACTTCATCACTCATATACTAATTTAGTCTGCTGTCTAAATAAACATTTAACTTTTAAGCTGTGTATATAAATTAAGAATCATGTATATAATTTGGTATCTTATATGAACAATCCGATTAGACTAATAGGCAATTTTGCACATTCCGGTACAGGTGTAGCAACTAGTAACTACAGTCTTCTTAAATACCTTATTCAAACTGATTTAGATCTAGAAATTACAAATTTAGATTCTATTGCTGAAATTTTACCAAAAATACCAATGCGCCGTAAAATAGCTTACTCTCTGTTTTTGCATCCGGGTGGCAAAAATATACATTTTCTAGACCCCGACTCTTTTAAACAGGTTAAAGGTGCGAAAATAATAACCACCTTCTACGATCTATATGTTTTTGATAAGCGCAAGAGAGATTTTTCTATATTTGGATACCTCTTAAACAAAACTAGGCAAAAAAAGTTTGATGAAGCATTTAAATTTTCGGATTTAATCATGACAATATCTACAAAAACTAAAGAAGATTTAATTAAAAGATATGGAGAGAAGTATTCTCGGAAAATATTTGTAATAAATGCTATAATTGATGATAAATTTCTTAAAACAGACAAGAAAATAAAAAATAAAAATACTGTTATTGGATATATAAACAACTTTACTTGGAATAAAGCAGAAAAGTTGAGGGTTTTTATTGAAACATTTAAAAATATAAAGAATGCTTCTTTGCGTTTTAATATTTATGGGAAAAATTTCCCATTTGCTGACTTAATAAAGGATGATAAACGAATACGATACTTAGGTTTTTTGCCGGAGGATAAAATAGTTCAAACGTTGAAAGAATTTGATGTTTATTTATCCACATCTACAATTGAAGGTTTTGGCTTGCCGATAATGCAGGCTAAAGCATGCAATGTCCCTGTATTATGTTATGATGGAGATTTACCTAGTATCGTGAAGAGGAATACGCTTGTTTGGGATGATGCTAATCTTAGTGAGATAATAAAGGGTAGACTATGGGAGAATTTTGATGTTGAAAAAGCCAGCAAAGATGCTGAAAAGTGCAGATCAGACGAGATTATACCTAAGATTATTAAAGTTTACAATAAAGTATTTACATGAGCATACAAAGTATTTAAAAATAGAGTTTATAAAAGAGATATGAAAAAAGCATTAATAACCGGGATAACTGGTCAGGATGGGTATTTCCTCTCAAAACTATTATTGTCAAAAGGATATGAAGTTCATGGTATAATCAGACGGAATAGTAGCATGCACCAAGGTACATTAGAAAAGCTTAACCCTGAAGAAAGGCAATTAATAAAAATACATTATGGCGACATAACCGACAATAATTTTATTGTTAATGTAGTAGAGAAAACGCGACCAGATGAGGTTTACCATCTTGCAGCCCAGTCTTTTGTGGGTTATAGTTTTGAGAATCCAACGTTTACATATCACAATAATATAATGGGTACTCTAAACGTACTAAATGCCGTAAAAGAAAAGGCAAAAGATGCTAAGTTATACTTTGCAGCTACATCTGAGCTCTTCGGAAGAACAACTATTAAACCACAGAATGAAGAGACCCCCTTTATGCCCAATAGTCCATATGCAATATCAAAACTAGCAGGTTATTGGACGACCAAATCTTACAGAGAGGCGTATAACCTATTTTTCTGTAATGGTATACTATTTAATCATGAATCGGAGGTACGTGGGCCAGAGTTTGTAACAAGAAAGATATCGATGGGAGTAGCTAAAATGAGTATTGGTGATACGGGGCCCTTAATTTTAGGAAATTTGAACTCAAGGAAAGATTGGGGTTATGCAAAAGATTTTGTAGATGGGATGTATTCAATGCTACAACAAGAAAAGGCAGACGATTTTGTTTTAGCAACCGGAGAACAACATACTGTTAGAGAATTTGTTGAAGAAGCTTTCAAAATAGTAGGAAAGAATATAGAATGGGAAGGAGAAGGCATCAATGAGATTGGTAGAGACCCAAACACGCATGATGTAATAGTTAAGGTTGATAAAACCTTTTTTAGACCAATAGAAGCAGAAAACTTCCTCGGGGACTATTCGAAAGCTAAAAAAATACTAAACTGGGAACCAAAGACAAAATTTAGGGATCTTGTCAAGATTATGGTAGAGAATGATATCTCCCTACTTAAAAAGTCAACTTAAAAATACGTGATGTTGCGTCATAGACGTGGTACTTTAATCCAAATTGGAGAAGTTTATTATGTTGTCCTCGTCGACAGTCCCGAGAAACATCGCACGGCAGCAGTATCTTTCAAGACCAAGCTCGTCCAAAACCTCCTTCGGCGACTTGCTCTTTATCTCGTCCTTGTATCTTTCCCAATACTGCGAAATCGGCTTCCCGCAGCTGTAGCATCTCATCGGTATCATACTATTTCTATCACCGTCACAGTTTTAAGTACCCCGGGGAATTTCCTCGCAGATTTGACGAAATCCTGTATGGTTTTCGTGTTTTCTCCCTGTATTACAAAGACAGCATCGTATTCCCCGTAGACCTGGAAAGCCTCTTTTACCCCAGGCAGGGATTTGATCTTCTCAAAAGCCTCTTCGGTCTTGTTCGGCTCTATCACAACAGAAACAATAGCTCTTACCATATCCTTCTAATGCTGTTTTCACCTATTTATATATTTTGCGTTCGAAAATAGCTTTGTTTAAAAGGTCTATTTGTCTCTTAAGTGGTAGTTTTCATACAACTTGAATAAAAGATAAAGAGACCATCAAGCTTACTGTCTTTAGCGGCGATGTTTGTAAAACAAATTGGTTACTTTGTCAAAGCCTTCCTGGTCCGAGATAACAGTTCTTCCTTCAACTGTCAATCCATAGCCTAAATCTTTTAACAAAGATTCGCATTTCTGCCGTAGGGCAGTGCTATGAGTCTCCAGTATGAGTTTTGGGTGGAACCTCTTTATGGTTTCCACAGCCCCTTTTAATACTTCATATTCGAATCCCTCGACGTCTATCTTTATGATATCCACTTTCTCAAACTTGAAATCATCTAGCCTTTTGGTCTCCAGGGTCTGCTCCAAGTCCGCGTAATTGAACATTGTGCCCTTTCCTTTTCCGCCGGTAATCTTCTCCCCACTGCCCAATGCGGCATTGTATGCAATAACCTTGTCTTCAACGTGGTTTAATCTTAGGTTCTCTGTAAGCTCCTTAAATGCCCCCGGGAGAGGTTCAAATGCGATGACGTTCGCTCCAAATTCCTTCGCCCACCAAATAGCAGAATCGCCGTAATACGCTCCAATATCGATGACAGTATCACCCTTTTTAGGCTCAAATCCATCTACTTGATAGATCTTGTCGAAAAGAATCTCATTGAATAAAGTGCCTGGAGTATTTGCTGTGGAAAAGTAACCTAAGTCCTGCGCCTTTTTCCAGTAGTATTCTTTTCTTTCGTTCTGTTTTTTGCCTCTGTACCTTTTTGATAGTATGTATAATGTCAGGCTGACTTTGATTCCAGCGCTATTATACGCTTCTTTTATCCTTCTCATATGATGCATCTGTCGGTCTACTGCTTTCATGTTGATTCCCTTTTATTTTTCTTATTTATTATATACTGAACTCCGCTTATAAATGAATTGCTAGCGTTATGGAGCTAAACAGCAGTATTTTTGATATATGTGCATAATCTAACGTATAAATAAAACCAGCACTTAAGGGTATTGTAAGCAAATCAAAATTAAAGCGGGGTGTTTAGGAAAAATGGAAGGAAAAGATCTGATACTATGGTTCAAGAACATAAGCAAGAACGACGTCCCCAGGGTGGGCGGCAAGTCAGCCAATCT
>JAMCSQ010000026.1 GCA_023378805.1 Candidatus Parvarchaeota archaeon | reverse complement strand
AAAATAAAAAATATACAATTTTTTGTTTTAAATTATGAAGATAGAGATCTGCTTAAAAAGAAATATGATGGCAATGTTAAGATTTTAAAAATCGGAATTAATTTTGATAAGGATAAAAAGATTTTTTACCCCAAATATGTTGATTTCTATAAGGACAAGTCAATAATATTTAGTATCGGCAGGTTAAACGAAAAGCAGAAAAGGTTTTCATTGGGTATAGAAGCTTTTAGTATACTTTCTAAGAAGTATAAAAATCTAATTTATGTGATAGCTGGGGCCGGGCCGGATTTAGAGAGGTATATTAAACTTGCTAAAAGTTTAGGAATACAAGATAAGGTTAGATTTTTGGGCGTTATATCAAATGAAGAGAAAAACTGGTTTTTAAGGAATTCCAAGGTAGTTTTGCAAACTTCTGAAAAGGAAAACCAGAGCATCGTAATAATTGAAGCTTTAAACAGTGGGGCAATAACTCTGTCAACTAAAAATGCTAGTTCGGAGTTTTTGATTAGGGATAATTTTAATGGGTTTTTAACCTCTTCTGAAAAAGAGGATATTGCGAACTCCTTGGAAGTCATACTAAATTTAGACAAAAATGATTTGGATAGGATATCACATAATGCAATTGAAAGCGTTAAAGATTTTACAATAGACAAAATGGTAGGAAACATTGTTGAATCGATAAAAGATGTTCGTTCTTAGCTTGTTTGTGTAAGTATCTCAATAACTGCTTTCTCAACGGCTTCATCACTGTCGTATTTGTTTTTCCATCCTAAGTTCTCTGCTTTTGATGTATCCAACTCTATCTTTTTTACATCTCCTTTCCAACCTCTTCCATCTTTAGAATCTGACATTTTATAGTTTACTTCCTTTAGTCCCATTTTACCTTTAACCGTATCGGCAATTTTCAAAACGGAGGTAGTACCTATATTTCCAAGGTTTATTATCTCCGTTTTATCAATTTTCTCATTTAAGTACATAATGGCTGAAATGCAGTCACTTACATGTATGTATGACTTGTTTTGCGTGCCGTCACCCAATATAGTCAATTCTTTCGGATTGATCTTAAGTTTGTTTATAAAATCCAGTATTACCCCATGTGTTTGATTTTTTCCAACAACATTGGCAAATCTGAATATCCCTGCTTTTATCCCGTAGTAATGGGAATAAGAAGTTATCATGCCTTCACTAGCCAATTTGTAGGCCCCATAAGCAGAGATTGGTTTGTACGGACCTTGGTTCTCCTTTATAGGCATGCTTTCAGGTTCTCCATAAACAACAGAAGAAGATGCAAATATCATGTTTTTTATTTCCTTTTCTTTCAGGAATTTTAACACATTTTTTGTACCGTTTATATCATTAAAAGATATATCCGGATTTTCATATCCTTTACTAACTTCAGGGTTTGCAGCGAAGTGTATTACTAAATCTGCTTTGCCAATAGAATCGAATGCTCCTGCTTTGTTTATGTCATTCGTTATCAATTTGAAATTATCTCTCTTTTCAAAGCCTTTTATGAATTTGTCACCTGCAGAATTCGATAAATCATCAATTACTATTATTTCATTTTCTTCTATTAAAGTTTCTATAAGATTAGAACCTATGAATCCAGCCCCTCCCGTAACTATAATACTTTTTTTGTATGCGTTTTCCATTAGTTTTTATATTAATCTATCTTTATTTATAACAAGGAATACATTTATTTAAGCATTTTATCATTTTGATATGGTCTATAATAACATAGCTTTCGTTCATTTGTCAAATGGGGGGCATTGGGCTCACAAGAATTTTGTAAGCGGGTTGAATGCAACAGAAATTATAGTTCCTGAACTTTCTAAAGTTAACAGTAGGGGGTTACGATACTTAAATATCTATAAAACGTTTTCTGGCATGAAAAAGCCATTAAAGGGATTTAATGCAATAATATTTGAGGACTTGGCTTTGGTAGGCTTGCTGTATTCTGGAGCAGTTAATAATAAAACAAAAATAATAGTAATAGTAGCTTCAGAGTGGCCTTACTTAATATTCAACGGGTTTGTAAGCAAATCTAAGCTGCTTTTGTATAAAATGCTTATAAAAAAGGTAGATTTATTTATAGCAGTAAGCAATATGCAGAGGGATTTTTTGATAAAATTAGGTGTTAAACCGGAAAAAATAAAAGTAGTTTATCCCGCACCAAATGAAAAAGTAAGGAAGGAACTGCTTAAGATAAAGCCAAATTTGAAAAGCAGGAATATAATTTTTGTCGGAAATATACGGCTTCGTTTTGGAAACTTTGATTTAAAAGGAGTGGATTTACTTGTTAAAGCCTTCAAGGAGGCAAAGAATAAGATGAGAAATTTAAAACTTTTTATAGTGGGCGGGAACAACGAAAGCATAGTTTCACAGTATTCAATAGCAGAAGACATAATCTTTACAGGCAGTGTAAAAAGCATAGCGGATTATCTTAAGAAAGCAGCTCTTTATGTTCATCTTGGAAAGGGGGATGCAATGCCTATTTCAGTTACTGAAGCTCTTACTGCGGGTTTGCCAGTAATAGTTTCAGAGTACACTGGCTCAAAGGAGTTTGTAAATAAAATAAATCCAAAGTTTGTTCTTCCGCTTGATTATAACAAGGTAGCAAAAGAGATAGTAGATTATTTCAATCTAAGTTATGCCGAAAAGTTGAGACTTTCAAAGAAAGCAAGAGCAATAGGGAGAAAAGTAAATGAGAAATCCAGTAGAATACTTTTCAAAAAATATATAGAAGAATTTTTGGAGGGAAGTATTTAAATTATAACTAATTTAGAGTTGTCTTATGTACCCAAACGTTCTTTTGATAGTGTGCGATACATTGAGAAAAGATGTAGTGGAAGTATACGGCGGAGAAGCAAAAACCCCTAATCTAAACAGATTAGCAGAAGACTCGATGGTTTATGAAAACGCAATAGCCCCCGCACCATGGACTTACCCTTCACATGTTTCAATTTTTACAGGCTTGTACCCAAGCGAGCACAGAGTACATGAAACATTTGAAGTTAAATTATATGGACTTAACAAGTTTCATGAACAGTTAAGCGCAGAAAGAATGTCAGAGTTCTTTCACAGCAAAGGATACACAACCGAAGGGCTTTCTAATAATGTAATGGTTTCGCCACAGATGCTTTTTGATAAAGGATTTGATAGCTTTTACATGATAGACTATGCCAGACCATTAACAAGGGAATCTACAATAATAAAGGAAGCTAGAACTCTTGGCAGAAGCCCTAAGGAGATATTCTTTAATCTATTAAAGAAAGGCAGGTTATTAGATATTCCTAAGTTTTATTCTTATTTCAGAAAAATGAAAAAAATAGACGGTCTTTACAACTTCCCATTGGATAAGGGAAGCACACTTACCAATAATCTTATGTCCTATGGCAGGTGGCATGATATGTCCTTCAAGTTCATAAACTTCATGGAGATGCACGAGCCATACGAAACAATTTCACACGGCGATGAAATATTCAAAAACTACGTTGGAATTAAAAAATTAAGCCAAAGTCGGGCAAACTATCTAAAGGGTAAGTACATAACGGAATTAGAGTACCTCGATTCGCAGTTGGGTGTACTGATAAATACCTTGAAGAAAAGCGGTTTATACGATAATACTTTGATTATAGTGACCGCAGATCATGGGCAGGCCTTTAACGAGCATGGTCACATGTATCATGATACTTTCCTTTATGATGAGATAATACGCGTACCTTTAATAATAAAATACCCTAACAGCAAGAAATTTGAAAAGAAGAAAGGGTATCAAAGTACAACTAGCATACTAAAGCTTATAAAAAGCATGCTTGAAAGTGGGGATGATTCAGTTCTTACAGCAGAAACTGCGTTTTCTGAATCGTATGGAACTACAATAGTATTACCAGACATATATAAGGACAGAGCAGACTATGTAAAACAGAAGTATGAGAAAGTAAGAAAGGCAGTTTTCAAGAATGGATTTAAACTAAATATAAACGGAACCGACGGCTTGATAGAGGAATTTACAAAGGACGGACAAGATGTAGATCCCAAGGATTATAAAGAGGAGTTTGAAGACTTAAAGAATGAGTTAGAAATTTTTGCAGGAAAAGAGAATTTTAAGCTTCCAGACTAATAATTTAGATAAAACAATTAATTAAGCAGTTTTTTGTACTCTTCCAGAAGAGTTCCACGGCATTTGTCCCAGGAGAATTCTTCCTTTGCTTTCTTTGCCTTTTCCGTAAATTCCTTTTGCAGTTCCTTGTAATCCTTTGTAATTATGTCATCCAGTTTGTCAATCTCAATGGCATACTTTTTGACTTCTTCCGGTATAACGGCATCTTTGTATACAAAAGAAGGTATACCACAGGCTATGCACTCCAGTAATGGCAAGCCAAAACCTTCATACGAAGTAGGATAAACAAAGTAATCGAAGCCGTTTATTACCTTTACTATATCCTCTTCAGGTATTTTATCTTTAAAGATTATGCTGCCGAACTTTTCATATTTTTTCTTTAGTATTGGGTAATCCTCATTGTTTCCGAATATGACTAGCTTTAGCTTTGCATTCAATGACGAAGCTATAAAGTCATCGATAAGCTTATCAACTCTCTTTCTTCTGTTGAAACCGCCAAAGTAGCCGATTATGCCTTCCTTTTTGACTTCTAAGGGCTTGAATTTCTCTTCTATGCCAAGGTTATCAACTACTATCTTTCCAGCATCAGCTTTGAGTATGTTTATTAGCTCATCTCTGGTTTGAGTGCTGTTCACCATTATAGTGTCAGCGCGTTCAACAGCAAACTTAAACTGCTTTCGAAAGGACATTCCGCGTAAACTTCCATAAATTCCTTTAACCTTCATAGCACCGAAAACCGCCAAGTCATGCACTGTAAGAATTACTTTCCTTTTTCTTAGTTCTTTGGTTTTAACCATTACTTCAGGCTGTGTGAAATGCAGTACCTTTCCAAGCTTGTCTGCATTTCTTTCAAGTACTTTTTTACGCCTGTAAAGCTTGTTTAGCAGTTTGTTTGAAAGCCCTTCGTTGCTAAGGCTTTTTGAAAAGTCAACCACATTTTTTATATCTTTTATCTTGCTTATCTCATAGTTATATCTTGGTATACCGCCCCTGCTCGGGTCCAGGGTCTCTGCTATAAGTGTTACTTCCACGATATTTTAATAGCAAGAGTAAAATTTAAAGCAATAATAACTAGAAAATTCATATAAAAAAGTGAAAAGCTGGGTTGGCTGAGCGGTTAAAGCGCCGGTCTCGAGAACCGGTTTCCGAAAGGATGCGTAGGTTCGAATCCTGCACCCAGCGTTTTTACAGTAATTAAAAAATATTCCGTTTTAATGTTTTAGCTAAATAGTTTTCAATTTACAAAAAGCAACATAAAAACTAAAATACAGATCACTTTAATGGCATAGCAAGGTTTAAATCATAACTCGCTTCATAGTAATTAAATGGCATACGATGAAAAGGAAAGTTACGAAGAGATAAAGATAAAATTAAAGAGAGAAGAAAAAGGTTCTAATTTAGTAAATTACC
>JAMCSQ010000025.1 GCA_023378805.1 Candidatus Parvarchaeota archaeon | reverse complement strand
CCGAAAATAACCGTAAAAAGTGCTACAGTAGAGGATGCATTCGTAAAGGCGATGGAAAATGGCAAATAAGGTTAAAGAAATGTTTAAGGTATTTCGTATGGCACTATGGATGAACGTCACTTTACTTAGAAGATACAATTCAAATTTCATATTCTGGATGATTTATGCGGCAGCAAACGCCATTTTAATGCTTCTTTTCATACCTCTTTATTCCGCTTCTATTTCTGCAATAGGGACTAAAAGCATAATCTCTTTTATCTTAATAGGAGCAGCAATGCTGCCACTTCTCGAAGAAACGGTTTCCAGTGTTGCGGGGGAAGCAAGCTTTGAGCTGTGGTCTGGAATTATAAATTACTCCTTTACTACTCCTGTTTCCAGATATATATACTTCAGTTTGAATAGCGCATCCGAAGTTATGGTCTCTCTTATGATTTATTCGCCAATTTACCTGATTGCAATATTTTTTGCCTTTAATTATTTAACGCCATTGGGAGTACTGCTTTCATTTATATGCTTTGTTATAGGATTTCTGGGCATGCTTCAGTTAGGTTTTGTGATCGGCGCTGCAATGCTGCTTTTTAGGAGAGTAGAAGGCTTAGAAGGAATAATTACTTTAGTTATTACATTCTTAAGCGGAGCTTTTATACCCTTGCAAGTGCTGCCAAGCTCAATAAATTACGCCGCTTTATTTGTACCATTGACATCAAGCCTTTATCTTGTAAGGTATTATCTTGTAGGGTCATCATTGATAGCCCCACTATATTTAATGTGGGCTATTACGATAGGCGAATTGATTGTATTTGCTTTAATAGCCAAGTTTATATTCACAATTGCTGAGAAAAAAGCAGAAAAAATCGGCTTTAACTACATATAAGCTTAAAGAGATTAGTAAAATCTTTAAATTTTGTTGATGATACCTAAAACAATGGAAAAGGCCGAATTTTCAGCAATTATTGATTATTTAAACAGAAACTGGAATAAACCGTGGGAAGTCGAGGAGGAGATGGTCAAATTATTATATCAATCAAAAATACCAAGGCTTATCGAACTAGGTAGAACAGCTATACCAACAGAATATGGGCCGATGACCTATATTGTTTTCGGCGATTATGCCACCGGAAAAGAGTATGACGTTGCCATATTTGGAAATTTCACAGGCAAAAAACTGAGAGATTACAATTACCCTTTGGTTAGAGTACATTCATCTTGCCGGACCAGTGAACTTTTCCACGCAGATAACTGTGAATGCAGACAAGAGTTGGATTTTGCGCTGAAACAGATGTCAAAGGAGAAAAAAGGAATACTAATATACTTAAATCAGGAGGGCGGGGGAAATGGAATAAAGGCAAAGCTTACTGCTTATAATAATACCTTTGGTCTCAAGAAGGGGATAGTTATAGTAAAGAAAGACAAAAAAGGCAGGCAATTGAACGTTTACGATGGATATGAAAAGGCAGGTTACAAAAGCGAACACAGAGATTTTGATCCCGCTGCAGCTATACTTAAAACACTAGGCATTAACTCTGTAAGGCTTATGACTAATAATCCAAATAAAATAGAAGGCTTAGCTTCCAAAGGCATTAAGGTAAAGCCTTTCGGCATACATATAAAACCAACAAATGGAATAATGAGAAAGCATTTGATTACAAAGGCAAAGAAGCTTGGTCATAGCATTACAAATAAGGACCTAAACTAACACGGTTATTCCGTAAAAATAAAAAGAACATTCTTATCGGATTTGATAGGTCATGCTGGACTGCCCTACCAATTTAAATATGAGCAGATATCTATAAACTACATGGAAATCAGAGTTAAAAGAACGCTGGAAGCACTGGCAGACATTGCTCTGAATAGGAATCAGATGTTAATTCTTAAAGAAATGGGAGGAAGCCCCTGGCAAATCAGCTTACAGTATAATTAAGTCAATTGAAGAAAGATACGGCATAAGACAGTCTACTTTGAAATTAAATGCAAGATCGCTTAGAAAACTCGGCTTGATAGACTTTAGTAAAGGCAAAAATGCGGAACTCACAATCAACGGAAGGGTAATACTTTCCGTTATAAAAAACAAAAGGGAGGCAGAAAATGGAAAATAGCGGAAGAAAGTATAAACTAGGAATCTTTGATGATAGTATCTGTCGGTGGCAAAGAAACCTTCAGACTTAAAAGTGAAGACCCGGCAAAACTAGGCAAAAAAATACTGGATGAAATCGTGGATTTTACGGTAAAAACATTTCAGAATGGAATGAAAGAATCAGAGGTTATGGACCATATAAAGGACAACGATCTTTTCCTAGTATTGTACAAAGACAATAAAGCCATCGGCTTCGCAGGCTCAAAGTATTCCCACACTGAAAATGATGAAAATAGGCACGCTTACTTTTCTGCTGCTGTCGTTTCAAGCAAGTTTCAGGGCAGGAAGTTATACAGTGAACTTGTAAAAACAAGGATAGAAGAAGCACTTGGACGGGGTTTTAACACAATAACTACCAGAACTCAAAATCCATTAGTTGAATTCACAATAAGGAATGAGCTAGATATGTATAGAATTAATTATTCTGTCAATAGACAACTAATCCCTGGAGTATTTGGGCGGAAGCTTACAGAAAAGTTCCAAACATGTAAAGAGGAATTCATAAACGAAGAGTATCGCAAGCTTGACCTTGAAAAAGGCGATGGATATTACTTAACATTTAATTTGAATCGATATAAACGAGATAAACCAAAAGAAAATGGGGGTATAAATTTATGATAATAGACTTTCACACTCATTCCGGTGTAAGCTTTGATAAGTCAACCTTTGATGAAATACAGGAAAAAATGCGGCAAAACGGAATAGACAGAGCAATTATCTTTCCAAGCACTCAGGAATCGTACCAGAAATTAATGGAAAAGAACCTGGAAACGATGAAAAATGCAGGTAATTTCTTCATTCCTTTTCTTAGGTTTAACCCAAAAACTGTTAAGAAGGAGGAATTTGAAGAGCTGCAAGGAAAATTTTACGGCTTCAAATTGCATCCAAGGGGAGAAAACTTTGACCCTCTTGATAAAGGCCTGGAAACGATATTTGAAGCAATAGAAAAAAGCAGAAAACCGGTAATAATCCATTCAAGGAAAGAAAACAATATGAACACCGATCCAGAAAGAGTACTAGAATTAGCAGGGCTTTATCCTAAAATAAACTTTGTATTTGCCCATTTTGCAAACGACTCCGATGCTTTCTTTTCAAAAATAAATGAATTTGAAAATGCATATGTAGACACGTCTGTGGTATCCTCTCCGTTCATAATAGAAAGAAGGGTAAGGGAGATAACCTCAAAGAAAATAATATTCGGCTCGGATTATCCCTTCTCTGACCAGGAGATAGAACTGCTTAAGATAAAAAAAGCAGGGATATCTGAACCGGAAAAGGAGGATATACTTCATGAAAATGCGGAAAAGCTGATAGGTCTACAGAAATTTTAATTTACTATGCCTTTTAAATATGTTATTAAGCTTTGTATGATAATTAATCTTATCATATATGGCTGAAAGTATTTTTCGTATAAAAAAGGCAGTTAACGGAATAAAAAGCAGACAACTGGGCTTAAGCGGACCAATCAGGATACAAAGTGTGAAGGCAATAAAATCTGGAGAAACGCATTACAATTATCTTCTTACAATAAATGGCAGGAAATTCCTGCTGAGACTAACTTCAGTAAGAAAAGACGACAGAGGCAAAAACAGTTGGGGAGCAGCCCGTATAAACATAGAATTTAACGGAATAAAAAGCATAGAAAAACTGGGTATCGCTCCAAAGATCTATTACAAAGACGCCTCCTGCAAAGTTCTAAGTAAACCCTTTGTCATATCCGATTATGTTCCCGGTAAACCAGTAACAAGAATGACTGAAAAAGACTTAAAATCGCTTGCCCTTCTTCTTGCAGAGCTGCATAATATACACTATGTAACTGGATTAAGAAGTGAACCGGTTAAAGACTATAACAAAGAATACATTAAAAAAAGAGTTGACAGGATAACTGATACCGGTTTTAAATATGTAAACAGGCATTTCAAAGCAGATTTAATGGAAGCGTATCAAAAGATAGAACGCATAAGGCTGAAAAGGCAAAAATTGTCTGTAATACATGGAGATATAAGCAAGGATAATCTACTGCGGACTGAAAACGGCCTGAAACTCATAGACTGGGAAAGCGTCAGGCTTTCTGAGCCGCAGTTTGAAATCGCTACTGCATTGGAAAGATTAAATCTAAACGGCCGAAAAAGAAAGCTTTTCCTTTTAGAGTACCTAAAACACTCCGGAAAAGAAAGTTTAGCTGAGCTGGGAGAATACGAAAAAATAAGGTGTTTTGACAGATTACTTTGGTCCATTTTTGAATTTGTAAAACTGAAAGAAGGGATAACAGAAAAGGAAAAGGCAAGGCAAAAATCTCCATTAAAGTATGCAAGCAATGCGCATAAGGAATTCTTAAGGTGCAAGTCTCTAGCCCTGTTTCCAAAAGAATCTATATTTATAATTTTATCGAATCCAAAGGCATAACTTAGTTAATAAATACCTCTAATGAATTATTAAAATATGAGGGAAATAGAGACTAAGATAATCGACATAAATGAAAGGGAAGTAAGAGATAAACTATTAAAAATTGGCGCTAAAAAGGCCGGAAAATTCTTTTACAGGAGATATGTATTTTCTTTAACTAAGATAAAGGAGATAGACGAATTTATAAGGGTAAGGGCAGACGGTAAAAGAACTACAATCACATATAAATACAGAAAGGGAAATGGCCTAAGAAATACTGAAGAAATAGAAACAGAAGCTGGAGATTTCAGGAAATCTGCCAAAATATTCGAAAAGGCGCTTAAGATAAAGCCGACATACCAGGAAAATAAAGTTGAAAAATGGCTTTATAAAAACGTAGAGATAGATATAGTTTACTGGCCATTAATAAAACCAATCTTAGAGATAGAAGGAAAAACCGTAAAAGAAGTTGTAAAAACTTGGAAAAAATTGAATATACACGGTAAAAATATAGGAAACAAAAACCTTGATTTTACATTCAGGTACTATGGCCAGGCAGGAAAGGACAGAGGTGACCTGTACTTTAAGTAATAAACTATTTAATAAAATATTTTAAAAAAGTCGTATGCTGAAATAAATATTAAAGTTGTCTAATAAAGAAGTACATGGAAATAAGCGGCAACATAGAATGCAAGGAGCTATTAAATGAATGTTTAAAGGTTTCCAAGCCTTTCAGGGGAACTTACATAAATATCGGGTATGGTTCACTTCCAAAGGGGATAGCTGGCAGAGTAAACGCTGAGATAGAAACCATAAGAAAGCGGAAAACAGCAGGATTTTTTGGAAAAGAAAGCGTAAGGATAAACCGCAGGATAAAAAACAACGAGTTTTATATAAGGATAAATGAAAATTTAGCAAGGATAAACGATGAAAATCTGAGAAAAGAGGTTGTTACAAGCATTATAATGCATGAACTACTGCATATAGAAAGAAAAGATCTTTTAGAGCACAGCAAGAACTACCGCAAAAGAAAACACAAAAAGATACATTCTTCTTTGGAAAAGAAGGCACTTGAAAGGCTTAACTTACTTAGAAAACTTGAAGGTTTAAAACCCCTAGAAAAAGATAATTACATTGAGAAGGAGATAGAAAGAACAGTAAATACTGGCAGATGAATATTTTTAAGCATTTATTTTTCGCTAACGAAAGAGATTAAAGAACGCAAAAAATGCTGTTTTTTAAATTTTTTCAAGTCTTAAGTTTAAGAGGCTTAATCCAATAATTTCAGATTATAACAAAAATTTATAACCGCCGGAAAGTTTAAGAATTGTGTCTTTTTAAGTATTCCTGGTGTAATACATGCACCGCATCGCTTAAAACAGATTTAAATCTGCCTGTTATACCTTGATGATAAGCCTTGGCTATCTTTTGGTAGTATTGATTGTTTTTATCAACGTAACCCAAAAGATCTGCTTTTTTTAGGTCTATTATATCCTTGTCTGCTCTGCCATTCACCAGCCTGTTCCTCCAAGCATTGTATTTTAGCTTGCAAAGATTTACAGGATCAACAAAATAAATTTTTTCTCCATTGTATTCCCTGTAAAGCGCTTTTTTCTTAAGGTTATCAAAGCTTTCATCGCTATCAAGCAGGCCTTTGCTTGAGTAAAACTCCACCCTTATCTTTTTCTCTCCCAAATCTAAATAAGAAGAGTATATATTTGCGTCAAATAATGGTTTCGGGCCTTCATTTTTAATGCCTTTAAAGCCTTTATCGTACAATAAATTCTTCTTTGCTTCAACCTCTCCATTGACTATAATATCTATGTCTTTAGATTTATGTAAAGGATAATAATTCTGTAATGCTGCTCCGCCTATTAAAAGCAGATTACTACTGCCAAAAACCGATGAAGCTATTGAATAACTCTTATCTATATCCTCCTTACTTAGATAATCTCCCTTTTCGTAATTTGCCGGTTCCAGTAACTGATCGTCTGCAAGTTTTGACAATATAATTTGCAGTGTTCTTTTTATCATAATTAAAGTAGATTATAAGAGCTATTTAAGCCTTTCATTTTGTCTAACACTGAAATTAGGTAAAATACCGGACACCTAAGCAAAGTAAACAAAAAAGGCAAATAAAACCTTGAAATATTTAAATTATAAAACTTCCTTATGAGTTTGTGAAACTGGAGATAAAAACAGCAAATAAGAAGGATACAAAGGGTATTACTGAATTGTACAGAAAACTATACAAAGGAGATGAAAAACAAGGTTTCTTTAAATCTACTGCCGATCCCTCCTATTTTAATTCAGGCAGCAAAGTCTTAATCGCAAAGAAAGGTAAAGATATTGCAGGGTTTATATGGATTGTTTATTATGAGCATATCAAAAATAAAGGCATTGGTATAATCGAAGAATTATACGTTGACACTGCTTATAGACGACAGGGCATTGGCAGGATTCTTGTGAAAAAGGCCTTGAAATACCTAAAAGGACGTGTAATAGTTGTAGTTGTAACGACTGGTAAGGAAATGAAAGGCGCACAGAAATTTTACAAAGAATTAGGTTTTAAGCCATCCAGGGAGTGGTTTTACATTAATAACTTCTAGAAAAAATGTTATTGTCAATTAGTTACAGAATAAAGGAACTTAAATCGATAAAAATAGCGATTTAATAGAACCTCTTAAGAAATTAAAATATGTTGAATTAAAGCCTGAAAAGTATTTATATAAGTTAATTTCACAATTTGACTATTAATAAGTAGTTAGGTAATTATGGGAAAAACTATTGTTAGCGTGTTTGGTTACAGTGAAAATATAGTTCCAGGAAACAATCCATGGGAGCAGGTGGTTTCTGACAGGTTTGATGGTGCGATGGATATTGCTAAATTCCTCAAGAAACACGACATAGACGTAGATATGTATATTTCAGGAGGGACCATTTCCAAAGAGACCGGCAGAAGGGGAGCAGATGTTATGCAGGATTTCTTGAAAAAAAGGTACAATAATCTAGAGAAAATAGTTGATGAAGTTGTATTGGATAAGAAATCCCAAAATACGCTAGATGATATCAATAATCTAAATTCGTATATTAAGGAGGTTGGGGCCGATTCGGTCTTTGGAGTAAGTAGCAGAGACCATGTTGGCAGAATAATCACACAACAGGCATACCTGCAGAATAAGCCAGATTTGATGACGGGAGTATTCCCATCAAAGAATTATTACAGTATAAATGGCTCTAAAGGCATACTTCCACTAATAATTGAACCACCGTTTTTCGGTAATAATGATCCGAAAGAATTGTACGATATGTACTTTAAATTGTTCAAACTGACTCCTTATCAAAAGGTGGAAATAGGCGAGGAAATCGTAAAGAAAGTAGAAGGGAAGTATTAGAATAGTAGATATATACAGCCTTTTGTTTTAAATAAGAATTAAAGAGTATTTAAATATCTTTATGAATTTATTTAATATTGAATATAACCAAAAAACAGCATTTTAAAGTAAAGGCAATAATACCGATTAAGATAACACAAATATGTACAAATTATTTATTTTAAAGTAGATAAAGCTTTAAATATTAGTTATACTCACTTATTAAACATGGAAAATGAGAATTATAAAGACATTGCAAATAAAACTGCAGATAAAGTCAGGAGAATCTATGATTTAATTACCAGCCGTTTTATATTCACAAATATAAATGACAAGGATATAAACGGAAGTGAATATGTTTCGGGAGTAACGATTCCCATCCTTACTGGAATTGTCGGCGGCAAACAATTGATATTTGGCAACCCCGGAAATGGAAAAACAACGACTGCTGAATTGCTTTCCTCCCTGCTTTACGGTTTCCCTCTTGATGCAGTAATATCAAGTGCTGAAATCCACGGCCACCCGGAGATAACCGCAGAGGATATCTTTGGATCACTTAGCCTACCAGACATGAAAAACATGAATTGGAGCCCGTTTGCCCAGTTTCCATACTTTAAGATAGTAGATGAGATCAACAGGCTAAGCGGAAAACAGCAGGATATGCTGCTAAATCTTGCTGACAGAGGAGTGTCAAAGTATCTAAATAACACTTTAATAACGCAAAAAAGCGCGCTTTATGCAACGGCAAACTATGAAGATTCCGGCAATACCGAACTTATACCTCCGTTAAAGGACAGATTCGATGTCAGCACTGAAATGCACCAGCTTGGGCCATTGGAGAGGATATTGCTAACAGGTAATCAGAATGCTTCATCGATTTTGGAAAATAAGGAAATCTCTGATAAAATCGGTGCGGTTCTCTCGAAAAATTCGCCTTATGAAGATAAGCTTGGAGAATTAGATAACCTATCGAAGAGATTTGATGAAGACCTAAATACAAAATTCGAGAAAAATCTGGGCATAAAACTGGATGACATCATGGTAAGCCATGATGAATTAAACAAAACAAGGGCATATATAAACGAGATTCCGCTTTCTGAAGACGCTAAAATATATCTGGCGGTAATCCATTCAGAACTTGCCAAACCAGACGGAACTGAAAGGATCTCAGGCGACATGAATATAGACCAAAAAGACCATTACTCAAATGCAGAATATGCTTTCAATAAGATTTACAATGACGTTTCAAACAGGTTTACGAAGTCGCTGTTAACTTATTCAAAGGCTTATGCATGGTTTGAAGGAAGAGAAGAAGTGGAACCAAAACACATGTCGATTGTATTGCCGTATGTGCTTGCTCACAGGGTTAATTTTGCGGACTCACTGAAAGCGGATCAACGCAGGCTTTCTAATTTGGAAGCTGCAAAATTAATAAGCGAAGGTATATCCGAAAGATACGATGCAAATCAGGAAGTATTTAGAAGCGCATATGGAATTTTCATCTCTGCAATTAAAAGCGGCATAAATGAAAAGGATATTTATAATTTTATCAAAAACCTGAATTCCCTTCCTATTTCTGATCATCCGTTTGTGCTGCAATTAAAACAATATCTAAGTTCATACACAAGAGGAGGTTGAGGGTTTATGGACCTAAACAGCCTTGTAAACAAGATAGATATAAAGCAAGGGAAAGAAAATAAAGCTTTAGATAAATACACGGAAAACGCTGATAAAAACCGGGAGAAATTAGAAACTTTGCTATCAGAATTTAAAGAGATTACAAACGATAATGCCGCTCCAGAGTTATGGAAAGACGGAGAAGTTGACGAATATTATAATTACATAAATAAAAAAATAAACAATTTTGAGTTTGATGGGAAAAATTTAAATTTATTGCTTGGCAATTTACCATTATATCGGATTAATGATATTATAATAAATAATCATGAAAACACAAAATTCGGTCTGTTCTTATCGGCATTAATAAATAAGAATTTAAAAGCCGGAGAAAAGGTGCAAATAACAGCACTTATGCCCATAAACTTCTTGTTCTATAGGCTGGAAAATAGCGAAGCTTATGCAAATATAGCAGGTACGAATCTTGGAGGCTTTGCTAAAAACAGCAAGATATATGCAGGGGAAGCTG
>JAMCSQ010000024.1 GCA_023378805.1 Candidatus Parvarchaeota archaeon | reverse complement strand
GTACAACTTTATCCCCAGAAATAAGTCCAGACAACAATGCTTACATCACAACTAAGTGGCTCAGAATCCGCGCCTACCCTCCAGGTGGAACAATGCCTACTGTAACCTTCGGCAGCATAGCTTAATTCCTTTTTTAATAGCTATTATACAAGGGTTTAATTTTTGTAGGATTTATAAAATTATAGTAAGATAGTAAAATCGTTAAAACAATGTAAATCATTATTTCATTATTAGATTAGTTTAAATTTCTGATAGTAAATTTATTTTAAAACAAAAAAGTTTATTAATCTCTATCTTTATATTATATTATTCTAGCGGGGTGATTAGTATGATAGGAAAACAAGCGCCAGATTTTGATTTGGAAGCATATGTAAATGGAGAGTTTAAGAAGGTTAAGTTGAGTGATTATAGAGGTAAGTGGCTTATACTCTTTTTTTATCCGGCTGATTTTACTTTTGTATGTCCAACAGAGATTGAAGGTTTTGCAGAAGAATACGAAAAATTCAAAGAAAAAGAAACCGAAATAGTAGCTGCAAGCGTTGACAGTGCTTTTGTGCACAAGGCATGGGCAGAGACTGACAAAAGAATAGCTAAGGTTAAATTTCCTATTTTAGCGGATAGGTTAGGGCAGGTTAGCAGGGCGTACGGCGTTTATAATGAGGAAAGTGGAAATGCGCATAGAGGGTTATTTATAATAGATCCATATGGAATTATAAAATATGTTGTCGTTACAGATGATAATGTAGGAAGAAGCACAAATGAAACTTATCGCGTTTTAGCGGCTTTGCAGACAGGCGGTCTTTGCGGCGTTAATTGGAAAGAGGGGCAAGAAACAATCAAAAATTAGTAAATATAAAAAAAGCTGTAACTTTTTTGTAATATTGATATAAAAAATGTATGCAGATAGCAAATATCATTTTCTTTAGTGAGGGCTTCCATTGACTTTTTAGTAGAAGGTATTAACTCTATTTTTAGCTAGAAAAATTATTTATTCCCTTATAAGATTATATTGTGATGACTAGGCCGACATGGGATGAATATTTTACTGAAATAACAAAAAAAGTAGCAGAAAGATCAACTTGTGATAGGGGACATGCAGCCTGTATAATGGTCAATGAAAACAGGATTCTTGCTACCGGTTATGCAGGTTCACCTAAAGGAATGCCTCATTGCGATGATATCGGTCACATGTTGAGAAAGCAGTACGACAATGAAACTGGAGAAATAACTACACATTGTGTTAGAACAGTTCATGCAGAGCAGAATGCAATAACACAAGCAGCTAAGTTTGGTGTTTCTCTTGATGGCTCAACGGCTTATGTAACGATGGAGCCTTGCTTTACGTGCGCAAAAATGCTTGTTCAAGTAGGCGTCAAAAGAGTTGTTGCATTTAAAAAATATCACGATGATAAAGATACTGTTGAGCTTTTCATTAAATCCAGTATACCTTTAGAGGTAAAGGAAGATAAAGAAGAGGATTACACAAACAAATAATATCTTATAAAAAATTAAAGTAAAAATAAAGATTTTTTATCTTTTTAGGGCCTACTTATAAACTAGGCTTTCGAAGTGCTTTTTTGCATGCTTATTTATTTTATGCTCAAAAGTTTCATTGTGGTTTATTATATGCGTTACTGAAAATCCTTTTAAAACAAGAGCATCTGCTATAAGGGATCGATGGCATTTCCAGGGCAATGCTTCAGCGCACATTATTGCAGTTCTTTTTTCGGCTGAAATTTTCATAAGATAACTTAACCCTTTCTTAAAATTCTTTGTCTGCATGTAATCTGCAAAACCTCTAAATGACTCATTATCCCAAAACGTATTTATCGAATTCTTGCTGGCTTTTCTTAATCCTCCTAATTCTTTAATATTTTTGTATTGAAGTCCATTTTTTATTAGGATCCTTTTTAAAGAAACAGCATTAAATTGAGGGTTGTGCATTGACATAGGGATTTTTCTTATGTCTATAATCTCCTTAATACCATACTCTCTTATTAAAGATAGGAAGTCTTTTAAGTTTCTGGTTGAATGTCCTAAGGTGAATACTCTTTTTTTATTAGTTTTGTTTATGTTTTTTATTCGTTCAAAGCCGTCTATTTTTTTGATTACCTTTAAAGTTTCATAGGTAATAAATTTTTCCACTTTTTTGTTCTCTGAAGATAGCTTTCTTATTTTTGTTCCGGATAATTCTTTTATTTTAGGCCGTTTTATAGTTTTTATCGGTATTTTATAGCGTAAAAGAATCGCCTTTACATGTTTATTACCGCTATAGCACACATCGAATTTTCCAGTAGTTTTTATCAGCTCTCTGAACCATCTATAATCTGAATTTTTATCTTCTAATCCATATACAAAGAAATTTTTGATATTTTCTTTTTTCAAAGATTTTTCAATCATCTCTTTTCTCTCTTCAAAAGTGAAAGGGTTTCGTTTTTCGAAAGAGAGTTGTTTACTTCCTATGACTATTTTTATAATTCCTTCTTTTTTGGCCAATGAAAGCACTGTCTTAAGATG
>JAMCSQ010000023.1 GCA_023378805.1 Candidatus Parvarchaeota archaeon | reverse complement strand
CTAAGCTCATTCTTCAGCTGAGCGACTTTCTTCTTCAAATGCCTGTACTTGCCAGCATCAGCTGGCTGGAGCCCCTGCGTCTTCTTTATGTTCATTTTCAGAAGTTCCATTTCCAAGTCCTTCAGATTCTCTTCCATCATTTATTTTCACTCCTCCTATGTTTTCAGTCGGTACGACTATAGTTACTTTTATGCCTATTGATCCTCTTTTGAGCACTAACTGTTTTTTTGCGCTTCTCACACCAAAAAACTCAACCTGCCCGGTCTTTGGCATAACGCTACCAGTTGGCCTAAATTTAAAGTGTGCAGCTCTTTCCTTTATAACCCCGCCTATCTCTATTTCTACCCCTTTTGCTCCTGCGGCCATTATACTATCCATTGCCTTATGAGCAACTACTTTGTATTTCATAGGCCCATACTTAGCTATCTTAAAGGCTATTGAATCCGCTACTATAGCAGGGTCCAAATTAGGGTTCTGTGAACCTTCAACCTCTATTCTAGGAGATTCCTGGTTGAAATATTCTCCAAGTTCTTTTGAGCTTTCCCTAAGTATCTGGTTTGCTCTGGTTATTATCGCTCCTGGCTTAGGCGTTTTTATTATTATTTTCATCCCTAAAGGCGTTTTTTCTATTCTTATATCGCTTATACCAAACCTGCTGAATTTCTTGAACAAGTACTCTCTTGCCGTTTCATCGTTCACTTTATTTGCAATTATTTTTTTAGGTAACATGTCATTTCTCCGCCTTTAACTCATCGCTTTCCGTGCTTTTATTACTTTCTTGCTCAACTGTTTCTTCTCTTTTTTCTTCAGCAGGTTTTTGTTCCTCCACATTTGTCTCTTCTTTTACGTCTTCTTTAACACTAGGACTTTCGCCTTCTTTATCTGCACTAGCTGGCTTCTTTTCAGGCATCTTTCTTTCTTGCTCAACTAATGAATAGATCGTTAAATTTGTACGCTTCCCATGCCTGTAAATAGTTCCGCTTGAAAATCTTGGATAGCCCCCCCTGCCAAGAGAATAACTACTTACAACTATCTTTGACTCATCAAAACCCATGTTCTTTGCATTTGCCTTTAACTCTTCAAGCATAGAAATAACTTGTTTAGTCGCTTTCTGCGGATAACCTGCAGGTACTCCCTGTTTATGACCTTTACTTGAATATTTCCTAAATGGTATATATGCCTGCTTTGACAGTACTTTTTTAAGCAAGGCATTTGCCTTTGAAACCTGCTTACCTTTAACCGCCTCCATTATCTCATGTGTGTGCTTTAGGGATATCGGCATCCCTTCTCTTTTAACCTGTATTGTAGTTACCATATCTACTTAATAGGAACAAACCCGCTTGAACGTGTAGCTTTCATACCTGGAGAACCGTGCTTTACCTGTTTCGTTGTAAGTGCAAACTCTCCTAGGCGATGAAAAACCATAGAAGGTTTTATTTCTAGGGGGATAAACTCCTTTCCGTTGTGTACGTGTATTGTAAGACCGACAAAATCCGGCATTATAAACATCTCTCTCATATGCGTTTTAATATTTTTTGACTTTGCTGCTTTTTTCTTCATGTTCACAATAAACGCCTTTTCTTCCGGTGAAAACCCTCTTTTTATGGCCCTTCTGAAATCAGCGTTGGCTATTTTTGCAAGATCCTCGTTCGTCATCTTTTTAAGCTCATCTATGCTTTTACCTCTAAATTTGTACTCTTCCATTATCTAACACCAGTCCTCTTAGGAGCAATTGATCCTACCTTTGCACCAGGAGGAGAGTTCCTAGCAGAACTTTTAGACTTGTGCTGTGTACTTCTTCTCTTTCCTCCAAATTTGTGCTCGTAAGCATTCATCGCAACAGCGGCATTCATAGGCCAATATCTGCTTCTGGCTTTTATAAGGTGATATTTGTTTCCTGCCTTATAAAATGGTTTTTCTTTTCTTCCTGCATTGGCTATTTTACCTATAATTGCCCTGCAATCCTGCTTTAATCTAAGAACTTTGCCGCTTGAAAGTGAGATAGCAACTTCATTTCCAGTGTTCTCCATTATCCTTGCGCTATTTCCGCCGGCTCTTATAATCTTTCCACCATCTCCTGCCTTCAATTCAACATTATAAACGTTTGTTCCTGTTGGAATATCTCCAAGCCTTAAAACTGAACCATCCTTTATGCTTTCTGTTTTCATATAAGGGATTATAAGTCCTTCATATGCCCCAACAAATGCAGGTAAAAATGATTTTGAGCCATTTTCAAATTTTATCTCCATTAATGGCGCAGTTCTATACGGATCGTGAATAAGCTTTATTATTCTTGCGTTCATAGGTTCTGGTGAATTTGGAAGCTTTACCTTCCCAATTGCCTTGAAATCGTTGACTCTAAAAACCCTGCTCTTTCCTCTTCTTCTTGACCTTGGTACTTTCATAATTATCGAAATTATACTCTACTTATGTTTTTTACCTTTATATATATTTTTACCCTCACAAAATATAATAAAGGGTGAAGGTATTTTATTCTTTAATAATGAAAAATAACGCATTAAAGCTTTTCGGAAGCGAAATAATCAAAGAATCTGCTGGATTCGCTAAACTGTGCAGAATGGGTAGAAGATGGGAAGGAAAAGCAATCCTTATTGTCCTTGACGCCTGCCTTGATAGTACCGGCCTAAATTATTTTACAGTAGTTGTGCCAAAAGTTAATTATTTCCGGGAAAAGTATGTAAAAACAGGAATAATATCAAAATGCAACGATTTCAAAAAATTAGACGAAAAGGAACTGTTTTCTATGTTCAAAAACAAAAGAGTATGGAATACAATGAAGAGCATATGCAAGTTTATAACTGAAAGAAGTAAGGAAAATGAAGAGATAAAAACGCTTAAAGAATGGGCAGAAAATGCAGACCCGTTTAATTTCAAAAAAGATGAACTTGGAAGGATAAATGGAATAGGGATAAACACTTTCCAATATTTAAGGATACAAAGTGGCATAGACGCAATAATGCCGGATAAGATAATAATGAAATGGATAAACAGTAATTTTAAGACTGTTAAAACGCCATATGAATGCATATCTGAAGGAGATAAAATAAGTAAAACATTAGGCCTTAGCAAAACGGAGCTATGCTGGGCCATATGGATAAAGGAAAGCGGCGAACTAAATCGCATAAAACTAGAATAAAAACATATATAAAACAGCAAAAACTTTTTCTTTTATGGATATAAACAAAATAAATTTTATAAAGAAATCTTTCATAAACTTTGGAGACAAAACTGAAAAGCTCTTGATATACAGAGAAACTGGCGAAAAGGATTTTCATTTTGTATTCAAATGTCCAAAATGCGGAAAAGAAAATGATTTTGAATCGGAGTTAAAAACGGAAAAAGTCAAGGAGGGTGGAAAAGCAAGGGAAAAATACATTTTTAACTGTAGTGGATGTGGACAAGCTTATTCAGTAGAAAGATTAAAACCGCCGCGCGCGCGTTCAAAATAGTATGACCCAATTGAAAGACACAATAATTAAACTTGTTGACGACTATAAAATAAAAAGCAGCAATGAGAACGGACAAAATTTTCTTATAGACGAAGAAATATTGAAAGAAGAAATAGAAAAATGTGAATTAAAACCTTCTGACTTAGTTTTGGACATAGGCGCAGGATTCGGAAGCATAGAAACCATGGCAAGCAAACAATGCAAAGTTATAGCAATAGAAAAGGAGATAAAATGTTACTCTTATTTAATTGACAAATATGAAATAGATCCAAATGTACAAATAATAAATGCAGATGCCTTAGAAATAATATATCCAAGGTTTAACAAGATAATATCCAATCCGCCGTACAACATTTCTGACAGGATAATTGACAAGCTTGCATTTTATGATTTTCAATTTGGTGTAATGATACTGCCCAATACCATATCAAAACAGCTTTTGTCAAAAGAAAGCAATAATAAATTCTCTGCAATCCAAAAGATATTTTTTCAATTTGAAGAAATAGACGAAGTAAAGAAGGAGGCATTTTATCCTGTTCCGAGAATTACCAGCAGAATGATAAAAATAACAAAAAAACAAAATGATATTGCACAGGAAATATTCAGAAGGGGAGAGATGCTATTGAAAAATGCCTTTATGAATGGAAAGATTGCGCTTGATTATAAAACAAAAAAAGAGAGCAAACAGGAATTCCAGGAATTACCAAATAATATCAAATCCCTCGGCAGCAAGCAGGTAAATGAATTAACCTTAAATGAAATAGAGGAAGTAATAAAATACTTGAATTATTAAGCTTTCTGTTCGGGCATCTTTACACTAACAACCCTACTGATACCTTCATCGTTCATGGTAACGCCGTATATTACATCTGCGTTTATAAGAGTAGTTTCGTTGTGCGATATTATTATGAACTGAGAAGATACTGAGTAAGCTTTAACGAGTGCTGAGAAGTTACCTGCATTGATTGCGTCCAAAGCCGCATCCACTTCGTCTAAAACATAGAAAACCGCATCTGTATATTTTGATAGAGCCATTATCAAAGAGATAGCCAGAACCGAAAGCTCGCCACCGCTTAATCCTCTTATATTTCTAATTCTTTTGTTAGGCAGCTCAACGGCTATGTCTAATCCTGATGAAAATACATTGTTTGGATCTTCTGGTACGAGTTCTGCCTTCCCTTTCGTTATTGAGTTGAAAACCTTCGTGAAAATTAAATTTATATCAGATAATGTCTTCATGAAAGACTCAAGTTTCTTCTGTTCTATCTCAGATATTACAGATAATATCCTGTTTCTTTCATCATTCAATTTTTCAAGTTTAACATTAAATTCTTGGTACTGCTGTTGTGTTTCCATAAAAGTCTTAAGCGCAAGTTCATTTATCGGACCGAATGAATTTATCTTAGAGTTAAGGGAATTAATTTCCTTGGTTAGCTTCTCAATAGTTTCTCCTTCTTCTACATTCACGCCTTCTATACTGTATTTTTTGTATTCTTCCTCAGCTGTTTCGAATTTTACTCTGAATCCTGCTTCCTTAACTTTCAAGGCATTTATTTCTTCTGTAAATTTCTGAGAATTGCTATATATTTCCTCTCTTTGCTTCTGCAGGCTATTAAGCTCATTCAAAAGCTCGCTTCTTCTTTTTCTCAGCAGGTTTAAGTTATTTGACTTATTTGAAAGCTCTTTTCTGGCTTTGCCATAATTCTCCTGCGTTTCCTTTATCGCATTTTCCACGTCCTCTATCCCTTTTTCAAATCTTTCTCTTTCCTTATTAAGCTGCGAAAATCTTCTTTCTAGATTGCTTATCTCTGACATAAGAACTGCTGAAAGTTTATTTCCAGAAGTAGCGACTCTAACCTGTAAATCACTAACTTCCCTTTCAATAGCCTCTATCTCTTTTCTGTGATCTACTATGTCCGGTTTATTCTTCTCTGCTTCTTCTAGTTTTGATTTTAAATTCAAATTTTCAGTCTCAAGTGACCTTATGCTTTCTGAGATATCCGATTCGGTACCAGTGAATTTTGATTTTTCCTGCAGAAGCTTTGATAGTTTACCTTTTGTTTCATCAAGCGTCTTCTGCCTGACCTTTATCTCAGTCATAAGCGAATTCAAAGTAGATTCTTTCTCTATTATCTCCTCATCATACTTTTCCTTAAGTTTTGAATGTTCGCTTATTTCGGTGTTTATTTCAGCAATTTTTTTGTTAACAGTTAGTATATTTGGCATATCAAAGTTGCCACCTGAAACTGTTCCGGTTTTTTCAAATACACTACCATCTGGTAGAACCATTCTATACTGATGTATAAGTTCCTTGGCGGAATCAAAGTCCTTTATCAAAACCGTATCACCAAAAACAAATTTCATTGCAGGTGCAAGATTTTCAGTGAAATCAACGAGGTTTATTATATAATCAATTATTCGTACGTCATCTAACTTGTCAAAACTATAGCTGCTTTTAACAGTTGTTAAGGGTACGAAGGTATAGAAGCCAAGCTTTTCATTTTTAAGCTTCTCTATGCACTGTCTTGCTGTCTCCTCATTTTCAACGATTATAAAATCGCCTCTCCTGCCTATTGATCTTATAACTGAAATTGAATGCTCCTTATTTTTCAGCGAGAAAAGTTCGGACACTAAACCGTATATCCCTTTTATATCCTTCTTTAACTTATTGACTACATCTAATGCCCTATTCTGTGAAGATAGGGAATTCCTCTGATTAAGCAGGTTCTCTCTCAATAAGTATATTGAATCTGCTTCTCTTTTAGTCTGGATTTTCAACTTGTCAATTTCCGGTTTTAACGAGGAAAAAGACAGAGTCATTTCCTTTATTGTTTTTTCAAGGTCATTCTTACTGGAATCTAAGCCCGTAAGCTCTTCCTGAAGCTCTGCTAGTTTAGGGTAGTTTGCAAGAACGATCTTCTGTTCGTATATCTTTTTATCTATGCCGTATATCTTTTTTTCGAGTGATTCCTTCGTTTTTAGGTAATTCTGTGTCTCAGATTCCCTTTCCACCAGAGAAAGCTTTTTAGAATTCAAAACAGTGATTCTTTCCTCTAGTTTCTTTTTCTCTTCTTCTTCATCCTTTATCTGCTTTTTTATTTCTTCCTGCGATTTTGAAAGTTCTTCTATTGATGAAATAATACTGTTAAGCTGTTCATTGTCATTCTTAAGCACAGCATTCAGCCTTGCAAGCTCGGCATCGAATTCCTTAGCTTTGTTTTCTGCATCTAGTATTTCCTTTTCGCCTTCCGCTTCTGCTTTTGTGTTTATAGATTCTACTTCCTCATTTATCTTTTTTATTTTTTCATTCAATTTTGATATCTCTGCAGAAAGTTCCTCATTTCCATTCTCTGATTCCTTAAGTTTCTCCAATATTGCCTTTAGCTCCGAATCCGCTGCATCTCTTTTAATTTTTGATTGTTTTGAAAGGAGAGAACGATACCTATTTTTAAGTTCTTGAAATTCGACTGCTCGCGTCTTTTCCTTTTCAAGTTGGGACATTAATTTCTGCTTTTCATTAAGAACTGTCTCTATTTTTGAGATATTATCTTCTACTTTCTTCATCTCGTTCATTGCTTTACTCTTTTTGTCTTCAAATACGCTTATTCCTGAGATATCATTTATTAAACTAAGTCTATCCTCATTAGATGCACCAACAACTTCAAGTATCCTTCCCTGTGGGATTATATTGAATCCATCCTGCCTGAATTTCACCAGTGCAAGAATATTTAAGACCTCTTCTCTTGTAGATGCTTTTCCATTTATCCGATAAATACTCTTTCCGTTCTTGTCTACTTTTCTGCTGATTGAGACTTCATTTTCTTCTATTCCGTGAAACTCTTTTTTTGAATTATCAAGAATAACATTGACTTTTGCATGCTCTGCCTGCCTTCCATTCTTACCTCCGTTAAATATTAAGTCCGTAAGCAAATCGGACCGCATCTCTTTCTTTGATGAACCGCCAAAAACAAAAAGAAGCGCATCAATTATGTTGCTTTTTCCTGAACCATTAGCACCGGCTATGGCATTAAAACCATTTACAAAATCGAACTTTACGTGCCCGGCAAATGATTTAAAATTATCAAGTTCTACTTGTTTTATATAGGTCATATTCAAATATCTAAAAAAATTTTTAATATTAAATGCTAACTATTTCTCTGTGCCTGTAAAATCAGTCCACAACATGTGAGGATACTAGTTTTTTGATCTTTTCCGGCAGATATTTCCCCTTTATATGAAGTACTACTTCATTACTCGGATGAGTCTCACTCTCATTTTCCGTAAATATAAATATCTCATTTCCGTCTACTATTACAAATCTGCCTATATCTAGGTCCGTTTTGTTAAGCTTTCCAAACTGCTTTATTTCATTCATCAGTGTCTCATTAATGTCTTTTACCGGCGCATAAACATGAACAGTTACATTACTGGCTTTGGCCTTTTTAAGCGCTCTTCCAAGTGCACTTATTTTACTTTCCAAGGACTGCTCAGTAGTAATCAATACTATCTCTCCCTTGGCCGAACCTATGCTTTTCTTTATCCTGAAATATATATTATCTAGCCCTTGATATGAGTTAGCAACTTTCCCTTCGTCTACATATTTTATCCCTTTATTGTAAAGATTTTGAAGGTCGTTTAGCATTGCGCTGTCTTTTAATTTATTTAGCTTCTCCAGCTTTAGATCCATCAATTCCTTTGCTTTTTCTTCCAGCTTTTCTATCAGCTCCTGCGGAGGAATTGCCCTGTAACTTATGGGTTTGCTTAAATCCCTTACTATAAAACCGCCGTTTTCCAATGAAACAAGTATATCATAAGCTCTTGATTTTGGTATGTTCGCTATCTCACTTAGTTTACCAGAGGTTGATTTACCCTGAGAAAGCAGAGCAAGCCATATTTTTGCCTCATATAAGTTTAAGCCGAACATCCTTCTGATCTTAGCTATATAATCTTCACTAAATGACAATGCCGTAATTAATCACCTACACAATACTTAGCAATAAACAAGTATATAAACCTTTCTTTTTCACCGAAAATAAAAGTAAAAAATAAAAAATAAAGTAATCCTTATACCTTTGCCTTAAATACCCACATTGCAATGGAGAATACTATTATTCCAAATACAACCTCGAATAAGGGGTATATATAAGCCGATGGAGGTGTTGTAACGGTCTTATAGAAGTATCCACTAAGAACCGCTGAAGAAATGATAGATGTTAAACCAAAAACTATAAGGACTAACCCAAATCCAAATAAAATTAATCCTATAGCCGCATCTACCGCTCTTTTCTCCTCGTCGACAAACTTTAAACTGCTTTTCGCTTTCATAACACGTTTAAGTTTTTCTCATTTAAAAGCTTTTTTAATTAAAAAAGAAGGGATATTACTTAACAATAAATACTTAAAGGGTATAATAAAGATATGGAGGAGGAAAAATGCATATTTTGCATGATTGCAAGCAAGAAAGTACCCGCAAAAGAGATTTATGAAGACCCGATGATAATGGGGGTTTTAGACATTAATCCGGCTTCAAAGGGCCACGTAATAATGATACCAAAGAAACACTATAATAATATATACGAAATGCCACAAGAGGAGTTTTTACAGTACATGAGTGTAGCAAGAGCAGTTGGTTACGCAATATTATTATCACTTGCCCCAAACAATGTAGAAATGCTTTATACAAAGGAACTAACGAAAGGCAGCGTAACTCCGCATGCACTTATACACTTAATACCAAGATACAACGATGATACTGTAAACCACGTTTGGCAACCACAGAAAATGGAGGAAAACGACTTTACTGCGGTTGAAAACGCTATAAAATCAGCAATAGAAAAAGTTAAGTCCACAGATGTTCAAAAACCTGTTAAACCGGCAAATGAAGAGCAGAAAAAACCTGAAAACGTGGTAAAAGAGAACAAGCCACAGATAAATATACCTAGAAAAGTAGTCGTATTCTAGTTTCCTTTGTATTCTACGGTTTTATCATCTTCCTTCTTTATTTCTTCCTGTATTGTTTCCTTTATTTCCTTGAATTCTTTTTTATCAACGTCAAAGTAATCATAAAATGAGGGAGTAATCTTTATTACCTTTTTCCCATCTTCTACTGCAGTTGAGACCAATTCCCTGGACTGCAGCTCCTTGACATGTTGATATGAGATACTACCACGCTTTTTAACTAAATCCGCCTGCTTTATTTTTCCATTTAAGACTATCAAGCTTAAGGTCATTAAAACTCCTCTGCTCATGTCTGTCCTAAGGTTATCTTGTACTAAGTAAAGAAGATCGCTTCTAAGTCTCATTCTATATAAATTACCTTCTGTTAATATGTAAAACGCGCTCTTTCGTTCAGAATATGCTTTATTAAGATCATTGACTGCTTTTTTTACCATTATTGGGTCCGATTTAGTTCTTTTTACTATTTCTTCCAAGCTTATGCCATCACCAAAGGAGAATATAAGCGCTTCAACGTACTCATTTATCTTTATCATATTACTGCCATAAGAATATAATCGCATTTACTAATTTTAAAAGTTCGCATCACTTTACCCTGCTTTTTATGTAGATTTCCTCAAAAGGTTCGTTCTGTGAAATCTCCACTTTATTCATATTTGATATAAACAAAAGCGGCAGTAAAGTATAAATTATTTCCTTCCTATCGTTCTTTTTTGGCACCAATTCGGAGAAAAGCACCATTTCTTTGATGCCGAATAACTTTCCCAATTTTTCGAGAAGAGATCTTATCCTATCTTCTATTTTGACTTCCTTCAGCTTTAATTCAAAATTTATTTTCTGTTTTGTGTTATACCGCATAGCTTCTCTTATTGTATTTATGAGCTCGGTAAGAGTTATCTTTCTGCTCCTGAAAATAGGGAGTTTCGATGTAACGGCTATGTCAAATGGTACGGCCTTTATGTACCTCTGCTGGCTTTCTCTTTCTTTCTTTACGTTTAGCTCAAGCATTTCCTCTACAACAGTATCAGATTTCATCTTGAGAAGTATAGCGGCAGTATAAACAAATTTTCCCCCAAATCTAAAGTCTATCTGGTTTATTTTAGATATCAACGCAGCAAACCTGTCCGCTATTTTAATAAGGTCTATATCCATAGGGTCCATACCTTCATCCCTTATTATTGTGGTTATAAGGTGCTCCCACCCGAGCTCGTCATTCAGTATAAGCTTGTATATTTCTTCGTGATCCATCTCAACCGAAGTAATTAAGCTCCTTTGCTTTTTCTTTTTTACTGTAAAGCTTCTTTGCCATCTCCTCGTACTTCTTTGCGTCTTCCGGAGTTAAGCTTGGCCTTACCAAATCAAGAGCCTTCTCAAAGTCTTCTCTGGTTACTTTACTTGCAGATATGTTACTTCTAAGAGCATTCATACCTGCTTCCTTTGCAAGTCTTTCTATGTCCGAACCAACGTAGCCTTCTGTTTTTTTGACAAGGAATTCAATCAGTTCTTCCTTATCGCCTTCTATTGGCATTTTATTTAAGTATACTTTAAGAATTTCTCTTCTCCCACTCTCATCTGGTGGCGGAACAAATACTATGTTGTCAAACCTTCCCGTCCTTAGTATTGCTGGATCAACCTTGTCAACCCTATTTGTAGCCCCTATAACGATTACATTCTTAAGAGGCTCTATTCCATCTAATTCGGTAAGCAGTTGATTTACGACTTGTTCTGTTGCATTGTTTCCCTCATAGTTGGATCTTGATGAAGCTATACTGTCAAGCTCATCTATAAAGATTATAGATGGTGAAACCTGCCTTGCTTTGTCAAATATCTCTCTTATTCTTTTCTCGCTCTCCCCTACGTACTTGTTGTATATCTCAGGCCCTTTAATTGCAATAAAATTTGATTCAGTTTCATGTGCCACGGCTCTTGCAAGCAGTGTTTTTCCTGTGCCTGGCGGCCCATAAAGAAGTATTCCTTTTGGAGGCGTTATACCTATCTTTCTAAACGAATCTGGGTGTTTTAAAGGCCATTCTATTGCTTCTTTAAGTTGGGCTTTTACCTGATCTAAACCACCAACGTCCTCCCAGCCGACACTAGGCCTTTCAACTAAAACTTCACGCATTGCACTGGGCCTTACAAACCTTAATGCTTCCCTAAAATCATCCATTGAAACTATAAGCTTTTCAAGAACAGTTTTTGGGATGTTTTCTCCTTCTTTAACATTCAATTCGTTTATGTTTCTTCTTATAACATTCATAGCGGCTTCCTTTATCAAGGATTCTATATCCGCACCCACAAAACCGTGCGTTATCTTTGATATGTAGCTAAGATCAACAGATTTATCCAAAGGCATATTCCTTGTGTGTATGTTCAAAATCTCTAGCCTTCCTTTTTCATTTGGCACACCAAACATTATTTCTCTGTCAAACCTACCTGGTCTGCGCAGCGCGGGATCTATTGCATTTGGCCTATTAGTAGCAGCTATGACTATAACCTTGCCTCTGCTTTTCAAACCATCCATCAATGTAAGAAGCTGCGAAACAACTCTGTGCTCTACTTCTCCTATACTTTCTTCTCTTTTCGTGGCTATTGCATCTATTTCGTCTATGAATATTATTGAAGGCGCGTTCTTTTCCGCTTCATCGAATATCTCTCTTAATTTCTTTTCGGCATCGCCTACCCATTTACTCATGACCTCCGGCCCGTTTATTGTTATGAAATGCGCATCGCTTTCATCTGCCACGGCTCTTGCAAGCAGTGTTTTTCCTGTGCCTGGCGGTCCATAAAGCAGAACGCCTCTTGGAGGAGTTATACCCAATCTCATGAATATTTCAGGATGCTTTAATGGCATCTCTACCATTTCTCTTATCTTTGAAACTTCATCTGACAATCCACCTACATCCTCATAGCTTACATGCTTTACCCTGGATTCTTCGGAAAGTTTAACCGGCTCGGGAGATATGTTTATATCTGTGTTTTCTGTTATAACCACGAATCCTTTCGGAGAAGTTGAAGTAACTAGAAAACGAAGCTCTGAGAAACCAAACTGAAAAGACGGAAAAGCAGTGTTTTCAAATATACTCATAATATCATCTCCGAAAAACGAAGCAAATGAACTTCTTCCTCCGCTGCCAAGCGTTATTATATCTCCCTTTGATATTGCCCTATCCAAAAGTAACCTTCCTATCACGTTTTCTGCACCGCGTATTGATATTGTAGACAAGGGAGAAAGGTTAACTACATCTGCTTCGTAAACCTCTGCTTTTCTCACTACTACATTTTCCCCTATTGCTGCTTTTGCATTCTTTCTCGTAGTACCGTCCATTCTTATTATATTTAAACCTAAATCACCAGGATGTGCTCTATCGACCTTTGCAACGGTTTTTCTGTTACCTTCTATTTCAACGAAATCTCCAGGCCTTATCCCTATCTGTTTCATCCACGCAGTTCCTATTCTTACAGAATTCTGTCCAATGTCATCCTGCTGTGCTTCTGCAACCTTTAGACTTATTTCTATCTTGTCGTTATCTTCCATTTTTATTAACCTCCTAATATGAATACTTTCTTTTTCAAGTATTCAACATTCCATTTCTTTATGAAAGTCTCTGCGTCCTTCTCATGCGTAGAAGGCACGAAAATAGCGCTTTTAGTTAGTCTTCCTCCTCCTAAAGTCTGCAATAACCCTTCTTTGCCCCTTCTTCCTAGCAATGCATAATTAAACAGCATCTTTTTGCTCTGATCTAATTTTGTAAGATCATAAAATATTTCGGTTATCTCATTGAATCCTAGTTTATTAAAAAATGGCTCATTATCAAAAATACTTACTGCATCCATAAACTGCGAAAACACCTTTCTTTCCAGCATATCAACCATATCCAAAAATTCTATATTCTTTCCGAAAACTTTTTCTATCCTTTCCTCGTTGTCCTTGCTGTCCTCTTTTAAAATAACATAAAGTTTGTTATCCTTCTTTATCGCATCAAAAAGGCATTCAATTACGTCATCAGGAACAGAGTCTATTTCCATATGTTTACGATAAACCATATGAATGAACTAGTATAAATAACTTTCCTTTTTATACCCTTTAAAAAGCTTTCTTTTTTCATAGTTTTATAAAAGCGTGGTTATTTTTAATTAAAAACAGTAAAGCTTAAAAATAGAAAAAAACGTAAAATGCTATGGTAATTGCAACAGATGCAGGCGCTCTATATGCGATAGCCGCAGCAATAGCAATAGCAGGTGGTTTAATAGGTACCGGAATGGCACAGCAAGGAAT
>JAMCSQ010000022.1 GCA_023378805.1 Candidatus Parvarchaeota archaeon | reverse complement strand
GATTGCTAGCATGCCTTAGTTCTGTAAGTGCAAACTTTAAATTTCTTTCATATGCAGTAGATATTCTTGGCTGCCATTTCCTTAATTTATAGAAAGTTCTTCTATTAGCATTTGACAGCTTTATGGACTCACTGGCCTTTCCTATTACAGTACTTGTACCTTTATCGTATTTTGCGTAACTTAATGGAGAGCCCATTCTTCCTTTTCCTTCATCTCTTTCGTCTTCAAAAGAACGCCATTCCCTACCATAATCTATCGTATCACTCTCTATAACATATCCACAGTTCTGACAGACTAATTCACCGGTTGCCTTGTCATAGCTAACTGCGTCACTACCACAAGAGGGACATTTTATAGTATACTTGCTTGTTACAACTTTCATAAGATTTATATAGTATGACATAAACTAGTATTTAAAGCTTTCGTTTTATAGGGCTTTGTTTATAAAATATGAAAGATATATGGCTTTGTAAACAAAAAACACTTTATAAACAAAACCTCCTGCGCTGAAAAGTTTAAATAATGCCTGCCTTCTTAATACTACGTATGCAAAAAGAAAAGATAGGATTGGACATTGACGGTACCCTCGCAGATTTTCACACAGTTTTCCTTAAGGTTTACAATGGGATACATCAAAGTAATTACACCTGGGATGATATATGTGACTACAAGCCGGAGACCTGGAAAATTCCAATATCTACCCCTGAATTTCTTGATCTGCACGGCCAGATATGGAGCAACAAGTGGGAGGAGATAAAACCGACGATAGGAAAAGAAACGCTGGACTCGCTGACAGAGACACACGAAGTCGAGATAATAACACAAAGGCCAATTGAACAGTCGGAGTACATCGTGAAATGGTTAAAGAAGAACTTTTATGGGGCAGACATAAAGGTTACATGTGTACCAACCATAGATAAGAAGCTGAACTACGGATACAAGACTATATTTGATGACGCAAATACACTGGCAGAGGAGATAATCAAAAGAGGAAACAATTCACAGGTGACCTTATACTTGGTAACACAACCGTGGAATTCTCATTACAAATACGAAAGAGATGGCAAAATAATAAGAATCAATGACCTTAAATCTGGGATAGAAAAGTTCCTTAAAAACGAGGAACACAGGGTCAACTACTAAATTTAGTGTTTGTAGAAGTAAAAGACAAGGATCTAACGTTAAAAGATTTGGAGCAACTTTGGGGCTACACAAAATTAATAGATCCTCTGAAGTCTTTCTTAATTTTTCTAAAGGTTTTGGCGGCTTGTCTTACTTATTTAATGTTCTAAAAAGAGAAGAATTAGGTTTGGGGTAAAACTAATAAGTTTATGCAGTAGAGGATATGTTTTTATGATTAACCAGAAAGTAATCTTGATTGCTTATTAATGAAGGGGATTCTATTCTTTAATGCTATTAATCATGGAAGACTGATGCAGGTAGAGTAATAATCTCCAGATCCTGATGGATACACCTCAATAACATATTGACTTTGCGCGGTAGACGGCAGAGTTAGTGTACCTGTAGCCTGACCTGAACTAGTAGAACCTGTAACGCTAGTTAAATATGATCCGCCAGTGGAAAAAAGACTTACATTAAATGAAGTACCCTTTAAGCCATTAGAGTAGTTATAGAAAGACATTGAATAAGACAATGTATTTGAAGAAATAGAATAAGTAAATTGAATTAAAGCTATGGAAAAGTCAAGGCCCACCAAAGCACTGCCGTTTTCATCTCTTGCAAATGCATCAAATGTGCCGCCTGATAAAGGAAGCATTCCCGATACATTTTCGATTGACTTAGACACGCCTAACTCAGTAGTAGTCTGCAATTTTATTATATTTCCGCAGAAAAAAGAATACCGCGGCTCAATCAAAGGCAGAGTTATGGGAAATACCTGCATGGATCCTGGCCCCTGTGAAGCAACGTAGCTGATTTCATTAGCAAGGCTATCCGATACTGTAGTTATCTGGCTTCCTGCTGAACTTGAAGCAAATGAGCCATAGAAAAGCGCAATATACACTACAAATGCAGCGATAATACCTATGCCTATACCCATTATTATTGTATATTCTAGAGAATATTGCCCTTTCTGTTTATATGACATAAATATTAATATTGGTCTTTAAGTATTAAATATTGAATGGTATCGAACGACAAAATAAAAATGGCAATATTTGTGCCATGGATAAAAAGCAAAGGAGGGGTGGAAAGAGCAATTCTTAAGGTCTTAGAGGACAAAAAATATAAAAGTGATATTTTTACATTTTTTTATGACAAAAAAAATACATTTGACGATTTCGAAAAATACAACGTTAAGTTACTTGGAAATGCGGAACCAAAGGGATTTATAGGCAGAGGAGCTAACCTCTTTAAATCACTGATGCTTACAAAGATACCTAATTTAGATAATTATGATATATTCATGATTTCAACTGCAGGGATAGCAGAATTAATAACATTTAGGAATAGACACAAAAAAACTGTGGCTATGTGCCACACTCCTTTAAGGGTTGCCCATACTATGTATAAGTATTATAAGAAACAAAGCTTCAAAAACAGGTTCTCACTGCCTTTGATAATTTTGTTCTACAAGTTACTGGAAAAATCCGCATGGAAAAGAATAAATTATGCATTAGTCTTCAGCAATGAAGTTAAGGAAAGACTTGTAAATTATGGGTTAATGGACAGCGGAAGAATATTCAATCTTGGCCCGCATGTAAACTACCTCAAAATAAAAAAAGCCGATAAAATAGAAAAAATAATCTTTTATCCAAGTAGATTTATAAGATACAAAAGGCAGGATCTTGCAATAAAAGCATTCAATCTTTCTAACATGCCCAAAAATGGTTTTAAGTTGGTTTTGGGTGGTTTCGCAGAAGACAGGAAATACTTTGAAAGCCTCAAAAAACTTGAGACCAAAAATATAATAGTAAAAGAAAACCTTTCTGAGAAAGAGCTTACCGAGCTTTATAGAAAATCGTATGCTACCTTGTTTCTTGCAATAAATGAGGACACGGGTCTTACTCCTCTGGAATCACTTGCATATGGAAAGCCAGTTATATCGGTAAATGAAGGAGGACCAAAGGAATTTATAAAAGATGAAGAGAATGGCTTACTTGTAAACGCTGATGAAATGAGCATAGCAGATGCTCTTAACAAGATACTTAACAAAAAGTTTTATGCAAAATTGAGAAAAGGTGCGGAAAGGTCAACAAGATACGATGAAAAAAGATTTATGAAAAACCTGGAAAATGCTATATCTTCAATCCTGGGAAAGACTTATAAATAATATAAAGTAATACTTTATATGAAGAAAAGAATAACGATAACCATAAACGAAAAAACGCTTGAGAAGATAGACAAAACTATAGATGGAGTAAATGTACCTAATAGATCAATAGCGATAGAGCAGTTAATAAAGGAGCATTTCGAACCAAATAGAAATAAGATGGCCCTGATACTGGCGGGTGGCTCAGGTACTAGACTAAGACCTCTTACATATGAAATACCTAAACCAATGATGCCCATTAATGGAAGGCCTCTACTTGAACATATAATTGAGCAGCTTAAAAAGGCGGAGTTTATAGACATAATAATATCAATAGGCTATCTTGGAAGCAAGATCAAAGAATACTTTGGAGATGGCAGCAAATTCGGAGTAAGGATAAGGTATTCAGAAGAAACTGCTCCTATGGGTACCGGAGGCGCAATAAAAAAGAATCAGAACATTTTTCACGATGACTTTATCGTTCTAAACGGAGATAATCTATTTGATTTTGATCTGAATAAAATATATGAATTCCACAAGAAAGAGAAAGCAATGGCAACAATTGCGTTGGTATCACAGGATGATGTTTCTCAATTTGGAGTAGTTGAAATGGAAGGCAACAAAATAGTAAAATTCATAGAAAAGCCCAAAACTGAGCAGGTATCACATCTTGTCAATGCAGGAATATACATAATCAATCCAGCATTTCTAAGCTTTATACCGCCGGGTGAATCGAACATATCAAAGATATTTGAGCAGGTAGCAGAAAAAAGAATTATCGATGGGTTTATTTACGCTGGGAAATGGCTGCCTTGCGACAGCATGGACTTGTATGAAAGAGCAATTAAGAATTGGCCTTAAATTCCTTTTATCTTTCTTATCTCTGATAATGCTTCCCTATAATCATCTGTAAGCTCTTCAGATATATCATCAAACTTCATCACATCGGGCATACCTATATCAGTATAAAGAATATCTCCTTCCAGTATATTCCTGCCATAAACTGCATCGTCTACGCTAATTGCAACTTTATCTCCTTTTACCGCTTTTTTAAACTTTACCTTATCCGATTCTATATCAATTATTCTGCCTATTCTTTCTCCTTTTGAATTTATAACGGGATAATTTGGTCGTATCTCCCCGGCCAGAACTTCGACCCCAAATACGCATGGGCTTGAACGACGGAAGATATTTCCCTTTATGAACACAAACTTTGAAGGAAGTTTAAGCCTTTCTAGTTTATTCTCAAGATTCATGTTCTTTAATTCCCGTTCAAATTCATTGTAACTGTCAAACAAGGTGTATATTGAATTTGCGCTGATTATTTTTACACCGTATTCTTCCGCTATACTTTCAGTCTGCCTGGAAATCGGAACATTGAAGCACATCAAGGCGCCGCCATTTACACCTGCAGTCGTTATGTCTGTCTTTGAAGGCTCGCCTATCTTTGTTTTACCGACTTCTATCCCAAAAGAACTTGCTATGTTCTTTATCGCGTCTATACTCCCTATTGAATCTGCACAAATGACTAAACCTCTACTTTCATCATTATTCTGTCCAACATTTCCTGCAGTTATATCTTCTATTATTTTCCTTTTCTCTTCTTCGGAAGAAAAAACAATTATAGAAGTACCTATCATTGCATTTGGTTCTCGTAGGGTAAGCCTTATAGGAGCAGTTGCTTCAATTGATGAAAGACTTTCATACTTGCCAAAATTTTCCCTACTTTCTTCTAAGGGAATAAGGCGCATTATCCCCTTTATCTTGTTTTCAGAAATCCCATCATTAGTTTGTACTATTACCGAATCTCCTACGGATATCTTTCCAGAATAAACGATCGCATCATATACTTTTCCCAGTCCTTTTACATTCTTTTCCTCAAGTATTGCTGCACTGTTTAATTCTTGCTTTTCAAGTTCAAGGTACCTTTGGCTTAACCCAATTATCATAACTATTAAATCGTTTATCCCAATCCCGTTTACAGATGATAGTGGTATGACTGCTATCTGCTTTGTAAAATCCTTTATCCTATCGTATCTTTCCGCCTCGAAACCGTAATTTAAAAAATCGGAAATAAGATTGTATATCTTTTCATCCAGTTTCTGCGCATAATCCTGATTCTGCTTTACTATAAAATCCAGAAAGGAGCTATTTTTTAATTTATAAAATCCCCTTACAGTATCTATCTTGGTAAGAGCTATTAAAAAAGGCGTTTTATAGGATTTTAGGATCTCAATAGACTCTATTGTTTGATTTTGTATGCCTTCCGTTATGTCCACTGTTAATATTGCTATATCTGCAATCGATGCTCCCCTTTTTCTCAAGGTAACGAATGCCTCGTGACCAGGAGAATCGATAAAGATTATGCTGGGGACCTTTATATTTATGTTGAACTTGGAAAGCAGGTCGCTGGCTATCTCTTTTATTCTATCAGTCGGAACTTCTGTTGAACCGATGTTTTGAGTAAGGCCGCCAGTTTCTTTGTATGCATTCATTGTGTCTCTTACGGCATCCATTATACTGGTTTTACCCGCATCTACATGTCCTAAAAAAGCGCATATTGGTGATCTCATATTTCAAACCTCTGGATAATTGTATTAAATATGTTGTTATCACTAATAAAGTTATCTGATTTTTTAGATTATGCTGTTATTATATTCCGAAAACGGAGCCGTATAAGATATTTATATTATAATCATTTAATAAAAAAATGGAAGAAATGTTAATATTGCTTAAACCTGATGGAATGATAAGAAGATATTCAGGTGCAAGAGCATTGAAAAGCATACTGGATCTTGGAGTAAATATAAACTTTTTTGAAGTGCTAAAACCAAAAAAGGAATTTCTTGCAGATAGGCATTACGCAGAACACAAAGGGAAGTTCTTTTATGATAATTTAGTAAATTTCATGTCTGCAACCGAACTTGCAGTGGTAATCGCAAGCGGCGATAATGTGGTTGAAAAGGTAAGGACACTGCTTGGAAAGACAATGTGCGAAAAAGCCGATCCTTTGTCTTTAAGAGGCAGGTATGGTACTACAAAAGGAATCAATTTGGTGCATGCTTCGGACAGCAATGAAACTGCTGAAAAAGAAGTCAAGCTATGGGAGGAGATTATAAACATTGAAAAAGAGAAAGATTACAAAAAAGAAATGACTGCTTATATAAAAACCTATGAAAACTTTCCTATGATAGACTCTGTAAGATATAGAGAGATTAGCAGAGATTTAAGCGAAGGAAAAATTTCAAGGGAAGAAGCTGAAAAGACAATAAACGAACTTCTCACCAAAGAAACCGATTTTGAAGAGGAAATTGTAAACAAATTGCCTGCTTTGATAACCGAAAATATACTTCGCGGTTAATGAGTTACAAACTAGAAAAAAGAAAGTATTAATATGAGTTTATTTCATCTAGCTATTATATTATGGCGGATGAAAAAGTCAGCAAAGCCGTAATTCTAGCTGCTGGAAACGGCAGTCATCTTCGTCCATTCAGCAACTACGTTCCTAAGCCTTTCCTTCCATATGGGGATAAGCCCATAATATACCATCATATAAAAGCCCTGTCTGAATGTGGTATAAAAGACATCGTGGTAATAACCAGAAAAGACGAGAACAACGACGGTGCTTTCAAGCTTCAGAACGAATATCTGAAGAATTTAAGCAAGGATCCTGAACTAAAAGAGATAAAAATAGACATAGCATATCAGGAAGTAGATTCCATTACAAAAAAACCAAGAGGCACCGCCGATGCAATAGTTGCTGCAGAAGAGCAATTAAAAGGTCATAATTACATCGTTCTACTTGGAGATTTAATCATAGAAGGCAGGAACGAAGCCAGTTATATCAAAGAATTAATAGGTCATTTTAAGGGAACCCCTTTGTTTTCCATGGATTCTGTTGCAAGGGATGACGCAAAGAGGGGTGGGCTCGTAAAAGGCAAAACACTGGAGGATATTTTGGAGATGGAAGAAGCCATAGAAAAACCTGATGATTACATTTTAGACGCAATGAATAGCGCTGATGAAAGATACAACGTGATGTGGGGAGGAGTATACATACTGAACAAAAACAGCATGCCCTACCTAAAAAACGTAAAACCGGGAAAGGATGGTGAACTCAATATAACGGACGCCATATCATTACAATGCAAAATAGAAAACTCAAGGGCGTACGGTTTGCTGATAAACAAAGACAAGTACATATGTAAGGACTTTGGAACTATAGATCATTGGTTAGAGAATAACCTTGAAAAGGAAAACTTTGAAAAGTTTATTAATAGCATAAAATTGTACCCAGAGGAGTTCGCCAGAATGGTGCACGAATATGTACGGAATAAATACGGTATAAGCTTGCTGTAGACATCAGTCTGTCTTCAAAGTGCAGCCTTGAACATATCCGCATATTTTTCTGGATAAAGCTGATTTGTGAAGAAACCTGCAAATTCTATGCCCGCAAAAGTAATGACTCTGGGATAAATCTCTATGTGAAAATGAAATTTCTCGTCCGATTTTATCTCATGGAATACTATGTTGTATGAAGTCCTTCCGAAAAGCTTTACGTTCATTTTAAGTATCTTGCCGAGCAGATTTGCTAGATCCTGTTTCTCTTCATCGGACATCTTACCGACATAGTTTATATGCCGTTTAGGCAGGATTAAAGACTCACCCATAAACCTTGAACCAAACGGAGCAAAGGCCATAAAAGTACTGTTTTCTGCCATTATCCTGTCTTTTTCGCGCTCCATCGCCTCTTCATAAAGACATTTTCCGTCATCGGACAGATTTGCATTTATTCTAGCACTCTCTTTTAGAATCGTTTCCGGCGGCTCTGGGAAAGCCATTATCTGCGTGTGGGTATGCGATAGACTTGCACCGCTTTTTGGCCCTTCATTCTTGAACACATAAACGTGTTTTACGTCTGCGTTTGCGTAAAGGTTTTCTTCCCTTAAGACAACTACATCTATCCACATTTTCAATTCCTCCTCACCTAACTCAGCAAACGGGAAATTGTGTTTTGGAGTGTCTAAGATTATTTCTGCATAGCCAAACGCGGATTTTTCGTTAAAGAACCCGGTCTGACCATCGTGATTAAAAGAAGGCGAAATAAACGGGAATTTGTTTTCTATGACGCGTAACTTCCAAGAATATTCATCCCCTCCAATTAACATCAGTGTTTTATTCAGTTCAGCTTTTTCATATTCAAAGGGACATTTCGATATGTCCGTAGACCAATACGTCTCTTTTGAATGAAAATCCATGGGCTTGTTATCCCTGACAGGAGAAAAGATGATTTCACTGCCAGTCCTGTAATCTAGTCTTATCCTGCCAATCTTATCATCGGACATAGAATCTATAGACCAGTAAAAGTATAAAAATATTACAGACTCACTTTAAAGAAACGCTGCCTACAACCCTTAAGAATCTTATTGGCAAATCTTTGTTTATCAAAAGTATCCTGTCGTTTTCATCGAAGCAAAAATTCTTGTCGGCAACGAAGTTGGCCGTAACCGTATTTCCATCCCTTTTGACGTTTTTCAGCGTTACAACGACATTCTGCCAGTTGGATATGAGGTTTAGTTTTACGTCGTCTTTTATCTCCTGCTTGTACA